>CAYYMF010000022.1:0-40179 GCA_964472755.1 uncultured Chitinophagales bacterium | reverse complement strand
ACAATTTAAAAAAGATAATGGTATTACGATTTTACAAACAGGTCGTTGGGATGAAATCGTAAATGATAGAGTAAAAAAAGGTGCTAAAAAAGAATTGACCGAAGAGTTTGTAAAAGAAATGTTTGAGGCAATTCACCAAGAAAGTATTAGAAATCAAACAAAAATAATGAATACAATTACGGCTGAATAGAAATATCTATTTAGTAATTTTCATCAAATAAAAGAGATAATATTTTCAAAAATGGAACTTTTTTAGATTTAAATTACCTATTCACTTGAATAAAATGCATCTGAAAATTTTAAAGATTAAAAGTTTACTTTTGAAATAAGTTAACGTGGATTGGGAAAATACTTACCGAAGGTATCGCTTGAATACGGTATTGCCCAAAGCGGGTCTGAACGGCTTCAATTGTACATTTGTACTAATTTGAACGATAGTAATTTTGACTCGTCTAAAAAATTTACACTTTTTAGGATAGTGTCAAATCTTCACACTGCAAAATTTAATCTTTGAATCCATTTTTCCAATATTTGTTTAAGAATAGCCTTCTATCTCAAGGCGTAATCTTTTTATTGGGAAAGGATTTGTTTAATTTTATACGCTTATTTTACTAGTACTACGCATTAGGATTTTATATTGTAAGAATAACTTATTTATTTTCTAATGTGAATTCTGGATTTAATCTATTTAACTACTAGGTTCAATGTTTTTTGTCAAAATATCTTCAAAATTATAAAAGCCTTTATTTTTATCTTTTATATTATCAATTACATATAATATACCATTTCCGAATGCCTCTCTTGATACAGATTCATGAATTAATCTAACTGTTTGAAATGGAAATCCAAAAACGATTTCATGTCTTCCAACAATACCACCGACTCTAATAGAATTGACTTGAGACTGTTCTAAGTTCAAAACTTTTGCAATCTTGAGAGCGGTGCCGGAAACTCCACTTTTTGCTTTAAAGTGTTCTTCTATTACTTCAATTTCTACCCACGGAGCTATTTCTTTTAAGGATTTAGCTGCAAACAATAAATAATTGACACCTAAGGTTATATTAGGACTCCAAAATACAATTATTTCTTTTGACAATGTATTTAATAATTGCATTTCTTTTTTACTATAATGAGAAATAGCTGAAATAATATTAATGCCTCTCTGGCTTGCTGCTTTTCCATAATAATAAATTCCTGTTTCAGTTGAGAAATCAATAATATAATCAACTGGATATTTGTCTAAAAATTCATTAATTTCAATACTTGAAGATGAGTAGATTTGTCCCGCTTTATTACGGGTTGATAATCCTAAAAACTCAGAAATACTTCTGTTCTCTAGATGTGAACTACGTTTCAATACCCACTCTAAAGAATGTTCTCCGTTTTGAATAATTAAAGTTGCTACTGCTTTACCTGCCTTACCAAATCCAATTAGTCCTAATTTCATACTTTTAATTTTTGTTTTAAATAATAATAACCAATCCTAAAAGTTTTCAAAAAAATAGATTTTAAGTTAGGAATAAAACAACCTTATTGTAAGACAAAAAAATACCAAAATACCTAAGGAAATAGTAAATTTGAATAAGGTATGCTTCCGTTGGCTATTATTACAAATATACTCAAAAATAATTAAAATTAGAAGAGTTAAACACAAATTATGTATCTGAGTATTCTTAAGAAAATGGGCTTACCCTGAAGTAGGCTTACACATTAATAATAAAAATAAGTAATTAAAAATAAAAAATAAAAACAATTAAATGGATTTTAGGAGGAAAGTTTTTCAATTTTCATCATCTTAAATGTAATATAGCTTAACAAACTACCGAAAATACTTCCTGCAAGAACATCGAATGGATAATGAACGCCAACATAAATTTGTGCAAAGCCAATAATTATTGCCCAAAATATTAATAAAATTATCCAAATCCGTTTTATAAAAAGTCTGCTTAAAATTATTCCAACAGACAAAGTAAAGTGATTGGCTGCATGAATGGAAGGGAAACTCCAACGTCCACCACAACTTTCTATCAACAATCTGACATTGATTAATTCATTATAACAAGGACGAATTCTACCAAAAAATGGTTTTAGAATTTGATGTGCTAAAAAATCACTAATTGTAAAACTTATCAAAAGAAATGCTATAAAATAGATTGCTTTGCTTTTGTACTTTTTGAAATATTGATAGATTAAAATACTATAAATCGGAATCCATGTAATTTTGTTTCTAATTATTGGCATCAATAAATCAAAAAATGTATTTTGTATTTTTTGATTAATAAAGATAAATAAGGAAGTGTCAATATCTTTAAAAAAATCTATGATGTCATGAACAAGCATGGATTAATATTGAATCTCAAATTGCTTTCTTTCTGTTTGTAATTGCCAAAATAAATCTGCAATTTTTGTAGGGTTGTATTTCTCATCATTTTCACTAACAACTCCACAAACAGTAACTGTTCCAACAAAAATATTTTTAGGTTTTAATGCTTCGTGTAAAGATTCAGCCAAACTTCTCAATCCTGCTTTTCCTATCGAAAGAGAACCATATTCTTTCATTGGATGAAGAGCTAATCCACCTCCAGTAAATAAAATTGTACCTAAATTGTTTTTTTCCATATCAGGCAAAACTAATTGGATGGCAGTAAATGCCGCAGCAACATTGGATTTAAAATCTTTGGTAATACTATCTGCAGTTTCTTCATCAATATTAACTTGTCTATTGTTGTAAACATTATATAAAATAGTATCTATGAATTGGTGTTGCTCCCAAATTTGTTCAAAGACATCACGTATTGAATCATTATCTTTCGCATCTGCAACATAATATTCTACACTGATACCCTCGTTGGAAAGCTCTTCAGTAATTTCTGCTAAAACTTCATCTTTTCTAGCAATTAAAATGATATGATACTTTTCTAGTCCAAATTTTTTGGCAACCGATTTGCTAATTCCATGTCCTGCTCCAATAATTACTAACTTCTTTTCCATATATAAATTTCCTATTTTTTCAATAAAAGGATATACCTATCTGATGTTTTGGGATTGAATGCCTGAAATTGATAATCTCCAAATTCGTTTACAACTGTAAAACCTGCATTATTGGCAAAGTTATGAAAATGATGTGGTAATAAAACTTGAACTTCTTCCCGATAAATATATACATTTTTTTCTTTTTCTATTTTGATGTGTTTGTATATCTTTTCATTGGCTACTTCACGACGTATATAAAAATCAATATTGTCAATATTTTTATGTTCTCGTGGTACAAGATTTTGAATTACTTTTTCTGTATTCATAAAATCAATTAAAAAATATCCGCCATCTTGTAACATATCATAAGAACTTTTAAAAACAGCTTCATTCTCTTGAATTTGATTAAAATATCCTAAGCTTGTAAATAAATTTAATACATAATTGAAATAATTTATTCGAAAAGGCTTTCTCATATCCTGTACATAAAATTCTAAATTCGGTAATTGATACATCGTATTGGCATATTTTATACTGTTTTCTGCCAAATCTACACCAATAACATCAAATCCTTTTTCAGCTAAATAATAAGCATGTCTGCCTTTCCCACAAGCTAAATCTAATATTTTACCATAATCCATTTTTAATTTGGTAATCATATTATCTATGAAAATATTAGCTTCATTTTGGTCTCTATTTTTATATAAAATATGATAAAAAGGAGAGTTAAACCATAATTCAAACCAATTTTTATTATCTATTTCCATTTTTTATAAAGTTACAATTTCACCTATTGATGGGATACAAATCTCACCAAATCCATTATTTAATAAATTTTCTTTTAATCTCAGTTGTCTTTTTTCATCACCATGTACCAAAAAAATCCTTTTTGCTCCTTTTTGATTAGCTAAAAATTTTCTAATTTCTGAATCATCTGCATGAGCACTCATACTACCAATGATTTCAATTTGAGCATTGACTTTCTTTTCTATGCCAAATATTTTTACAAATTCAGGTTTTTGAACTAGTTTTTCCCCCAGTGTACCATTCGCACAATAACCAACTATCAAAATTGTGTTTTTGGCATCTTCAATATTATGAAAAATATGATGTTTAATCCGTCCAGCCTCTGCCATTCCTGATGCACTAATAATAACACAAGGTTCTTGTTTTTCGTTTAATAATTTTGATTCAAATTTATCTGTAATATAGTGTAAATGTTTCCACCCAAATGGATTATCATTACTTTTTAGAAACTGCTCAATGTCCTCGTCCATACATTCATAATGCATTTTGTAAATTTCAGTAGCATTCATAGAAAGTGGACTATCTAAATACACAGGAATTTCCGGTAATTGTCCAGAAAGATATAATTGGTCTAATTTATATAAAATCTCTTGAGTTCGTCCTATACTAAAAGCAGGAATCAATAATTTTCCTTTATTTTTAACACATGTATCTGTAATGGCTTTTAATAATTTTCCAGTTTCTTGTGGAATGTCTTCGTGTGTAACTCCACCATAAGTAGATTCAGAAATTAGAAATTCACATTCTGGCATTGGTTCTGGATCTTTGAGTATTGGTCTGTCCCATCTGCCAATGTCGCCAGTAAAACCAAGTATCGTTTGTTTGCCATCTTCCTTAATATCTAATGTAATAGAGGCACTGCCTAAAATATGTCCGGCATCTTTAAATAATACTTTTACATCTTCATCAGCATAAAACCATTTGTCATAACCTACGGTTCGGAATAATTTTAAAGCATTTTTTACATCAAATTCATCATATAAAGGTTTTGCACTTAAATTGCCTCTTTTTTGTGCTGATTTTGCATCACTTTCCTGAATTTTTGCACTATCTAATAGCATAATTGCACATAAATCGCGTGTTGCTGAAGTACAATATATTTTCCCACGAAAACCATCTTTTACTAGTTTTGGAATTTTTCCTGAATGGTCAATATGTGCATGGCTTAAAATTAAAATATCTATTGATGATGGTTTAAAAAACCATTGGTTGTTAAAATCAAACATTTCTTTGCCACCACCTTGGTATAAACCACAGTCTAGCAAAATTTGTTTGCCGTTTTTTAAACGTATTAAATGCGAACTTCCAGTTACTGTTTTATCAGCACCACAAAATTGTATATCCATAATTTAATTATAACAAAACTATGTAATATGATTTAGATTTTATAATTTGCGTGTATAAATTAATTCATTAAAATTTATTTTTTATGTTTCAAGAAATTTTAAACGGTATTCAAGACAAAATTCAAGCTCAAATACAAGAAAAGTTTGGTTTAAATAGTGATCAAACTTCACAGAGTACTTCTGTACTTTTAGATAATTTCAAAAAATTCTTTTCAGAAGATATTATGTCTGGAAATTTATCTGATATAAAATCGATTTTTGATAATGGTTTACAAAGTATTACCGAAAATCCAGCGTTACAAAATTTTCAAAAAAATGTAGTGAATGATTTGGTTAATAAAGTGGGTTTATCAGATGATATTGCACAAAAAGTTAAAGACTTTCAAGTAAATGAATTGTTTAGTACCCTACAAAATGAATTGTTAGACGAAAATGGGAAACCTGATTTTGGCAAGATAATGAGTAAAATCAATATCAATGAATTACAAGAAAAAGCTAAAGATTTATTAGGTGGCATCGATTTAGGTGGCATTTTTGGTAAAAAATAATTTTGTGGATAAGATGTTAGTCATACTTTAAGTTTACATTACCTAACTTTAGGTATGATATATATCATTTTTATTTCATTAAAAAATGATGCATCTTTGTAAAAGAAACGAAAAAACGTGCAGCAATATAAAGTTGTAACCATAACACACAAAACAACCAAAGTTAATCGTCTGAAGGATTATTTGCTTTCAGATGGTGATACTTCTGACTATCCAATCCAAAGGTTGGAACAGATGAAGACTAACTTTGCGTTTTCTGAATTGCTATATTTGAATACTTGCAACAGAGTTACTATGTTTTTCTGTTGTGATTATAAAATGAGTGATGAAGTATTGAGAGAATTATTCTTATTTATCAATCCATCATTAAATAAAGAATTAATAGAATTACACGTTTCAAAAGCAATGGTTTTTGAAGGCAAAGATGCCATCAGACATTTATTTGGCGTTGTTGCTTCATTAGATTCATTGGTAGTTGGCGAAAGAGAAATTTTAGGACAAATTAAATATGCTTATCAAAAAGCCAAAGAACATAATTTGTCTGGAGATAGTATTCGTTTGGCAATTGAACAAGCTATCGTATTTGCAAAAAAAATACATACTGAGACTAAAATTGGCGAAAAACCAATTTCAGTGGTTTCTTTAGCATATCGTTCTTTATTGGATTGGAACTTATCTAATCAATCTAAAGTATTGATAATTGGAGCTGGGCAAACCAATAACTTGATGGCAAATTTATTAATTAAGAATGATTTTCAGCAAGTTACAGTTTATAATAGAACTTTAAACAAAGCTGAGGAATTAGCCTCAAGATTTAGAAATGCCAAAGCTTATAGCTTGGAAAATTTACCCAATCATGATGAAGATTTTGATGTAATTATTTCTTGTACTGGTGCAAATCATATTATTTTACACGAATCCACATTCCATAGTATTAATAAAGGACAAAAAAAGACAGTTACTATTGTAGATTTGGCAGTACCTCAAGATATTGAAAAAGCAATTACAGAATTGCCTTATGTAAATTATATTGATATTGTTTCTTTAGAACAAAAAGCTAAAGAAAATTTACAATTTAGAAAAAGTGAAATGTTTAAGGCGGAAGCTATTTTAGAAGATTTTCTGAATGTTTTCTTTGAATTAGTAAAAGAAAGAAAGTTAGAATTGGCATTGTCAAATATTCCGAATGAAGTAAAAGAAATTAGAACTGTTGCTTTGGAAAAAGCGTTTAAAAAAGATATTGATACATTGAATGATGACGCAAAAGATGTATTATTGAAAGTAATGGACTATATGGAACAAAAATATACTGCATTACCATTTAAAGCATCTAAAAAAAGTTTGCTTCAACAAATTAATTCCTAAAAATTGAGCAATACAAAAGTTATTATCGGTACACGTGGTAGTAAATTAGCATTGTGGCAAGCTAACTATACCCAACAAATTCTATCTAAGCATAATATTGATGCTGAAATTAAGATTATCCAAACAAAAGGCGATGCTTCTCAAACTTGGAATACAAGTTTTGATAAGTTGGAAGGGAAAGGTTTCTTTACCAAAGAATTAGAAGAAGCATTATTGAATAATGATATAGATTTAGCCGTACATTCTTGTAAAGATTTACCTACTGTCTTTCCTGATGGGCTAACAATTGCTGCTTATTCCAAAAGAGCCAATCCTTTTGATGTTTTATTGATTAATAAAGAAAAAGTAGATGTTACACTTCCTCTGAAATTGAAAACAGATGCAATTGTGGGTACTTCAAGCTCAAGACGTAAAGCTCAGCTACTTTCTTATAGAAAAGATATTGAAATAAAAGATATTCGTGGAAATGTACCTACGAGAATTTCTAAATTGGAAAATGGAGAATTTGATGCTATTTTGTTGGCACAAGCTGGAATCGACCGATTAGAAATAGATATTTCTAAGTTTGAAGTTGTTCCATTAGAAGCTCCGATGTTTATTCCTGCGGCAGCACAAGGTATTTTAGCATATCAGATTCGTGAAAATGATGAACGAATGCAACAATTAACAGCTTGCTTACATGATGAAAATGATGCAGAAATTTCAACTTTAGAACGAAAAATTTTGAATGCTTTTGATGGCGGTTGTCAAGTGCCTTTGGCTATTTATGTCAAAAAAGAAGCAGATTGGAATCATGTTTGGATTAGTTTGGCTCAAAGTTGGAATGGAATGCCTTTTAGAACACATACACAGTATAAAAACCTCGAAGATGTTGATGTTTCGGCATTGGTGCAACATATCAGAAATCCTAAACCTAAGAAAGTTTTTATTACAAGTAATTTGGTGAAGGATAGTTTTTTTAAAACCAATTTAGAAGCTCATACTTATCAAGTAGATGGTATTTCTTTTTTAGATTTTAAGGCAGTTGATTTCGATAAGTCTTTGATAAATAATACTGACTGGGTCTTTTTTTCAAGTAAACATGCAATAGATTTCTTTATTCCTCAATATGATAAAAAGGATTTAAAAAATACTAAGTTTGCAGTATTAGGTAAAGGAACAGAAATGCAATTGAAGAAATATGGAATTCAAGCAGATTTTGTTGGAGATGGACATGGCGATACAAGTGCTAGATTATTTGAACAAAAAATAAATGAAAGAATAAAAGTTTTATTTCCTGGTGCAACGCAATCTTTACATCAAGTACAGAAGAATTTTAGCAAAGGTTTAACTGATATTACAAATGTATCTGTGTATCAGAATGCTATGAAATCTAATTTAAGTAAAATTGACGCTGATATTATTGTATGTACAAGTCCGATGAATGCCAAAGCCTATTTTTCTAAATTTGAAAAAGACTCTAGCCAGACAGTTATTTCAATTGGTCGTTCAACTTCTTCATTATTATCAGAAATGAATATAGAACATAAAGTGGCTTATCTTCCTTATGATTATTGTTTAGTAGATGAGGTTTTGAGTGTTGAATGATTTTACAAATAAAAATAGGCTGCAAAGGCAGCCTATACTATATTTTTAAGAATAAACTAGTTTAGTATTCATCTTCGTTAAATAAGAAATCTTCCTTGGTTGGGTAATCTGGCCAAATATCTTCCATTGACTCAAAAATATCTTCATCACCCTCTAATTCTTGTAAGTTTTCAATTACTTCTAATGGTGCACCTATTCTAATAGCATAGTCAATAATCTCATCTTTTGTAGCCGGGAATGGAGCTTCTTCTAAATACGATGCTAATTCTAATGTCCAATACATAATTTTGTCTTTATTTTAATGATTAACAAATATTGTTCCGTTTTTTTGATTTTCGCACAAATATAGACTTTAATTTTAATTTTCAAAATTTTATTTTCAATCAGTATTTTTAGGTGTTTATAAGTCGTTTTTATTGAGTTACAATATATGTTCAAGCATATAATATTTATACAAAAAATTACTTCAATCAATTAATTTAGCTATTTTAGGACTACAAAATTCATTATGAAAATTAAGTTATCGGAGTTACCGACTAAAGCACCTAAAGAATTAGAAAAAGATTTGATAAAATCGAAAACTGTTGAAATACTTAATGATATTAAGAAATTACAAGATATTTTAATTGCGTCTAAGAAAAATGCTCTATTAGTTATTTTACAAGGTATGGATACAAGTGGAAAAGATGGAGTTACGAAAAATGTTTTTGGGGCATTAAATCCATTAGGTATCAGTGTTGCAGCTTTTAAAAAGCCAACAGAGGAAGAAATGGCTCATGATTTTTTGTGGAGAGTACATAAAGTTGTACCATCAAAAGGAAATATTACTATTTTCAATCGTTCACATTATGAAGATGTTTTAATACAGCGAGTGCATCATTGGGTAGATGAAACGACGATAAAAAATAGATTTGAAGCTATCAATAATTTTGAAATCCTTTTGGAACAAACAGGAACAAAAATTATAAAATGTTTTTTACATATTTCTGAAGAAGAACAATTGGAACGTTTGCAAGAACGTAAAACTAATCCAGAAAAAATGTGGAAACACAATGATGGTGATTGGGAAGAACGAAAATTGTGGAAACAATATCAAAAAGCGTATGAAGATGTTTTTGAAAATTGCTCGAAAGCTGTAAAATGGCATATTATTCAAACTGACCAAAATTGGTATAAAGAATATTTAATTGCTGATTTAGTGAAAAATGCTTTGGAAGATATGCATTTAGAATACCCTTTATTAAACTCCAAATAATTGTTTCTATGCTGTACAACCAACTTTTAGATAATGGATTTGTAATTATTGATCTTTTGAATATTGATGAAGTTAGCTATTTTAATGAATTGTGTCGAAAGTATTTAAAAACAGACCAACAAGATTTTATTTCAGGTTCTCATTTTTTATCTAAGGAGGAAAATGCTTTTATCAATAATGAATTACACAAATCTATCAAATCCAAAGTACAAGTTTTATTTCCAGATTTAGAACTATTAGGTGGCACTCTAGCAACTAAAAAGAAAGGAAAATCTGTGCTGAAAGCCCATAATGATTGGGATATTGTTGATGAAAGACACTATAATTCCTATAATTTATGGATAAGTTTAGTCGATACAGATAAGTATAATGGAACTTTAGGATTAGTCCCCAATTCGCATCTTTGGCAACATGGTCATCGTGGTTTTGGAATTGCAGGACAATTTGAACAATTTACGAATGAGTTTATAAATTTAGGTATTGAACCCAAATTGAAAGCTGGTCAAGCCATTTTGTATAATCATAAATTGATACATTTTTCAAGACCAAATCAAAAAGATGAAGCTAGAAATGTGGCAATTATAGGTATGAAAGATAAAGCTGCACCATTGCAAGTATCTTTAAGTACTGATGGACAATACATTGAAACTTATTCTGTTGAAGAAGCGGACTTTTATGGTTTTAATATTGAAAATATCAAGCAAAAACCGTTGCTTTCAAAAGAGCCAGTAGAGACCCAAAAATTAACGTTTAGTCAAATTAAAAAATTATACCATCAACATTTAAGTGAAGCATATAAATTAACCAATCCAACTTCATCGTCTTTTGTCGATAAAATTAAAACTTGGTTTAAATAAGTTAGTTTTTAAGCAAATGCAACATCTAAGCCTTTAGAGAAAACTTCGATAGTTCTATTGATATCTTCCATACTATGAGCAGCTGAAACAAAACCTACCTCATAACCAGAGGGACCGATATAGATGCCATTTTCTAATAAATATTTATGTAATTTGTTAAATAAAATCATCTTATTACTGTCGATTTTATCCGCACTATTAATGTGCTTTTCTTTAGAGAATGCAATCCAAAAAATAGAACCTATATTAAATAAATGACAATCATAACCTTGTTTTTCAATATGTTTGTTAATGCCATCAACCAGTACATCCGTTTTTTGTTGTAATATATTGTAGAAATAAGGTGTTAAGCATTGTTTTAGTTGAGCTATTCCCGCTGCCATCGCTACAGGATTTCCACTTAAAGTTCCAGCTTGATAAACCGGTCCATCAGGCGAAACATTACTCATAATTTCTTTAGATGCAGCATAAGCACCAACAGGCATTCCACCACCAATTATTTTTCCAAATGTGATAATATCTGGTTGAATTTCATACAAGCCGGCAGCACCTTCAAAACTTACTCTAAAGCCTGAAATAACTTCATCAAAAATCAATAAAATGCCATATTGTGTACACATTTCTCGTAAATGAGTCAAGAATTTTTTGCTTTGTAATAATAATCCATTATTTGCAGGAATTGGCTCAATAATAACAGCTGCTATATCTTTTGGTAATTGTTGTATTGTTTGTGTGAGTTTTTCTTCATCATTTAAAGGCAAAACTATCGTTTCATTGGCAAATGCCTCAGGAACTCCAGCTGATGTCGATGCACCAAAAGTAATTAATCCAGAACCTGCTTTTACCAAAAGTGAATCAGAATGTCCGTGATAACAACCTTCAAATTTTATAATTTTAGAACGACCTGTAACGCCTCTTGCCAATCGTAATGCACTCATTACAGCTTCAGTTCCTGAACTTACAAATCTGATTTTTTCTATAAATTTATGATTGGAGATTATTAATTCAGCTAATTCATTTTCTAACGCAGTTGGAGCTCCAAAAGTAGTTCCATTTTTTACAGTTTCAATTATTGCATTTTCTACCTCTGGATTACAATGACCTAAAATTAAAGGACCCCAAGAATTACAAAAATCAATATATTCATTTCCATCAACATCTGTAACTTTTGAACCTTTTCCTTTTTGAAAGAATATTGGCGTGCCACCTACCGATTTAAAAGCTCTTACAGGAGAATTTACACCACCAGGCATTAAAGTTTTTGCTTTTTCAAATAATATTTCAGATTGTTTCGTGTTCATAATTAAGTTATTTAAGATATTTACAAAATTACTTAATAAGTCTATTAAAAACAATTATCAACAGATAAAGATTCTTAAAGTAATTTTACGTTTAGACAAGAAATATATAAAAATTAGAATAACGATTAACCTAACCAAGAGACAAAACCAAAAGCATAATTCATTTGAATTAAAATAATAAAAGTTATACTAATATATGGATTAATAAAACATAATAATGCACCAATGAAATATAATGTTTGTGCATATATAATTCTTTTTCGTAAAGGAACATTTATATCTTCTTTTGTATTCTCATTCACAAATTCTTTTTTGTAAGCATAATTCCAATTGATATAGAGTAAAATACCTAACATAAAAATATTAAGCCAATATATAAAAATAGGAAATTTGAATTTGGTATAGTCGCCTAAAAATGCTGTAGTAAAAGGTAACATAGTAACAAATAGTAGAAAAATTAAGTTTATCCAGTTGAGATTTCTGTCGCTTTTTTCTATATGTTTATATTGTGATGAATGTCCAAGCCAGAAAATGCCTGTGGTCATAAATGCTAATAGATAAACTAGAAATTTTGATTTTAAGGCAATAAATTGTGCAATTAATTCTTTTTCTGAGTGAATTATTTCTAATATTGGTACTCGTATTTCCAAAACTAATAAAGTTAAAGCTACGGCAAAAACGCCATCGCTAATTGCAATAATTCTACCTATATCTTGTCCAGCAATATTGTTAT
Source organism: uncultured Chitinophagales bacterium (assembly GCA_964472755.1). Classification (GTDB taxonomy): domain Bacteria; phylum Bacteroidota; class Bacteroidia; order Chitinophagales; family JADIYW01; genus JADJSS01. The sequence continues at coordinate 27,407 of CAYYMF010000022.1, read as the reverse complement.
AAAATTTCTTTTCCATATTTTCATTAATTATTTAATTCAGCAATTTTTTCAATACAATTCATACCATCAACTGCTGCAGAAATAATACCACCAGCATAGCCTGCACCTTCTGCACAAGGATATAAATTTTGGATTTGTGTATGTTGTAAAGTTTCGTTGTTTCGTGGAATTTTAATAGGCGAGGAGGTTCGAGATTCAGGTGCGTGTAATACGGCATCATTCGTTAAAAACTGAGGCATTTTTTTTCCAAAATCTAAGAAAGCTTTTTTTAAATTTTTGCTTATGATTTTTGGTAAAACTTCATTCAAATCTGCGAGAACATAACCAGGTTGATAAGAACTTCTAGGCAAATCTTCAGATACTTTACCATTAATAAAATCTAATAAACGTTGAGCAGGAACCCTTTGAGTTTTACCTCCAACTTCCCAACATTTTTGCTCTACCATTTTTTGAAACTCTAAGCAAACAAAAGGATTATTTTCGTGATTTGGAAAATCCTCAGGTTCAATGCTGACAACTACTCCAGAATTTGAATAGGGATTATTTCTTTTACTTGGCGACCAACCATTTGTAACCACTTCATCATGTTCGGTGGCACAAGGTGCAATTATACCACCAGGACACATACAAAATGAGTAAACACCTTTTTCATTTACTTGTGTTACCAATGAATATGATGCGGGAGGTAATAAATCTCCACTGATTTGTCCATGGTATTGAATGTTATCAATTAAATTTTGGCTATGTTCAATTCGAACGCCTAGAGCAAACCCTTTGGCTTCTATTTTTATGCCTTTTTGATGCAATAGATAAAAAATATCTCTGGCAGAATGACCTGTTGCTAAAACCAATTGTTCTATATTGTAATTATCATTACTATTTATTGTAATACCTTTGATAGAATTTTGTTCAAGATGAATGTCTGTGAGCTTTGAATTGAAATGAATTTCACCACCACTTGCAATAATCTTTTCACGAATTGCAACGATAATTTGTGGTAATTTGTTAGTCCCGATATGCGGATGAGCATCAACTAAAATATCTGTATCTGCACCAAATGCCACAAACCACTCCATTGCTTTTTGAACATTGCCACGTTTTTTAGAACGAGTATATAATTTGCCATCAGAATAGGTACCTGCACCACCTTCCCCAAAACAATAATTAGATTCAGAATTTACAATGCTTTCTTTATTTAATTTTGCTAAATCACGTCTTCTTTCTCGCACATCTTTTCCACGTTCAAATATAATAGGTTTAAAACCAGATTCTATAGCTTGTAAAGCAGCAAATAATCCAGCAGGACCCGCACCAATAATATGAATTTTAGGTGCTTGACTAACATCTTTTGCTTGAAATTGATAAATTGTTTCCTTATAAATTTCATTGTTTGAAAATACCTCAAATGTGGCATTGATTTTTATGTTTCTTTTACGTGCATCAATACTTCTTTTTTTCCATATATAAATAAATTTGTCATCGCGAAGCGATAAGTGATTGGCAATGTTTTTTTTGATTTGCAAATCATCTTTTGCTTGTATAGGACTTAGTTGTATTGTAATAAGTTGAGGCATAAAAATTAGAATGTAAAGATATTCAATTGAAGAATATTATTCTTATCAAGATTTTGTAATCAGTTTTTAGTCTTTTTTAGTGGTTTTTTGAGAATGTATTATCACATTATCGTCAGATAACGATATAATAAAATTTCCATTATTTAATGTATTAATATCTATTAGATTATGAGATTTAATATTGTGTATATTTTTAACAATTTTTCCTGATGCATCAAATATTTTTATTGAAATATTTTTATCAGAATTAAAGTTTTCAATATCGATATTGAGCCAATGATTACTTGGATTTGGATAAATTTTTATGGCATATTCCTTTTTTTTAGAATGTTTAATTTTAGTAGATGTTTTTTCTTCAATTTGCAAAGTAATTTGTCCAATGGATTTAGATGGCAAATGAATCGTATCAAAATTATTTATTAATGAATCCTCAATAATCGTATAACTATTTGCAGAAATTTGGTTTTTTACAGCTTGACATTCAGTATAATTAGAAGCTAATAAAGTTTGAGCTGCTAGAATATGTGTATTTACAGATTTGATTGTATAATTTTTAGTATTGTCTTTGATGTTAATATTTTTCAATAATAAAATATCATCGTCATTTGAAATGTTATTATAGTGAATGTAAATTTTTGTTTTGTCCTTATTTATAAAACATTGCACTTCTTTTGCTTGATGGTTTTGACTTTCTAAAACAATATCTAATTTTTTAGATTGGTCGCTCAAGGTATTACTCCACATATAGATAGATTCATAAGGTAGCATTTTATTTATAGTATATTTAGCACCAAAATATCCTGATTTTATTAATGCATATCCATAATAAGTAGCAGATAAATAATGTAATAACCAACTTTGAATGTTGTATAAATTGTTTTCATAAAATTCTATATTTTTTGCAATAGCACGATGCAGAAAATAAGCATGCATAAAAGTATTTGGCACAAAAGATTTCATATTGAAATTCCATTCTGTTATCCATAGTGGTTTGCCATTAACTGTTTTGTTAATGTGTTTGAGTACATAAGGCAGTGTTGAGTCTGAAAAATTTTCAATAACATCTATCGCTATTTTGTTGATTTGCTCAGATGGAGTAGTATCCAGTTTTGCAGTATAATTGCTGCATTCAAGTGCTTTTTGAGAATAAATGTGTGGTATATAAGCATCAATTTTAGGTTCATTTCCAAAAAATTTACTCCAGAAAAATGCTTTTTTCTCCAATACACCAAACTGTTTAATAAAATATGGATTATCATTTTTATCAAAACCAATGTTTCCTCGGAAGCCACTAATTGTTAATCCAATTGGTTTGTTAAAATTAGTATGAATGGAATCTGCATATAAAGTTGTTAATATCCAATTTTTAATTACACCTTCTATATAATCACGTAATTGAATTTTTGTAAAAGGATTGACCTCGCCATCTTCATCTACCTTACATGAATAAGGATAATGTGTGTAATCATCATCAAACAAAACATATTCAGCTTCCGTTTCATTTCCGATTTCTATACCTTTTAAGTTTAATTTTTGAGCTTCAAAGTATCTTATGGAATTTATGTTTTCTTGGAAACTATTTTGAAAATTAACATCATTGACTAATAATTGTTTTAAGTCAGCAATTCTACTATCATTTTTTAATGACTCTAATAAGTTAATGGCTATTTTTATTTGATTGGTATCCACTGAATTGATAAATTCATCATATTTTCGATTCAGCAAAGTGTTATTGTATTCAAAATATTGATTAATCAACTCTTGAATCGTTGGAGATAGTTGTTTTAATTGACCTTTGTAAAAGTGCGTGTGAGAATTAAGGTGATAATAAAATCCAGCTTCAGGCATATCTTTTTGAATTTCATGCATAAAATCACTAAAATAATAGGCGTAATTCTTATCTAAGTTTTGTTCAAACTTATAGCTATTTACAAATTGTTGCAGTTTACTTTGATTTCTAATACCATAATAAATTGGGTTGCAATAAACTTCAGTTGTGTCAATACCACTTCCTTTACCATAAAAATGATAAAAATTTCCAGCAGTTCCAGCCGGAAATCTATAATCAGAAATTTTTAAAGCCTTACACAATTTTAAATATTCACTATTTAAGTATGAATTTGTTATTTGGTTTCCACTAGTATCGTGATTTAGAGCACTTGAAATATCTGCCATTCCAGCACCAGTAAAAAATTTAGGTAATGCTTGTGTCGTAATTGTATTATCTAGATTAATTTCTGATGCTTGTATGTTGTTATAAAAACAAAAAAAAGCAATTATACAAAAAGCAATCTGCATACTTTTTGCATAGAAATTTTGGGATAATATATTAAGTTTCATAAAATAAATTAATATTCAAATATAATTTATTATTGTGAAAGAATGGAAAGATATTGTAGCGATATTCTATTAAAGTATAACAAATTAATTTTGTAATATTACCAATTACAAATCTTTTTAATGACTTATTTTTTCATAGCAGGAGAGGAGTCTGGCAGTAATTATGCAGCCAATGTAATGCATTATTTAAAAGACTTAGATGCTAATTCTAGATTTTATGGTTTGGGTGGAGAAAGTATGAAGCATGAAGGTTGTGAATTGATAATACCATTAGAACAATTAAGTTTTATGGGATTTTCAACTGTTTTGAAAAATATTTTTACTATTAGAAAAAATTTTAAAGCAACTCAAAAAAATATTTTAGACTTGCAGCCTGATGTCGTTTGTTTAGTTGATTATGCAGGCTTTAATTTACGAATGGCAAAGTGGTGTAAACAAAATGGATTTAAAACAGTGTATTATATATTGCCGAAAGTTTGGGCTTGGAATGAAAGTAGGTTTAAAAAGTTACCAGCATATTGTGATGAGTTGATTTCTATTTTTCCATTTGAAGTCGATTATTTTAAACAAAAAAATATACCCGTCCATTATTTTGGGAATCCATTAATGGAATTAATATCGACTATTTTGAATAGTAATTCAAAGTCAGAAATTGTTTTATTACCTGGAAGTAGAAAGCAAGAAATTAATGCATTAATGCCTGTGTTTATGGAGTTAGCCAGCTTAATGCCGAATGAACATTTTAAGATAGTGGCGATGAAAAAAATGAAAAGTTTTTATCCTAAATTAATTCCAAAGAATATTGAATTTGTTTTTGATACAGTTTCAAATGTGTCTAAAAATGCTAAGTTTGCTGTAGTTTGTAGCGGAACTGCAACATTAGAAATTGCCCTTCTGAAAATTCCACAAGTAATTGTTTATAAAACAAATTTCATAAATTATCAAATTGCAAAAAGGTTGATTAAAGTACCATTTATCGGATTGCCAAATTTAATTACTGGAAAACAAATTGTTCCTGAATTGATTCAAAATAATTGTACTGCTTTACAGATTAAACATTTCATTGAAAGCATATCTTCAGAACCTAACTATTCAATTTTAGAAAAAAGATTAGTTGCACAAAATACATCAGAACAAGTTGCTAAGTTGTTGTGGGATTTAGTGAGTGTATAACTAATTTTTTTTCATAACTTTATTAGATGTTTTATTTTCAATTATTATAATTTGGTATGAAATTTTGTATATATAAGAGAACTTGTTTGTATTTATTTATTTTTCTTATTCTATCTTGTCAAAAGAATAAAAAAAATTCATTAGATAAATCTTATGAAAATTGGATGCAAAATTTAATTGAAGCGTATCCCAATTCAAATGTAACATTGAAAAGTATTATGATGCCTGCTGCACACGATGCGGGTATGTATGATTTGACTAAATGTACTTTTGGTGCAAATTTTTGTAATACGGCTACGCAATTATTGAGCTTCAAAGAGCAATTAGTACAGGGGATTCGAGTATTTGATGTTCGTCCAATTTTAATAGGAAAATCTTATTATGCACAACATTCAACTGATTGTAATGGTTTGGGTTGTAGAGGTGCAAGTATGACTGATATTTATAATGATATCAATTTATTTTTAGAAAATCATGCTGAATTAGTAATTTTAGAATTAAGCCATTTTTGTGGAATAACAGTCAATGATACTGCATTCTTAAATTTTTTAAACAATATTTTGGGAGATAAAATTTATAAAGAAAATGAATTGATTGAGAGTGCATTCGTAAATCGTTCAATTAAAGATATTATAGGAAATAATGGAAAAGGTAAAGTATTATTAGTATTTGAAGGAATTTCTGATAGTATGGAAAATAAATCGAAAGGAAAATTTTCTCCTTCTATATTTAATAAAAATGATTCTTGGACGAATAGCCATTACTTGAGTGATCTAATAAAAAGTCAATTAGAAAATTATCAAAATTATCAAAATGAAGTTAATTCATTATTCCAATTTAGTTGGCAGATTACGCAAAATGAGATTCAAGCTATTAGTTGTGCATTAAATCCTCAAGCAGTTTCTATCCAACAAAATGCGGATAGTGCCAATAATCAAATTATTTCAATAATAGATTTTCTCATCAAGAATAACCAAATTAGAAAAGGAAGAATTCCGAATGTTATATACTTAGATTTTTCAGGGAAGTTTGTAATGGAAAAGTGTTTGGAAGTCAGCAAGTTGAATTTAGAATAAATATCGAAATTGAGATTATTTATGTTTAAATGGATGTCGGACGGTAAATTTCGGTGGTAAAATCTTTTTTAAGAAATAGGTTGCAATTGTATTGTAAATTGGATTTCTAATTTTCAAGAAGCTTTTAAAATAGGAAGGTTCTGCTCCAATAGTAGTTTTAATTTCTGTTGCAGTTCTACCAAAGTGTATTTTTTCAACTTTATGTTCAATACCAATCTTTACAACATCTAATAACATTCTATTGTATAGTTTGTAGTCGGAATTTATTTGATAGTCTAACCCAATATAATGAACATGAATAATTTTATTGCAGATATAAATATTTGAATACCCAACAAGTTTTTCATTAATAAAATAACCATAAATTTGACAAATATTATCCACATTTTCTTGTTTATTTACAAAGAAATTGCAATTTAAAGGCGAAAGGAAAAATTGGGCATGTTGTATTACATTTTCAAATAATTGCTCAATCTCTTGTTTAAAAAAAAGAATTTCATGATGTGTTAGTATTTTGTTCTGAATAGCTTCCGAATCTTTAAGCACTTTTTTAGCTCGCACTCTATATTTTGATGAAAAAGCATTTATATAATCTTCAAAATTAGACCATTCTGGTTTTAGTTTAAAATATAAATCAGGCTCTGTATTTAAAATATGAAACCCATTTGAAATAAAACTTTCTTGAAAAGTTGAGTCATTGTCTAAAAAATCAGCAGATAGATAGGCAAATGATTTATATTGAAAGGAACTGTTTACATATTTGAATAGCTTAGGTAAAATGTAGGTAAGTTTAGATATATTATTGCTAATTATTCCAGTATCACCAGTAAAATATACATTGCCTAGATTTAAAAGATAAACTTGTTTTCTACTAAAGTACTTTTCTATGAAAGAAAGTTTACTTTCTGAGTTATATTGGAATATTTTTTGCATGTCAAAATTTAATTGTTGAAAATATATACATCCAATTAATACTTTACTTTCAAAAATTTGAACATATCTAAAATTAATTTGTTTTTGAGTTTGTTCTAAATGCTGTAAATATTGAAAACTTTGATAGAAAGGTAGTTGTTTATTTTGATTATTCCATTCAATAGGATTAAACTCATTTAAACTATTATAAATTTTTATTTGTAAGTTTTCTCCAATTTTAAATAGCTGCATAATATGAAGAGCAAAAGTAAAATTTAATTTTGTTAATTAATATTTTATTCTTAGCTTCGATTATAAATATTTGATTATGTTTGGTTTTATTCCAGGATTAATTTTTGCAAATGCTTTTGAATGGTATTTTCATAAAGAAATATTACACGGACAAGGCAAAAAGAAAGGCAACTTTTGGCGTTTTCATTGGGCAATTCATCATAAAACTGTAATAGATGAAAATTTTAGAGATTCTGATTATGAAAAAGATATTATGGAATCTTGGAATCCACAAAGTAAAGAGGTGGCATCATTGGCTGTGGCAGCAGTTGCAGTAGCACCATTTTTTCCTATTGCACCAGGTTTTGTGTCTGCATTGTGGTTGTCTCAGTACAATTATTACTATGTACATAAAAAATCACATTTAGATCCTGAATGGGGATATAAGTATTTGCCATGGCATTATGATCACCACATGGCACCTAATCAAGATATGAATTGGTGTGTAACATTTCCTCTTTGGGATTATGTAATGGGGACTCGCTTAGTTTATAAAGGCACTGAACGAGAAAAATTAGATATTCAGCGTAGAGAAAGAAAAATACAGCTTAAACAAGAAAAATTAGAGAAACTTAAAAATATAAATCCAGATAATTTGAATATTTCTCTAAATTAGTAACAATTTATTTGATTCTAACATAAGTTTCTTTTTGTAATTCCAAATACTCCCAACTTAGAATAAGTGTATCGCCATTTTTTGATAAGTTATAATGAGCCTGACGTTCATCATTGAATTGTATCATATTGGTATATGTTTTATCTTCTTTATATGATTTTGTTAAAGTTATAGCTCCTTGTCTTGGTATTTTATGTTTGTTAGAAGTTTCTTTAAATGTATTATCTGATTTTAACTCTAAAATTATATTGCTTTCATTTGATTCAGGAGTTGTTATGCCCTTTTTCTTTCCACAACATTCTGTAGATGCCCATTTCCACTTTCCGTAAATTGAAGTACGTTCTACCCAACTTTGGTTATTGGTAGTAGAAGTATTTGATTTAGGTGGTTTTGCATTAGCAAAAATTAATAATCCAACAAAAAATATAAAAAATAGTTTCTTCATATAGCAAATTTACTTTTAATTCTTAATATTGCATAATGCAAAAACTTTGCCAATGTTTGAATTAGAGAAAGTTAGGGTAGATAAATGGTTGTGGTCAATAAGAATGTTTAAAACTAGAACTGCAGCTACAGATGCATGTAATTCAGGTAAAGTTAAGTTAGATGGTACAAGAATTAAGCCATCTCAGTTGGTTAAAATAGGAGATGAACTTCAGTTCGCACAAAATGGAGATGTTAAAATATTGAAAGTCATAAAGTTAATAGATAAAAGAGTTGGGGCTTCTATTGCGATTACCTGTTATGAAGATAAATCGCCGCCAAGTATTCACGACCAAAGTTTGCCTTCTTTCTTCTATCAATTTGAAGTTAGAGATAGAGGTGTTGGTCGACCAACTAAAAAAGATAGACGTGATATCGAAAGGTTTAAGGATTAAAATAAATCTTAATCATTTTTATACTTTATTTTGATTTTAAAATATTAAATTTGTAAAGTAAAAAAATAGATATGAATTCAGTTTTGTTATTTAGTATGCCTGGAGGCGGAGAGTGGGTTTTGATATTATTAGTAGTTGTTTTACTTTTCGGGGGTAAAAAAATCCCAGAATTAATGAAAGGTTTAGGTAAAGGTATTAGAGAATTTAATGCTGCCAAGAATAATATTCAAGAAGAGTTTGAAAAAGGTCTAAAAGAAGAAGAAGAAAAAAAGAAAATTTCAGAATAATTTTTTTGTTTTTTTATTTAACTTTTTTATATCTAAAACAGTTTTTAGAATCAAGAAAGCTACCGCCTAATTTTACCCCCTAGAAATAATTAGTAAATAAGAACTATATTATTAATTATTTAAAAAAAAAACATAGATTTCTTTATTTTTGTTTCCTTATTTTAAAATATTAATATATATTAGTAGAATGACTTTTAAGCCTATTATACTATGCATTTTTATACTTCTTATAGTGCCAATTTTTGATATTAAGGCTCAAAAATTAGTTAATCAATGGCAAGATAATCCTTCTGATTTATTAATTCCAACTGAAGAACAATTATTTAAAAATGATCCTGACCCAGCGATTTTAAGTGCACAAATAAATGTAAGACTAAAAAAAATACAAAGAACAATACCTTTAGATTACAATGCACACGTTCAGAAATATATAGATTTTTATACATCTAAAAGTACGCACATTGCTAAAGTTTTAGGTCGTGCTGAGAAGTTTTTTCCAATATTTGAACCTATATTCAATGAATATGGTGTTCCAGACGAGATGAAATATTTAGCAGTTGTAGAGTCGGCCTTAAACCCATTCGCTCGTTCACCAGTTGGTGCTACAGGTCCATGGCAATTTATGTATGGCACTGGTTTGCAATATGGATTAGCTATCAATAAAAGAATTGATGAACGTAAAGATCCTTATAAAAGTTGTGATGCTGCGGCTCGATACTTAAAATATATGTACAATATTTATGGTAATTGGCATTTAGCGATTGCAGCCTATAATTGTGGGCCTGGAAATGTTAATAAAGCCATTAATAAAGCAGGTGGTTCTAAAAATTATTGGGATATAAAACCTTATTTACCAAAGGAAACTCAAGCTTATGTGCCTTCATATATTGCAATCGTTTATGCAATGAAGTATGCTAAAAACATGGGTATCAATCCATATCCTCTATATCGTGAAAGCACACAACGAGTTACTTTAAAAGACAAACTAACAGTACAAGATTTAACAAAAATTGTGGGCATTGATAAAGCATTAATTATTGAAGAAAACCCATCTCTATTAACTACTTTAATACCTGCAAATTTTACGATTAATTTGCCTATTTCAAAAATGGTTGCTTTTAACTATTATCAAGATTCATTATACGCATTTGCAGAAAATGTTAATGTGGGAGATAAGCTATCTGCTCCAAATGTCGTAAAACCAAGTGCCGACAATACGAAAAGTTTTAGTTCTGAAGATATTCCAACTGTAAAAGTTGAAAAGCCTAAAAAGAAAACAAAACAAGAAATTACTAAGGAAAAGAAATTAGCGGAGCAAGAAAAATTAGAAGCTAAGAAAAAGCTAAAAGAAGAAAAACTTGCGGAACAAAAGAAAAAAGAAATACAACCTGAAAAGAAAGAACTAACAAAAGAAGAATATTTAAAACAAAAGCGTGAAGAGCTTAAACAGACAAACGCAACTGCACCAATTATTCAACAAAATAATCTATCAAAATTACAAACAGCTAGTACTCCGAAAATAGAAATGCCTGATTTTTACAAGGAAGACGATGCAAATTATAGAACAATTGTTTATACGGTTATGCAAGGCGATAATTTAGGATTTATTGCAAAGTGGTTTCATGTAAAAGTGAGTGAGATTAGACGCTGGAATGAACTGTCTGGAAATCTACTTAAAATAAATCAAGAGTTAGTTCTCTATGTTCACGAAAAAGATTATAGCCATTTTGTACACTTTAATTTTCTTTCTTTTCGTTTAAAAAATATTTTATCAGATGATATTCAAACTCAAGATGAACTACTTGCTTTGAAAAATAAAAAAGAAGAGAAGAAAAATGAGCCACTTAGAACAAAATTAAATCCAATTACTTATTTTCGAGACGAAGATTGTTTTGAAATGTATAAAATTAAATCAGGAGAAACTTTATGGACAATTGCACAAAAATATGATGAAGTTACGGTTCAGGATTTAATTAATTGGAATGACTTTGATAAAAAACCAATTTTAAAACCAGGGCAAGAAATTAAAGTCCGAAAAAAACCATGTAAATAAAATTAAAACTATAAAAATATGTATGCTTATCTAAAAGGGAAATTAACTTATAAGTCGCCAACCTTAGTTTATATTGAGTGTGGTGGAGTTGGTTTTCAGGTAAATATAACCTTGCAAACTTATTCTGAAATTGATAAACTAGAAGAAACTGTTCTTTATACACAACAAATTGTACGTGAAGATGGACATTTTCTATATGGTTTTGCAACGGAAGATGAAAAAAACATATTTAATCATTTGATTTCGGTTTCTGGTATAGGACCCAATACTGCTAGACTTATGTTGTCTTCTTTATCAGTTCAAGAACTGACCAATGCAATAATTTTTGAAGATGTACGTTTAATACAATCAGTGAAAGGTGTTGGACCAAAATCAGCTCAAAGAGTAATTATTGAATTGAGAGATAAAGTAAAGAAAGAATCTTATTTACAATCTTCTGAGTTAGGGGTTGCTTCAATTAATAAGAATGAAATATTGACTGAAGCAATTGCGGCTTTATCAATGCTAGGTTTTGCAAAAAATCAATCAGAAAAGGCGATTCAAACTGTTTTAAAATCAAACCCAAACATTAATACCACTGAAGACCTGATAAAACAAAGCCTTAAAAATTTATAATTTTAATTATATTTGTTCAGACTTTGAATAATACGATTAGGCATATCTTTTTTCTATTGATACTTGTTGGGCAATCAGTTAGTACTTTTGCTCAAGAGAAAGATAGTATTAAACTTAAATTCCCAATTCAAGATAGAAATAATAACGGAATTTATACTCCTAATTTGAATAATACTTTAGATTTAAAAGATCCTAAAGCAATCAATAAAGAGGTCGAATATGACCCGATTACAAAGCAATTTTATTATACAGAAAAAATTGGTAAATCTAATTTTAGGACACCAACTTTTCTAACTTATGATGAGTATGTAAAATTGCAAAATAAAAATGCTGAACAAAATTATTTTCAACAACGCTCTAAAGCAATTGACTTAGCTGAAAGAAAAACCAAGCAACCATTTTTATACCAAGGTCCAGAATTATTTGATAGATTATTTGCTGGTACTAAAATTGAGATTGTCCCGACTGGAAATGTTGATGTTACAGTAGGTGTAAATTCTCAAAAAGTAGATAATCCAGTCTTATTACAAAACCAAAGACGCAATACCAACTTTGATTTTGATATGAATATACAATTAGGCTTACAAGCTTCTATTGGCGATAAACTAAAATTAGGCATTAATTACAATTCTAAAGCTGGTTTTGCATTCGATAATCAATTAAAATTAGGGTATCAAGGCAAAGAAGATGATATTATACAATTGATTGAATTTGGTAATATTAGTATGCCTTTACGCTCTGCTTTAATACGTGGACCACAAAGTTTATTTGGTATTAAATCTCAATTGAAATTTGGACGATTGACTATTACAAATGTTTTGTCCCAACAAAAATCAAAGACGGAAAGTGTTCGATTTGAAAATGGCTCTCAAACTAAGAAGTTTGAAATTAAAGCTGATGAATATGAAGATAATCGACACTTCTTCTTAGCACATATTTTTAGAGATAATTATGAACAAAATTTAGCACGTTTGCCCTATGTTGCTTCTCAAGCGGTAGTAACAAGATTGGAAGTTTGGGTTACTAACAAAACGAGGCAAACTGAAAATGTACGTGAAGTTGTGGCATTTGCTGACTTAGGCGAAAATAAAATTCAAAATATCCGAAATCCTAGTATGTTGAATGGAAATGCTGATGCTTATACTGGAAATTATTCTAATAAGATTTTTGGTTTATTAACTGCAAATTCAGAGCTTTTCCGAAATCAATCAAAAGTCATTAATTTCTTAACTTCTAATGGTTTTCAATCTATTGATGATTATGAAAAAGTAAGTGCAAGAAAGTTAGCGACATCTGAATATACATTTAACCCACAATTAGGCTATATTTCATTAAATTATCAATTGCGTCCTGATGAAGTATTGGGTGTGGCTGTACAATATACTGTGAATGGACAAGTTTATCAAATAGGAGAGTTCTCAAATGATTTACCACCATTAGCTGATTCTACCAAATCTGCTGAGCGAATTTTAGCATTAAAAATGCTGAAAGCAACTTCTATAAGAGTAAAAAATCCAATTTGGAATTTGATGATGAAGAATATCTATTCATTAAATGCCTATAATGTCAATCGGGAGAAATTTGTATTTGATATTTATTACAGAGATCCGGGTGGTGGTTTTAAACGGTACCTTCCTGAAGCTGGTGATATATCTGGCAAACAGTTACTTAGAGTAATGAATTTAGATAACCTAAATAATCAAAATGACCCTCAAAATGATGGTCAATTTGATTTTATTCCTGATGTAACTATAAATACTCAAAATGGTAAAATTATTTTTCCTGTTTTAGAACCATTTGGTAAATGGTTGGCAGATAAAATTAATAACCCAGTATTGGCCAAAAAATTTGCTTATCAATTATTGTATGATACCACAAAAGTTGGTGCTCAACAATTTCCTGAATTTAATAGATATGTAATGAAAGGAACTTATCAAGGAACAGATAATAGCACTTTTCGATTGCCAAATGCATTCCAATTGCCCAAAGGCTCGATAATTGTTCGTTCTGGCGGAAATGTTCTTACTGAAAATGTTGATTATACCGTAAATTATAGTATTGGCGAAGTAAATATTATCAATCAAGGGGTTTTAAGTTCAGGAGTTCCAATAGATATTAGTTTTGAAAATAATTTAATGTTTGGAGTTGTTAATAAATCATTATTTGGAACTAGGTTAGATTATACTGTCAATAAAAATTTGACATTAGGTTTTACACACATGCGTTTATCTGAAAAACCTTTTACGCAAAAAGTGGATTTTGGAAATGACCCAGTTAAAAATAATGTTTGGGGAATGGATTTGAACTATCAAGGTCAATCAAAAAGTTTTACAAAATTCTTTAATAAAATAACAGCTCAGGATATTACAGCTCCATCTAAAATTACAGCACAAGCTGAAGTTGCACAATTTATACCAGGACATAATAAAGCAGTTAATAATGAAGGTGCGGGTGCTGTTTATATAGATGATTTTGAGGGTGCAAGTTCAACTTATGATATTAAAGGAAGTTATTTGTCGTGGAAATTAGCTTCAGCACCTAAAGGAATGAAAGATATATATGGTCAAGAGCGATTCCCAGAAGCAAAATTAAGCGATAGTTTACCTTACGGTTTTAATCGTTCAAAATTATCTTGGTACACAATTGACCCTGTTTTTTATGATAAGAGCAATAGAAATCCTTTAAGCTCAAGTGAGATGGCAAAAACGAATAGTAATATTTATACGAGGCAATTCTATTCAACTGAAGTCTATACAAATAGACAAGATCCGCTATTAGGAAATCCACCTTTAGGAACTTTAGATTTATCTTATTTTCCAGCAGAAAGAGGTCCTTATAACTTTGAAACTTCACCGACTTCAATATCAAAAGGAACTGCACCGGATGGTTCTTTGAACAATCCTGAAACAAGATGGAGTGGAATTATGCGTTCTATTGACATGAGTGATTTTGAGGCTGCCAATATTGAATATATTCAAATGTGGGTGCTCGATCCATTTGTCGGCGTGAATAGTACTGATAAAAAAGGAAGCTTATATATACAATTAGGAAATATTTCGGAAGATATTTTAAAAGATTCTAGAAAACAATATGAAAATGGCTTGCCAAGACCTAATGGTGGAACTACTGTTGAGCGTTCTGCTTGGGGCTTTACGCCAACAATAGTAAATGCTATAAGTAATTATTTTGATGCCGACCCAAAAGTAATTCAAAAACAAGATGTTGGTTTTGATGGATTGGATGATGAACAAGAAAGAGATTTTTATAGTACATTCTTATCTAAAGCTCAATTGGTTGTTGGTGATGCAACTGCTATTCAAAATCTATTAGATGACCCATCGTCTGATAATTATATTTTCCCTAGAGATGGTAGCTTTTCACCTGATGATGATGTAATCACACGTTATAAAAATTTTAGTAACACGCAAGGAAACTCTTCTAATAATAACAAAGGAGGAGATGTGAATGGCAATTCAACCAACTATCCTGACAATGAGGATTTGAATAATGATAATACGTTGAACGAAAATGAAGAATACTATCAATATAAAATAGCATTTGATGACCAATTCATTGCAAATTCACCATATATTACAGATAAAGTATTAGGAACAGCAACTATTAATGGTGTGAATCAAACATATACTTGGTATCAAATTAAAATACCTGTTACTGATTTTGATGACAAAATTGGAAATATAGCAGATTTTCGTTCAATTCGATTTGTGCGTATGGTAATGACCGATTTTGAACAACCTGTAACCTTACGATTTTCTCAAATATCATTAATTAGAAATCAATGGCGACGCTATCAACTATCATTAACTCAACCAGGCGAAGAATTAGTAAACGATCAAAACAATAATACTATTTTCAACATTACAAACGTTAATATTGAAGAAAATACCAATAGAAAACCTATTACTTATGCACTTCCTCCAGGCATCACACGTGAACAAAATATAAGTGCAACTTCCAATAACAATGTACAAATAAATGAACAATCACTGAGCTTACAAATTTGCAGTTTGAAAGATGGTGATGCTCGTGCAATTTATAAAATATCTGATTTAGATTTAAGAAATTACAAACAATTAAAAATGTTTGCTCATGCCGAGAATTTTGTTGGTGGCGACGGAGATTTATATCCAATAAAAGATAATGATATTTCATTGTTTATGAGAATTGGAGCTGATTTTACTGAGAATTATTATGAGTATGAAATACCATTAAAGGTTACACCGCCAGGTACTTATAATCCAAATAATGATAATGATAGAAGAATTATTTGGCCTGATTCAAATGAAATGAAAATCGCCATTGATACTTTAACGCATATTAAAAAATTAAGAAATAAAGACAATGCCCCGAATAATTTACCATATATTTATAATACAAAAAATGGTAAAGTAACAATTATAGGAAATCCCGATTTAGGGAATGCTGCTTTAATAATGATAGGTGTTAAAAATCCAAAAAGAATAAGCGGAATTAATGATACTTATGATGATGGCAACCCAAAGTGTGCAGAAGTTTGGGTAAATGAATTAAGAGTGAGTGGTTTTGATGAAACCAAAGGTTGGGCAGCATTAGGTCGTGTTGATGTGCAACTAGGAAACTTAGGAAATATTACACTTTCTGGAAATATGCACACTATTGGTTATGGCGATATAGAACAAAAGGTGGATCAAAGAAATAGAGATAATTTTTACCAAATTGATGCGACTGCAAACTTACAATTAGGTAATTTATTGCCAGAAAAAGCAGGTCTAAAAATTCCAGTGTATGCACAATATTCTCAAGCAGTGAGTACACCAAAATATGATCCTTATGAGTTTGATGTGAAAGTAAAAGATAAATATGATGAAATTAATGCAGATTCAGATTTGTCTAAAAATGAGAAAAAACAACAGTTAGATTCAATTAAAAATATTGTACAAGATATTATAACAATTAAGAGTATAAACGTTACGAATTTACAAAAAGTAAGAACCAATCCTGATAAACCAGCAAGGATTTATGATATTGAAAATTTTACATTTACTTACGCTTTTACAGAGATGGAGAAGTCAAGTCCAATAGTAGAATATGACAGAACGGTAAGACATACTGGAGCTTTAGGTTATACATTTACACCCAAACAATTTATTTGGCAACCGTTCAAATCTTTAAAAAATAATAATAAATATCTAAAGCCTGTTAAGGAATTTAATCTAAGTTTGAAGCCATCTTCGTTGTCTTTCAGAACTGATTTGAATCGTCAATTTAATAAAACAAAAATTAGAGATATAGGTGATGATGGTTTAGTATTAGATCCAACTTATTTCAAATATTTTACATGGGATAGATTTTGGAGTATTCGATATAATTTGACACGTTCCATTAGTGTGGATTATACAGCTAACCAACAAGCTAGAATTGATGAGCCTTTTGGAGAACTGAATACTAAAGCAAAACGTGATTCCATGTGGCATAATTTCTTGAAATTGGGTCGCCCAACAAACTATAACCATAATTTTAATGCAAGTTATAATTTACCATTACAACATATTCCATTTTTAGATTGGATGACTGTACGTACAAGATATGGAAGTACCTATCAATGGACAGCACCTTCTTTGGCATTGCAAAGCTTAGGAGCAATTGCTCAAAATTCGATGACTTATCAAATTAATGCTGATATTAATTTTAAAAATCTTTATAATAAAGCTAAATTCTTAAAACCATATAATACCAATCAGCCAAAGAAAACTAAAGAAGAATACACAAAAGCAGTCGAACAATATGAAAAACAAAACCAAAATTTCATAGACAAAATGACTCAAAAAGAAAAAGAAATTGAGAAAAAAATTGAAGAAATTGAAGCTGCAAAATTAGACACAACCATTACAAAAGATCAAATTGAACAGATGGTTGTACAGAAAAAAGAATTAAAAAACCAATTAAGAAGTTTAAAATATTCTAAAAAAGGTTTAACTCAAGCAGCCAATCCAAAATTGGATTTTGTCGTTCGCCCATTGATGATGTTACAGCGTGCTTCTTTAAGTTTGGATAGAACATATACTACCGTTTTACCAGGTTTAATGCCATCGCCATTATTGTTTGGACAAAATTTTGAACATAAGGCCCCTGGTTTTAAATTTTTGATGGGTGGACAAAGAGATACCACTTGGTTAGGTAGGAAAGGGGAGCAAGGCTGGATTTCTGCTGATACAACACTAAATTACCAATTTATTCAAACCAAACAAAAAACATTTAATTTAAGAGTGTCATTAGAACCTTTCCGAGATTTACGAATAGATATTACGATGCAAAAAACACAAGGCGAAAACTATTCTGAATTTTTTAAGAAAACAGAAAATGGAATGGATTATCAACATTTAACACCACAAGTTTCAGGAAATTATTCTATTTCGTTTTTAATGTTTAGAACCATTTTTGGTAAAGTTGATGACAATAATTTTACGGCAGCGTTTAGAAATTTTGAAAAAAATAGAGAATTATATTCTCAAAAATTTGGAGAAAAAAATCCAAATTCCACTGGTATTTATATTAATGATTCTATTGTTTTGCCTAATTACAAAGAAGGCTATGGGCCGTTCTCGCAAGATGTTTTATTGCCATCATTGATTGCGGCATATACTGGAAAAAGTATTGACAAAGTTAAATTAAATCCGTTGAAAACTATGCCATTACCAAACTGGCGATTAACGTATAATGGAATTACTAAAACTAAATGGGGTAAGAAAATGTTTACCTCGTTTAATATTACACATGGCTATAATTCAACTTTTAGTATAGGTTCTTACATTACCAATTTGAATTTTTTAAATACGCCTGGTTATGTAAATGAAGATATGTATTATACGCCGTACAATATGGACACTTTAACAGGAAATTATTATTCATTATATGTAGTTCCTCAAGTGGCTATACAGGAACAATTATCGCCATTAATTGGACTTGAAGCTACTTGGAAAAATTCGTTAATTACAAATTTTGAATTTAAGAAATCAAGAATGTTGAGTTTGAGTATGTTGGATTATCGATTAAGTGAAACAAGAACGACCGAAATTACAGCAGCTTTAGGTTATAAAATAGCACACTTTAAAGTGCCATTTAAAATAAAAGGTAAAAAAATCACATTAAATAATGATATCAATTTGAGAGCTGACTTCTCCATCAGAAATGATAAAACTGTCAATTATCGATTAGATCAAAATATTGCAGAACCAGTGCGTGGACAAAAAACAATGTCCTTGGCTGCAACTATTGATTATATTGTAAATGAGAAGTTCAATATTAGAATTTTCTATGACTTTAGAAAAATATTACCAGCAACATTATCTTCTTATCCTACAAAAACACATCGAGGTGGTGTAACATTCAGGTTCTCTTTAGCACAATAATTTATTTGTAAATTATGAAGGTTTGACAATAAAAATATCTTATCTTAGCAAAAAAAATATTTTATGCAATTTCCATCAGAATTAAAGTATTCAAAAGAACACGAGTGGGTAAAAGTTGAGGGCGATACAGCTACAATTGGAATTACAGAATTTGCTCAAAAAGAATTGGGTGATATCATTTATGTTGATATTGAAACTTTAGGAGAAGAAATAGAGCAAAATGGAATTTTTGGTTCTGTTGAAGCTGTAAAAACTGTTTCTGATTTATTTATGCCTATTTCAGGTGAAATTATAGAGATAAATGCATTATTAGCAGACCAACCTGAATTAGTAAATACTGCACCTTACGGTGATGGTTGGATGGTTAAAATTAAAATTACTGATGCGTCTCAAGTTGAAAGCCTTTTAGATAGCGAAGCTTATCAGGCGTTGGTAGGCTAAAATCTATGTTTGATAAGATAATAAAAACTATTCCGGCAGCTATTTGGACTGCTATGATTTTGTATCTGTGTTTTCTCCCTGGTGAAAAAATACCAAAGGATGAATTTTTGCAAAAGATTTTTTTTGATAAATTCGTTCATTTTGTTTTTTATTATACACTTTTTAAATTTCTACAATTTGCTGGTTGGATAGATAAGAAAACATCTATTATAATTTGCGTTTTCCTTGGATTATTTGTCGAAGTCATACAGCATTTTTATATCCCCAATCGTCATTTTTCATTAGGAGATATTGCTGTAAATATACTAGGTTGTGGATTGGCTTATTATTTTACTTCAGAAAAGAAAGAGGAGGAGGTTTCTAATAAAGCAGGTGTTTATTTTAGAAACCTTGATGCATTAAGAGCAATTGGTTGCTGGTACGTTACTTTTGTTCACATGTTGGGCGTATATTCCGTTAAAACATCAGCAAATTTACCCGTGCAAAAAGGAAGTTTAGTGGAGCAATTTGGACAAGGATTTTTGACGGTATTCTTTGTGTTAAGCGGTTTTTTGATTAGCTACTTTTTGATTAAAGAGAAAACAAAAACCAATAAAATTGCATTTAAGAAATTTTATATTCGTAGAGCATTCAGAATCTTACCTATCTATTTAGTAGGATTATTTTTAGCTTTTGGTTTTTATAAATTAGTTTGTGCAAAAGGTGCTCCTGGTCTAGAAAATGGTATGGATTATTGCAACTCAATAGATAAAATATTTTTGTTGTATTTATTTATGATTCCAAATGTAGCTTATTCAATTGGAGCATTTTTTCCTCATATTTCAAATTATTGGTCTGTGGGCGTTGAAGAACAATTTTATATTACTTGGCCAATTGTGTTACACAAAACCAAAAATATATTAAAGTCATTTGCAATTATTTATATTGGATATTTTGTTGTCTTACTTATTGCATTGGTTCTATATCAATATTATAAGACTGACAATTACTATAAGTTTTTTGATTTTGTCCATCATGCAAGGTTTGGAGCATTTGCTGGTGGCGGATTTTTAGCTTACGTCATTATTCATTTAGAAACATATAAAAGTAAATATCCACAGGTTTATTTGTTTATAATATCTAAAAAAACTCAGATTGCTTCAATTTTATTATTGTTGTTGGCTGCTTATATCAATAATATTTATTTCTATGCATTTAAACATGTTTTCATTATTATTCCTTGTGTTTTTATTATTTTGTTTAATATGATAAACGGAGAAAATAATTTATTCAGAATTGATAATAAATTTCTTAACTATGTTGGACTTACAACTTATAGTATGTACATCTTAAATCAAATATTTTTAGATATTTTTGTAGGTATGGGCATTGGTATTTTTGGTGCAAAAAACTTTATTATGGTTCCATTATTTTCAATGGGTATGCTAACTTTAGTTTCAATAGCATCTTATAAATATATTGAATTAACTTTTATGAAAATAAGAGGAAAGTATTTTGCTTAAAAAGCTTCTAAATCAATACTAAGTTTTTCAATTAAATAAACAATTTTGTCATTTTTGTCAATTAATTCTTTTAATTTATCAACTGGTTTCTTTTTGGGTGTATTGTCTTCTGGCTCATTTTTTTGTACAATAATATCCAATGAAATTTGGTTGTTATTTGTATTGCTAATAAAAAAACTGACTATTTCTGAGCAATATATTTGAATTATTTCATAATTGATATTGTTTGAAACGTAAAGAGATATAGTATTTTCTTTAATTTCAGGAACTTGGTTACTAATGATATTTATAAAGGAATTCTGAGCCTTAGGGCTGATATATTCTATAAATAATTTCCAAAGTTCAATTGCATTTTCTTGTACGAATTCATACTTTTTTTGTACTTCAATTGTTTCTTCTTTTAAATCTTTTAATATATTTCCAAAAGAAGATTTTTGTGCTAGTATTTTTTTAGTCTTTGTACTTTTTGGTTCATTTGTATTATTAGAAATTATAGTAGCACTATTTTGTAATGTCGGTTGAACAATATTTAAAGTTTGTTCTTGTAATTTAGCAACACTAGGATTTATCTCTGATATATGAACATCTTTAGGCTTTTCAGGTATTATTTGTTGAGGAACAGAAAGTCTTTTATGTTCTTTTCGGATTTTATATTGTTCTAGAAGTGAAACTAGTTTTTTTTTTCACCAAGCAATACTTCTAGTGTATTTTCTATTTGTGTGCTTAAAAAACAAAGTTTTAAGAGATAAATTTCAACGTGTAAACGTTTATTTTTTGCTTGTTTATATTGAATATCACATTGATTCAGAATGCTTAAAGCATTGATTAAAAAAGTCTCATCAATGGCCTGAGCTTGTTCTAAATATCTTTGTTTTAAATCTTCATTTTTCTCTAATAACTGAACGGTTTCTGGAGCTTTGCAAACTAATAAATTTCTAAAATGTTCCCCTAGGCCACCTATGAAAATCTCACCATCAAAGCCATTTTGCATGATTTCATTATAGGCATTTAAGGTTGAAGTACTATCTTGACTGATAAAATAATCTGTAATTTTGAAATAATAATCATAATCCAAAATATTCAAGTTGTTAATGACATCTTGATAACTAACTTTCTTACCAGCAAAGCTCACTATTTTATCAAATAGTGATAAGGCATCTCTCAAGCCTCCGTCGGCTTTTTCTGCAATGATATGCAAAGCAGCATCTTCTGTTTCAATTTGTTCGCTTTCAGCAATATATTGCAATTGTTTGACTATATCTTGATTCGCAATCCGCTTAAAATCAAAAATCTGACACCTAGATAAAATCGTCGGAATAATTTTATGTTTCTCTGTAGTTGCTAAAATAAAAATAGCATAACTTGGTGGCTCTTCTAATGTTTTTAAAAAGGCATTGAAAGCGCCAGGAGATAACATGTGTACCTCATCTATAATATAGACTTTGTATTTTCCAGCTTGTGGAGCAAATCGAACTTGATCTACTAAAACCCGAATATCATCAACACTATTATTTGAGGCAGCATCTAATTCAAAAATATTGAAAGAGGCATTTTGAGTAAATGACTTGCAAGAATTACATTCATTACAAGGTTCAAATTCTTCTGATGGATTTTCGCAGTTTATCGCTTTGGCTAAAATTCTAGCACAGGTTGTTTTACCAACGCCTCGAGGGCCACAAAATAAAAATGATTGTGCTAATTTTCCACTAGATAACGCTTTTTTTAAAGTTTCAGAAACTTGTTCCTGACCAACAACGTCAGTAAAACGCATTGGCCTGTATTTTCGTGCCGAAACTATAAAATTCTCCATTATTACAAAAGTATAAAATTTTATTCCGTTTTAAAATTAAACTAGGATTTAATTTCTAACAACAATTTTAAGATGTTAGAAAGTTGAATTTATTTAGAGAATAGAAATTATAGGCTTATAAAATTCTGTAGAATTTGATGCCCAATAGCTGCTGATTTTTCAGGGTGAAACTGAACCGCATAAAAATTATCCTTATGTAATGCAGCAGAGAAATCTAAAATATAATTTGTTTGTGCAATAGTATATTCAGGTGATAGTTCACAATAATAAGAATGTACAAAATATACATAACTCTTGTCGTTTACATTATTAAATAAGTTGGTTTGAATATTTGAGATGCTATTCCAACCTATTTGAGGTACTTTTTTTTCTGTTGAGTTCTCGAACTTTTTTACTTGAATTGAAAAAATACCCAAACCATCAACATCGCCTTCTTCGCAATGCTCACACATTAATTGTTGTCCTAAACAAATACCTAAAGTGGGTTGTTTTAGATTTTTAATAACTTGGTCTAAGTTACGCTCTTTTAAATATCGCATGGTAGGTGCGGCATGTCCAACACCAGGAAAAATTACCTTATCTGCTGATAAAATCAACTCTTTATCATCTGTAATAATTGGTTCAATACCCAATCTTAGCAAAGCATTTTCAACACTATTGGTATTTCCTGCATTGTATTTTATGATGACAATTTTCATTAATTGAAAGTACTTTTTTTCTCAAATTCTATGTGTTAATTTTAAATTATAGTTGCATTAATAGAAAATCATTGAATAATTAACTTAGCTTATGTAAAAAAGAATACCAAACGTTTGTTTGATTAAGATATTTTATTACTTTAGTTGAACGAGAATGAATTTTTTACTTTAAATTAGAATACAAAAAAGATGACTTATACTGAAGAGCAAATCCAAAATTTTAATAATCAAAACTTTGCATACCTTATTATTGAAGAAAAAGAAAACGTCTTATACATCACACTCAATCGTCCTGAAAAAAGAAATGCTTTTCATTTATACTTAGCCAACGAACTAGCTTATGCTTTGGCTTATGCACATTATACAAATTCGATTTGGTGTGTAGTACTCAAAGCCAATGGTCCAATATTTTGTGCTGGTGCCGATTTAAAAGCATTTGCCGGAGAAAATACAGCGGAGAAAACATCGACTATTCCAATGCCTAAAGATGTCATTAAATTAGGTGATGAATTTAATGGGTTACATAAACCTTGTATTGCACAAGTACATGCCGATGTATATGCTGGTGGCTTTTTAATGATAGGTGGCTGTACACACGTTATTGCTGTCGAATCTGCAAAATTTGGTTTACCTGAAGTAAAACGTGGCATATTTCCTTTTCAAGTCATGGCAACTTTAGAACCTTTAATGTCAGCACGTCAATTGTTAGATTTGTGTATTAGAGCTAAGATTTTATCTGCAAAAGAGGCACAAGAAATTGGAATTGTATCTGAAGTTGTAAAAGAAGAAAATTTAGAACTAAGAGTACAAGAATTAATAGGAGAAATTAAAGAACAATCACCCACAGCTATACGATTAGGTTTAAAAGCATTTCAAGAAATGAAAACTAAAAATGCTGAAGAAAAACATAAATATTTACATACAATGCTAATGGATTGCTTAAAAAGTAAAGATGCCGCTGAAGGCTTGTTAGCATTTAAAGAAAAAAGAAAACCTAATTGGTCAGGTAATTAAATAATTAAAGAATAAAATAATGAATTAATAAGTGTTCATTATTGAATGGACAAACAATTCCAAATTTTAAAATTTCAAATTAAATACAATGGCAAACAAAAAATTAATTCTAAGTGCGGCACTCACTGGAGCTGCCACCAATCGTTCTCATTGTCCTGCAATTCCTTATACGCCGAAAGAACTCGGAGAAGAAGCTAAACGTGCAGTAGATGCAGGTGCGAGTATCGTACACATACATGCACGGGAAGATAATGGAATACCAAGTTGGCGTACAGAAGTGTTTGAAGAAATTAAAGCAGAAGTTCGCAAACATTCTCCTGATGTGATTATTAATTTTTCTACTGGTGCGATTGGGCTTTCAGTAGCAGAAAGAATAAAACATCTTCCAATTACAAAACCAGATATGGCTGCATTTAATATGGGCAGTATGAACTACGCCATTTTTTCTAAAAAGCAAAAACAATTTTATTGGAACGCCGTGTTTGAAAATTCATTTGACACCATGATTAAAGTGGTAAAAACGATGAATGAAAACAATATTTGTCCAGAAATGGAATGTTTTGACACTGGACATATTCATAATGTTGAACCTCTACGAGAAATGGGATTAATTCCTGACAATGCGTGTTACAGCTTAGTGATGGGCGTTTTGGGTGGTATTCCTGCTACAACAGAAAACTTAATACATCAAATTAAACAAGTGCCAGAAGGTGCATTTTGGCAAGTGATTGGCATTAGCAGAAAACAATGGCAGTTGGTAGCAACTGCTTGTACTATGGGTGGTAATTTTCGTGTGGGTTTAGAAGATAATTTTTATTTACCCAATGGAGAAATGGCAAAATCTAATGGCGAATGTGTTGAATGGGGTGTAAAATTAGCACGTATGTTAGATAGAGAAATCGCAAGTATTGCAGAAACTAGAGAAATGTTGAATCTGAATACAATTAATTAATTCAATAATGAAATAATTGCTTAATTGTTACATCAATTCACAACTAAATTAAAATATGACAGCATTAGAACAATATTACCTAACGGAAGAACACAATTTATTTCGTAAGACTTTAAGAGATTTTTTAGATAGAGAAGTCTTACCACATATAGACCAATGGGAAGAAGATGGCTGTGTGCCACGAGAAATTTATAAGAAATTTGGTGATATGGGCTTCTTTGGATTAACGCAAGAAGAAGAATATGGCGGCTCTAATTTAGATTTCTGGTATGATGTAATTTTTATTGAAGAAGTGGCTAAATGTTGGAGTGGCGGTTTTAGTGCTAGTGTTTCTGCTCATCCCTATTTAGCATTATCCCATATTAAATATGAAGCATCAAAAGCCTTAAAAGATAAATATTTAGTGAAAGCGATTGCTGGGGAAATTGTAGGTTGCTTGGGAATTACTGAGCCACATGCAGGAAGTGATGTCGCAGGCATTAAAACAACAGCAACAAAGCAGGGCGATAAATATATCATCAATGGAAGTAAGTGTTTTATTACCAATGGTTACTTAGCCGATTTTATGATTATTGCTTGTAAAACAGGCGAAGGAGCAAGCGGCATTTCTATGATTTTGGTAGAAGGTAATGAAAAAGGTGTCACAAGAAGCAATTTAAATAAGTTGGGATGGCGTGCAAGTGATACCGCAGAAATTGCATTTAACAATGTTGAAGTTCCAATTGGCAATTTATTAGGCGAAGAAAACAAAGGTTTCTATTATATTATGCAACGTTTTGAGTTAGAAAGGCTAACCATGTCATTAGGGGCGATTGCCTCCTCAGAGTTAATGATGCAATATACTTTGCAATATATGAGTGAACGAAAAGCATTCGGGAAACCAATCAATAAATTTCAAGTCTTACGCCATCGAATTGCACAACTCAGTGCAGAATTGGAAAGTGTGAAAGCCTATACCTATCTGGTTTGTCAAATGCATAGTGAGAAAAAATATTGTGTCAAAGAAGCATCTATGTCTAAGTTGTTAGCAACAGAATTATCTGATAAATTAGCTTATCAATGTTTGCAAATGTTTGGTGGCTATGGTTATATGGAAGAATATAAAGCACCGAGATTTTTTAGAGATTCCAGACTAGGAACTATTGGCGGAGGAACGAGTGAAATTATGTGTGAGATTATTGCAAAAATGGTCATTGATGATATAGATTATGAGAAACGAGAAGTGAGAAATGAGATTAAAAAAATTACTATTGATGAATTATTTGCGACTTTACCTGATAGATTGAAGAAAGAAAAAGCTGAAAGTATTGACATGAATATTTTTTTTGAATTTGAAGACCATTTGTTTTATACTGTTTTAATTAAGAATGGAAATTTGTCTGTCCAAAAAGAGAGAATACTTAATTCTTACGACTTAACTCTTAATACTAATACGGAAACATACATTGCTATTGAGACTGGAAAACAAAATCCACAAGAAGCATTTATGACTGGTAAAGTAAAAGTATCCGATTTAGGAAAAATGATGCAGTTTGGTACTTTATTAAAAAAATACTCTTAACCACAAAGTTCACAAAGAAAAAGCACAAAGTTAGCAAAGGATGACTGAAAATGAATTAGCATATAAAATAATTGGATTATCTATGGAAGTTCATAATGCACTTGATCCTGGCTTGTTAGAAAGTGCGTATCAAGAATGATTATATTATAAAATAAATGATTATATTATAAAATAAACAAAGAAGGTTTAATGGTTCAAAAAGAAA
>CAYYMF010000021.1:0-41387 GCA_964472755.1 uncultured Chitinophagales bacterium | reverse complement strand
TGCATTAGTTATAATAAATTAAGTTTATTTTCCGTACTTTTATCGGACAGTAGTGATAAAGAATTAAAAACTTTGAGTCGAAAATGGGCATATACTCGGTCTGAAAGGAATGCATTAGTTGCGTTATTAGCCATTATTTTTATATTGATAATATTTAAGAATCCTATTATAAATAGAATAACCATATATAATAATAAAATTGACAGCAGTAAATATTTTACATTAATAACACAAATAGAAAATGCAAAAATTGATAATAACAGCTACAACACCCAAAAAACAAGCTTTTCTAGTTTTACGTCCAATAAAATAACCGATGAATATACTAAAATAGAAATCAATAGTTCAACCGCAGAGGATTTCCAACGACTAAAAGGCATTGGGAAAGTATTTGCAGAGCGAATTGTAAAATATAGAGAAATGATTGGTGGGTTTAGTTCTATAGAACAAATAAAAGAAGTTTATGGAATTCATGATACAATTTATCAAAAATTCAAGTCAAATATTTATGTCAAGCCAATTTCAAAGAAACAAATTATTGTTACAAAAAAAATAATAGAAATCAATAGTGCTAATCAAGATGATTTTGAAAGTCTTAATGGAATTGGAAAAGTCTTTGCTCAAAGAATAATTCAATTTAGAGAAAAACTAGGTGGATTTAGGAATAAAGAACAACTAAAAGATGTTTATGGAATTCACGATACGATTTATCAAAAAATAAAAGATCAAATAAAAATAAACCCTGTACAACAGACACAAAAGATTAATGTTAATACGGCAACCTATGAGGAATTAACTGCCAATCCTTATTTATTTAGCACAGTTGCCAAACAAATTATTGGATATAGAACAAAAGTAAAACCATTCAACTCTATAGAAGATTTACAAAAATTATACTATATCAAAGACCACCCAGAATATTATGATAAAATTTTACCTTATGTATCAATAGATTAAACAATGTGCATTGTTTATTCTTGGCTTTTGTCTGTAGAATTATATAAATTTACATCGAAATGAAAGAACGCAAAAAATTTATTTTAGTTGGAGCTGGTCCAGGAGACCCTGATTTAATTACAATAAAAGGCACTAAAGCTTTGGAACAAGCAGATGTCGTATTGTATGATGCATTGATTGATGAAAGCTTATTAGAATACGCCCCTTACTCAGAAAAGAAAATTTTTGTTGGGAAACGAATGGGTGAGCATTATGCTTCTCAAGATGAAATTAACCAAATGATTTTAGAGAATTTAGAAGCTTACCATTGTGTTGTACGCCTGAAAGGTGGCGATCCATTTATTTTTGGACGAGCGCAAGATGAGATTAATTTTGTTTTAGCCAATCGTGAAGATGTCGATATCGAAGTTGTTCCAGGTATTTCATCGGCAGTTGGCTTACCTTCTTTACATCAAATTCCTTTAACTCAAAGAGGTATAAATGAAAGTGTTTGGCTAGTTACAGGCACAACTGAAAAGTGTGAGATGTCTAAAGATATTGAGTTTGCAGCACAATCAACAGCAACTGTTGTTATTCTAATGGGTATGAATCAGCTTGAAAATATTATCAATACTTTTAAGCAATATAGAAAAGTCAATACAAAAGTTACCGTTATCCAAAATGGAAGTTTACCTGATGAGCAAAAAGTCATTGGAACTTTAGAAAACATACAGCAATTAGTTATTGAAAATGAAATAAAATCACCTGCTGTGATTATTATTCAAAATGTAAATTATTAATTTTTTGAATACGCTCTATCCTATATTTTTGAGACTGGAATCCTTAAAATTACTAATAGTTGGCGGAGGAAAAGTTTGTATTGAGAAATTAAATTTTATTTTAAAGAACTCTCCAGATGCAGATATTACAATAGTTGCAGATAAAATTTCGGAAACAATAAAAACTCAATATCAAAGTAACAAAAAAATACATTTTATAGAAAAACCATTTGAGCCTGATGATGTTTTGGGCTTTCAAATAATCATAGCAGCGACAAATAACAAAACGACAAACCTAGAAATTTATAAAGCTGCTAAAAACAATAATATTCTAATTAACGTTGCGGATACGCCTGAATTATGCGACTTCTATTTAGGTTCTATTGTAACTAAAGGAGACTTAAAAATTGGTATTTCTACCAATGGAAAATCCCCAACTATGGCAAAAAGAATGCGTGAATTTTTTGAAGATGTATTGCCTGAAGATTTAGATTCATTGATTCAAAATCTGAATATTTATCGTGAAGAATTAAAAGAAAATTTAGAAGATAAAACAAACAAACTGAATGAACTCACTAGACATTTCAGAAAAGAATTATAAAGCTATTAATTTGTAGTTTTTATAAGTATAAATATTTTTAGGATATACTGATTTTATGATTTTATCTGAGGATTGTTCGTTCACTAAAATAAAATTGATTTTTTTTTGAAGAATAAATTCTTGCCAGTTTTCATTATACTGCGTAATACCCTTTCTTTTTATAGCATACAAACTTTGATTGACACTCAAGTCATCATAACAAAATATAGTTTTAGAAATAGTACACCCATTTTGATTTAAGAAAGATTGAAAACCATCACTAAATAGTTTCTGGTCAATACGTTGTACGGTTTGTTTTTCAGCAGTATAATTTTTGCAATAATAAAGATTAATAAAAACGAAAATGACCAACCCAATTTTGATATAGTTTTGATGTTTATTTTGTTGTAATATTTTGAAAAAAGCGAGTAAAACAAACGCTACTTGAATATAAAAAAATGGATAATAATATTCGTGGATAATCAATTTATCAAGAAAGAGAATGATATATAAAATATTCATTAACAAAGTGTAGATAATCATCTTACTCAAATCAGATTTTTTTCTTTTTAAAAGAAAATAAAAAAGACTGAGCAATAAAATAATGCTGGTTGGTCGCCAAAAATAAGTTTTAGACCACGAAACTATAATTCGCCAAAATGCTAATCCAATATCATAAAATGACATTAAAAAAATGGGTTTAAACCCTAAAAACAAATAATCATTATGATTGATTTTATTAAAAGACATTGCATAAGCATACCAAATTATTGGAATTGCTATAAAGAATAAAACTAGAATTATTTTTTTAAACCTAAGTCGTTTGTCTTGATACAATAGATAAAAGAGTATGAGAAAATTGAGTATGTACGATGCTTTCAATAAAGATGCAAAACTCAAAAACAATAAGCAAAAGAATAGAGAACTACGACTTGAACGATTAGGAATAAAAACAGACCAAGCTAATAAGGCAAAGCAAAAAGCTGGGACATCTACAATAAAATTTATACCATAAAAAATAATTAGAGGAGAATTCGCAAACAATAAAAGAGCGGCAATTCCATAAAAATAATTCTTCAAATAAAAAATTGCTAAACGATAAAATGCAAAAAAACCTAGCACTAAAACTACAAAATGCATTGTTCTTAATGCTTTTTCGGGATTAGCAAATTGTGCGGCGAAATAATAAAAAATAGGAAATTCCGCCAGACCTTTTCCCTCAATAGATAGCAGATTAAAAGTCTCTGCTTGCAAAAATGGCAAATTAAATAATTTATAATTCCAAACCATTGCCAAACCATCAGCTTGTCGCCATAAGTGAGCACCTTGAGCTGGAAAATTAATTATTTGAGGAATATTATAGAACGCAAATAAAATAAATACTATGGCAAGAAAAATTGTATAATATTTCAACTGTTTATGCACAATAATATTTTAATGAAAATTACTTCTATATGGATAACGTTTGTGGTACATATCTTGCACCATCAGTGCCATAATATTTCTTAATGTTTCCAAATTTTCTTTTTCAGTTGCAGAAATAAATACACAATTACTATTCATTGCACGGCTCATATTTTTCTCAAATTCCAGTAATAATTCTGCCTTCACATCTTCTGGTAAGTATTTGTCAAAATGCTTTTCTTTGTACAAATCCATTTTATTAAAAACTATCAATCGAGGTTGTTCTGTAACCTTCAAATCTGCTAAAGTTTGATTAACCACATCAATTTGGTCTCTGAAATTTTCGTGAGATGCATCAACGACATGCACAATAATATCAGACTCTTTGGCTTCATCTAAAGTAGATTTAAAACTCTCTACTAAATGATGTGGTAGTTTACGAATAAAACCAACTGTATCACTTAATAAAAATGGCATATTATCAATCACAACTTTTCGGACGGTGGTATCTAAAGTTGCAAAGAGTATATTTTCAGCCAAAATATCGCTTTTGCTTAGGAGGTTCATCATAGTAGATTTTCCAACATTGGTATAACCCACCAAAGCTACTCTTACTAATTCTCCACGAGTCTTACGTCTTGTTTCATCTTGCTTATCTAAAATTGCTAAATCTTGTTTTAGTTTTGCAATTTTATCGTTGATGACACGTCTATCTGTTTCAATTTCTTTTTCACCAGGACCACGCATTCCAATACCTCCACGTTGTCTTTCTAAGTGTGTCCACAAGCCTTTTAATCTTGGTAATAAATACTGTAATTGTGCCAATTCTACTTGTGCTCTAGCTTGTGCTGTTTTAGCCCTTTGTGCAAAAATATCTAATATTAAACTAGTACGGTCGAGTACTTTACATTTTAATTCAGCTTCTATATTTCGTTGTTGTGCAGGAGAAATCTCATCATCAATTATGACGGTATTTATCTCTGCGAACTCGTTATAAATTCTAATTTCCTCTAATTTTCCAGAGCCCACAAAAGTACGAACATCAGGATGTTGTAATTTTTGAGTAAATCTATTGATAGTTATCGCTCCAGCAGTTTCCGCTAAAAATGCTAATTCATCTAAATACTCTGTTACTTGTTGAGTAGTTTGACCTTCTCTAATTAATGCAACCAGTACTGCACGTTCTTCCAATTTTGGTAATGTCTCTATCATCTCTTCTCACAAAGATACTATACAAATCTAATTTTTGATAGATAATGTTTTTAGTTTTAAATCCTTTTCAATTGAAATAAGAATTCTAAGCCGCCTTCTTTTCTGTTTTTAGCATAAATGGTTCCGCCGTGAATTTGAATAGCATTTTTTACAATTGATAATCCCAAACCAGAACCACCCAAATCTCTAGTTCTTCCTTCATTGACACGATAAAATCTTTCAAATATTCGAGAAAGGTGTTTTTCATCTTCAATACCTTTTCCAGTATCATAGAATGAGAAGTAACAAAAATCAGCGTCTTGATTGTATAAATAGATGGTGATGTTTATATTATTTCCTGCATACCTGAGTGCATTATCAATAAGATTTCTAAAAACAGAGTGTAATAGGTTTTGGTTGCCTTTGACCTTACAATCTTCAGGAATATTGATAGCAAATTGAACTTGTTTTTCTGCAAATTGTAGTGTATAATCTTCTTTTATCTGCTCTAAGAAAGATTTCAAAAAGATAGTATGCATCGTAAATGTGTACCCCGCTTCTTCAATTTTTGCAATTAAACTCATATCTTGAATAAGCTCTGACAATACTTTTGTTTGTAAGAATGCTTTTTCAGTAAAATAAAGTTGCTTATCAAGCTCTAATTTTTGAGTAAGAATAGTTTCTAAGTAACCACGTATTCCGGTTACTGGTGTTCTTAGTTCATGGGCAATATTGCCTGTCATTTCTTGTTTTAAAATTCTGGTTTTTTCTTGAAGTGTGATGTCATTTAAGATGATTTCAAATCCTTTATTTTCAAAAACCATTAAACGAAGATGGAATATTTTACCTTGTCTAGAAATTTTATAATCTAAAAAATTTGAAGTGGCGCCTTTAAAGAAAATATGTAGTTTTTCAAATGCTTTATCTGTAAAAATTACATTGGGATTTCCCTCCTCTGAATCTGTTATTAGATATAAATATTGAATAAAATGTCCATTGTAAAATTCTACTTCTTTTTGAGAAGTAAAAAAGCAGATACCTTCTTTGGAATTATGAATATGTTGTAATAATTTTTCCCTTTCTACGCTTATCTCGTTCCTTGATTTTTCTAATAACAGATAATTTTCAGTAAGTTTTTTGCCTATTTCATCTAATTCATTATCTGAAAAATTGTTCTCTGAAGGTATAACATTCGCATTAATAGCAAGATCTCTCAATCGTGTTACTGATTTTCCAAATTTATTAATAATACTATTGATTAAAAAAAGTACAGATAAATAGATAACTAGAATGAAATAAACAAATGAATTATCAGGCTTTAGAAAATTTTTAGTATTAATATTATAAGGTAAAGCTACACGAATAAAATATATTCCATTGTCTTTGGCATAATATAGATAAGGTTGATGCTTAGATGCTGAATTACGAATATCGGTGCCTTTTTTATTTGTTTTCAATGCAAGGATTTCAGGTCGTTGAGCATGATTACTTAAAATATTGATATTTTTAATTGTATTGTCATAATTCACTTTTCCTTCTTTGTCAATTATACTTACTCGGAGTTCTGAAGGAAATAAGGAAATTAAACTATCTAAATTGGAAAAATTATTCGTTGAATTTTTAGATAAAAATGAACTAATGGTTGTGGTGTAAACATCAAGTATTCCTTCTAAGGTTTCTGTCTTTTGTGCTTTTTCTTTATTTCGTTCAAAAATTGTTACACCAATTATGGAGAGTGTAAAAATTACCGTAAAGTAAAAAAATAAGCGTTGTTTAAAATTTAATTTCATAGATTATTTGAATCAAATCGATAACCAAATCCAGAACGATTAGTAATCACCGATGCATAATCTCCTAATTTTTTTCGTAATCGAGTAATGTGTACATCAACAGTACGTTCTGTTATATATACCTCATCACCCCAAATACTATCCATAATTTCTTGACGAGAAAAGACTCTATTAGGATTTTCTATTAGCTTTAGTAGAATATCAAATTCTGTTTTTGTTAAGTTTATTTTATTGCCCTTAATGCTTAATTGTTTAGTATCAAAGTTAATAATGAAATCATTTAATTCTAAAATCTGCGGATTGCTTGTCTTGGGTTTAGAACCTTGGCTTGTTCGAGCCAATACTGCTTTTATTCGTGCCAAAACTTCTTTTATAGAAAATGGTTTTGAGATATAATCATCGGCTCCAACAGAAAATCCAGTAAGCATATCATTTTCTGTATCTTTTGCAGTTAAAAAAATAATTGGAGTCCGATTTTTAGAGGCCTTTACTTTTTCTGCCATCTTATAACCGGACATCCCACCCATCATTATATCCAATAAAATTAGATTAAAATCAGGGGTAATTTTTTCGAGTGCTTCTTCTGCTGAATGAGCAATTTCAATAGCATAGCCCTCACTTTTTAAATTAAATTCTAAAATCTCACAAATACTAACATCATCATCAACTATCAATATTTTATTTGCCATTTATAGAATTTTCTTGTACAACAAATTTAAGTATAAATGTCCAATTTTATGGATTAATAATAGTTTTCTTATGATGTTTTAAAACTTCCGCATCTACATAAAATACGATATCTTCAATGATATTATTACAATGATCTCCAATTCTTTCTAATTTTCTAAGAATGATGATTAATTTTAAAGCACACATGGCATTTATATCTTGAGTATTTAGGTATTCCGTTAAAATAGAAAAACCATTTTTGTACAATTCATCAACTTGTAAATCAAGGCTCATTATTTTTTCAGTTAATTTTGTATTCTCAGTTTCAAACGCAATATAACCGTCAAGCAGCATTTCTAAAACAATATCCATCATTTTTTCGATACCTAAATCTTCCAATATTTTAGTATCAATGGCATTGCATTCTTGAGAAATGGTATATCGTGCGATACCTTCAGCAAAATCGCCTATTCGTTCTAATGTATTGCTTATCTTAATTAATGTAAGTGCTAATCTCAAATCAACTGCAACTGGACTATATAATGCAATATAATTTTCACAATCACTTTCAATTTTGAGTTCATAAGCATTCACTCTTTTCTCCTGACTTATAACTTCAAGTGCTAAGGTTGTATTATTTTCTAATAAAGCTTTTTGAGATTTACTTAACTGAGCAACAACTAAGTTCCACATTTGTTTTACTTGAGTTTTAAGCTCTTGAATTTCTAGCTCTGTATGTTTCATAATTATATATTTTAATATTTAACCAAATCTTCCAGTGATATAATTTTGTGTTTGAATATTTTCAGGATTTAAAAACATTTTCTTTGTATCGCTGTATTCAATCAATTCTCCATACATAAAAAAACCTGTTTTATCACTTACTCTAGCAGCCTGTTGCATATTGTGTGTAACTATTACAATGGTATATTTTTCTTTCAATCCATGAATTAATTCTTCAATTTTTGAAGTAGATATTGGGTCTAAGGCTGATGCGGGTTCGTCCATAAGTAATACTGATGGGGAAATGGCTAATGCTCTGGCAATACAAAGTCTTTGCTGCTGTCCACCAGACAATGCAAACGCCGATTGATGCAGTTTGTCCTTAACTTCATTCCATAAAGCTGCTGCAATAAGTGATTGTTCCACTCGTTCAGCAATATACTTTTTGTCTGAAACGCCATTTACTTTTAAGCCATAAGCTACATTTTCAAAAATGGACTTTGGAAATGGATTAGGTTTTTGAAATACCATTCCAACATTTTTTCTTAATGCATCAACTTGTACAGTTTTATCATAAATATTTTGTCCATTAACCAAACATTCGCCTGTTAATTTAGTATTCTGTATGGTATCGTTCATTCGATTAAATAATCGTAGAAAAGTGGACTTGCCACAACCCGAAGGACCAATTAATGCAGTTACTGTATTTTCTGGAATGGCAATATTTATATCTTTTAATGCCTGAAAATTACCATAATAAAAGTTTACATTTTTTGCTTCAATCATCATTATTCTGTATATTATATTGAGTTTTGTTTTTCAAAATATCTTCTAATCCAACCAGCTAATAGATTTATTATTAGAACTATAGAAATTAATACAAATGCAGTTCCGTAGGCAATAGGTTTTGAGGCTTCTATATCTGTGCCGCTAGTTGCTATAACATACAAGTGGTAAGGGAGTGCCATTGCTTGATCAAAAATACTTTGAGGAAGTTTGGGCAGGAAATAGGCGGCAACTGTAAATAATATTGGAGCAGTTTCTCCAGATACTCTACCTACAGAAAGAATTAATCCAGTCATTATATTAGGAAATGCAATTGGGAATATTACATTTTTTATCGTTTGGAGTTTAGAAGCACCTAATGCAAAGCTACCTAAACGATAAGATTCTGGAACAGCTTTTAAAGCCTCTTCTGTTGTACGAATTACTATAGGAATGATTAGAATTCCAAGAGTCAATGAACCCGCAAGAATTGAATCGCCAAAGCCAAAGGTATGCACAAATAATGCCATTCCGAAAAGTCCAAAAACAATAGAAGGAATGCTGGCTAAATTATTAGTCATTATACGAATAAATTTTACCCACGTTTGATTACTTGCATATTCGCTGATATAAATGGCAGACATAATTCCCAACGGAACAGCAAATAGCATACTTCCAATTACTAAATAAATTGTTCCAATGATTGCAGGAAAAATTCCTCCTTCTGTCATTCCTTCTTTTGGATAGGAAGAGATAAATTCCCAACTAATGACTTGAATTCCATTATAAATAATAAAGCCGAGTATCCAAACCAAGATTCCTAGAATACCAAAACTTAGTAATCTGAAAATATGAAAAGCTATTTTTTGCTGTCTATTTTTTGAAAGTATCATGCTGTTTTAGAAGTTTGTTTTTTAGAAATAATCTCTGAAGTGATACTGAGTATTAGTGTAAATAAAAACAATACACACCCTAATAAAAATAGTGCTTGATAATGTGTTCCACCCATCGGAGCTTCACCTAATTCTGCTGCAATTGTTGCAGGAATTGTTCGGACAGATTCAAAAATAGAATGTGGAATAACAGCACCATTACCAGTAACCATTAACACAGCCATTGTTTCGCCTATTGCTCTTCCAATTCCTAAAATAATAGCTGCAGATATGCCAGAACTTGCGAAAGGAATAACCACTTTATAGATGGTTTGCCATTGGGTAGCACCTAAGGCATAACTAGATTCTCGTAAAGCCAATGGCGTATTTCGTAACGCATCTTCAGAGATGGAAATTATCGTTGGCAATGCCATAATTGCTAATATCAGACTACCAGTAAATGCCGTTTCTCCTGCACTTATATTGCCCAAATTTTGAACAATAGGCACTATAATTACTAATCCAAAAAACCCATAAACAACCGATGGAATACCTGCTAATAATTCGATAGCAGGTCTTATTATTCCTCTTACTTTATTACTAGCAATTTCTGATAAGTAAATAGCTACACCTAATCCTAAAGGAAGTGCTAAGAGAATGGCTAAAAAACTAACTAATAATGTTCCAAGAACTAATGGCACAATTCCAAATAAAGGAGAAGGGGTTGTTGTTGGGAGCCATTCTTTTCCTAAAATAAAATCTGCTATTTCTATATTTTTATTCGCTATTTCCTTTGTTTGACTAGAAACTTCTTGCATATATTTTTTAGGAAAAAATGCAATAATGTTTGAGTTTTCAGAAATTATATTATTTAGCTTTTGAGGTAAAAATTGGTAATTTTCTCCAAGTTCTTCATCTGTATATATTGAAAAAATTTCATCAAACCTAAAAAGATAGATGGATTCCTCTTTTCCTCCTATTGCTTTCCAATTATCAATTTCGCCATCAAATATTTGTTTAATTTGAGTTGGATTTAAATCACTAATTGGATTTTTAGAGTTAATATAAAGACCATAGCCATTTTCTACAACTGGAGAGCGAAATAATCCGAAACCTTCTTTAAATAAGAATATTATTATGAGCAGTATAACAATACTAGTTATTGAACTACTCATTTTAAACACACCTTCTAATAGCCTTTCGATAATTTTCATAGCAGATTTTATATTTTTATTACTGAATTTTCTATCTATTTCAATGTGATATAACCTACATTAGAAACAATCTTTTGACCTTCAGGCGATAGAATATAGTCCACAAATCCTTTTACTTTATTGCTATTTTTAGTCAAATAGTAATAATATAATGGCCTTACAACTGGATAAGTTTTATTCTTTACATTAGTGATATTAGGTACAACATAAGTTTTTCCTTTATCGTAAGAAATATTTATTGTTTTGACTTCTGTATTTAGATATGCAAAGCCTACATATCCAATTGCTCCTTTAGTTTGACTAATTGATTGAATAATTGCTCCAGTTGCTGGCAAACTCATAATTCCACTCTTGTAATTCTTATTTTTGAGAACACTTTCTTTAAAAAACTCATAAGTTCCAGAAGAGGTTTCTCTAGAATAAGGAACTATTTTTAAATCATCACCACCGACTTCTTTCCAATTCGTAATTTTTCCTGTAAAAATACCTTCTAATTGTTCTCTAGTTAATTTAGAAACTTTGTTTGAAGGATTAACAATAACGCTTAACGCATCATAAGCAATTATTATTTCTTTTAAAGAATTGCCAGATTCTTGAATTTTTAACTTTTCATCAAATTTAATTTTTCTTGATGCTTGTGCAATCTCTGTTGTTCCACTAATTAAGGCTGAGATTCCTACACCACTACCACCTCCAGTTACAGAGATAGTACTTGTTGGATTTTTCTTCTTATAATTTTCAGCAGCTTCTTGTGATA
Organism: uncultured Chitinophagales bacterium; assembly: GCA_964472755.1. Lineage (GTDB taxonomy): Bacteria > Bacteroidota > Bacteroidia > Chitinophagales > JADIYW01 > JADJSS01. Next base: position 29,707 of record CAYYMF010000021.1, on the reverse strand, counting down.
ACGGCAATACAGTATCTGAACCTTTGATTTTTTGAGCCTTTATGTTTAATACCAAACAGAATAAGGAAATTGTTAAAATAATTGTTTTTTTCATTTTTATTAATTTAATTTGTTTTAAAAGGGTTTGTTTTATTTTCAGTGCAAATTTCAATATCATTTGTTACTGTCTATTTGCAATTTTGTTACAATCTGGTTAAGGTTTAGAATTTATATTGGAATCGAAGTGTAAAGACATTGTCTTTTCTATTTTGTGTATAATCTGCTATGTTTTTAGTAGTTTCATTCTTGACAATATCATAGAATGCTGTAACACGAATACTAGAAGTTGCTTTCCATAATATTCCTAATCCAAAAGTATTATAACTAATATCTCCTTTATTGGTTTGATTTAATCCAATATTATCTTTTGATACATGCTTGTTAGGATTATACCAATCACATTTAAAAACGCCAGTTAATGGAATTTTTCCAAAATCTTGTGTTAGCATTATATATCCACCATTAAATTTCCTAATATAAGTATCTGATGTTGGTAGTGTTGAAGCATTGGGGCTTTTGCTATCTTTATTTGTTCCTGGCTGAGTGCCCATTAAATATTCTGCCACTAACTTAGTTGTACCAACTTTTGTTATGGCATTGACTTGCAAGTCAAATCCTATATACTCACGCTTTGCATATTTTCCAATATTCGTTGAGTCATTATTTAATACAAATGAGTTGCCTTTCATCGCATAGATATTTTTAGAACCTAGATAGACACCACCATTATAATAAGATATTCCACCACCTATTTTTAGATAATCTTTAATTGTATGATTTATGGATAGGTGCCCAATAAAGTCTTTTCTATTATCTGTTTCCATTTTAATACCATTCCCTGCAAAGATTCCAGCTTCTAATTTGAGCATATGCCATATTGATGTTTTCGGAGCTTGTAAGGTTAGCATTAACCCTAAATCTCGCTCTTCTGGAAATAAAGTTTGGAAAATTGTTGAGCGCTCAGGAGCTTCTCTTTGTGAAGACGAATAGCTGATTTCATATCCAAATGGTCTATCAAAAACCCCAGCTTTTAGAGCCATAGATTTAAACCAAGGGTCTTTAATGTTTAGATAGGCATCTTTTATACCAATTCCTTTTTCCGTAATATCAAGTTGAAAAACGCCTGCAACAATTCCTTTTTCATAAGTAAATTTAATTCTGCCTCTTCTGATTCCAACTCGATTAATTGTTTTGTTCTTGTTGTCATTTGATGCTCCAACTTTTAGTGCAGAAAATTGTTCTCCAAATTGAAATTGTGTTTGAATATAGCCAGAAACTTTAAAGTTTTTGTTTTCTTTTAATGATTCTTCTATTTCAGTAATTCTCTTTTCCAAAGCATTAGAATCGACTGACTCAGTTTGAGCATGTATTGCTATACTTAATAATAAACAACACATTAACATAATTTTTTTCTTCATATCAAATATTTAATTTGATGCAAAGCTATTTTCAAGTTATTACAGAAGGATTACAGATTTGTTACATACTTTTATCTTTTTATTTACCATTAATTTCTAAATAAAAAAACGTGCAAAATATTGCACGTTTCTATAAAAGGATAATTAACTTTTTGATTATTTCAACGCCTTTTCAATATCCGCTTTTACTTTATTGTATTGCTCAGGAGTCAGAATGTTTTTTATTTTATTATCAGTTTCACTCAATATCTTTTGGTTTTCTTGATTAAATACTTGAGGATTGCTTTTATTCACCATTTTATTAGCATCAGCCTTCACTTTTGCTTCTGCTAATGCAAACATAGACTGAACAATCTGAACATCATTCATTTTGTAATTGTTTCTCATTGCAGATATTAATTGCTGTTGTTCTGCTGTAAGATTTTCACCAGTCAGAATATTTACTTGTGCTATAATAACTCCAAAAAATGAATTTGCTTGAGCAGGATTTAAGGCAGCCTTAAATTGATTAACAAACATCGGCGTTTTCTTATCCAATTCTAATTTCTGTTGTTTAATATTATTAGGATACATAGCTGAAACTTTTGCAATCTCAGCATCATAATTATTGGCCACTTTAAGTGCATTAGCATATTGAGTTGATGATAAATTCAATGATGATTTTAGTTGTGTAAGCGTCTCTGCTGACTTAATATCCGAAAGATTTTTATTGTTATTGACAACTGAAGTGGTAGTGGTATTTGCTACATTTATTTGAGGATTAGTGTCTTTGCCTAGCTTTCCAGTTTTAAGTAAAGTTTGAAACGCATTATACTGTTCTGTGCTTAAATAACCCTTTGTACTATTTAATGTAGAAGCAGTTAATTGGTCAAACTCTGTTTTTGCTTTAAGTAAATTTTTACCATTAGCCTTAGCAATACTTTCTGTTGTAGTAACAAAATTAAGATAATCACTACTCATTTTTCCAAATTGGTTATTGTCTAAAACTAGCTGCTTGCCGATATTATCCATCACTGCTTGGTGTTCCTGTGGTAAATTATTATAATCTGCATTCTTAGTATATGCTGAGTTGGTATTATTATTAGTTGGCGTACTCGGTTTTGTACTGACATTATCATTTTTTGAAGTAGGACTTTTTAATGTTTCTACTTTTGCTGTCATTTGAACTTGTTTATTGAAATAATTGCTATATCGATTTTGTTGAACAGCAGGTGTTACTTGCTTTAAGTTCGCACTAGACTGATTCAAAACTAATTTAATCTGTTTTACTTTCTCTTGTGGTGAAACATTTTTATTAACTATATCTTGAATTGCAATACTTTTAGAAGTATATTCATTTGTAAAGTTCAACCTTTGTGTAGCTGGAATTTGAAGTTCGGTAGCAATATTATTTGCTGTTTCCTGAATTCTAGATTTACTTACTTCTTTAGCTAATACAATATTCCCTATACTGAAAATACCTATTAATAATGTTTGTTTTTTCATATAAAAATTTCTCCTTGTAAATATACAAATTTTGTACCAAATCTATTAAATCCTATTTCAAGAAATTCATTGCATCTTCCACCGAACGTGTAGGAATTTCTTCTTGTGGTGAATGTCCAACTTGTTCATAAACTATCTTTTGAACATGTGGTATAACCATAAATGAGTCCAACAAAGCAATATCTATTAGTAAATCTTCTCTTCCCCACATAATTAAAGTAGGGGTATTAATCTCTGACAAATTCAAGACTTTATCTTTTCCAATACTTTGAACTCGGTCAGTAAATGCCTCACGATTACCCGTTCTCATACTCATGTCATAATACATTTGTTTTGTTGCATCACTTATTTTGGACTGATCAAAATAAACTTCTTTCAAAGTATTATTAACCATAAGTTTTGTATCTGATTTTTTCATTATATCGGCAAACCATTTTTTCTTAGCTAATTTAAAAACTAAAGAATTACTTTTCTTATTATAAAATCCAGCAGGGTCAATTAATATTTCTTTAGATACTTTCTCTGGATATGTGGCAGTATAGTACCAACAAATTTGTCCTCCCAGAGAATTTCCTGCTAATGCAAAAGTATCTAACTGCAATTTTGTAACAAAATCGTCTAAAAACTTCGCATACATTTTAATGCTATAATCTTTATCAGGTCGTGGACCTGTTAACCCAAAACCTGGCATATCTATACGAATAACGGTATAATATTTTTTAAGTGAATCAGTCCAAGCATCCCAAGTTTGTAAGCAAGAACCTGTTCCGTGAATTAGTACTATAGGATTACCACTTCCTTCAATTTGATAATGCACTTTCATGCCGTCTAAATCCACAAACTTTGAAAATTCATTGGTATATTTTGGAATTAATTCTTCAATTGGAATATCTTTTTTTTGTATCAATACAAAGCCCACAAACAATAACAAAGTAAGTGTTACCAACAACTTAAATGTTTTTTTCATCTTTTTTATTTTAATAAGTCGATATTCTTTTCTAAAGCATTTCCTATAACAACAATATCTGCTCCAGCATTAAATGCAGCTTGTATTTGTGCTTTTGATTTAATACCACCGCCAACGATAAGTGGTACATTAATCTGAGTTTTGACCATCTTTATACAATCCTCACTAATTGCAGTTTCTGCACCACTTCCTGCCTCTAAATAGATACATTTTAAACCTAATTGAGTTCCTGCAAGTGCAGTAGCAGCGGTAATCTCTGGTTTGTTATTAGGAATTGGTGTTGTGTTGCTGATATAACTAACACTTGTTGGTTTGCCTCCATCAACTAAAATATATCCAGTAGAGATAATTTCTAAATTACTATTTTTTAAGATAGAAGCAAATTGTACATGCTGACCAATTAATAATTCTGGATTTCTTCCTGAAATTAAACTCAGCAATAAAATTGCATCTGCTTTTTTGCTAATTTGGAAACCATTTCCAGGAAAAATTACAATAGGTTTTTGAGTAATTTTCTTTAATTCAAGTATAATTATTTCAATATTATCTTCATTTAATAAACTGCCTCCTATAAAGTAAAAATCAGCAGAAGTTGTTGCCTCAACTAACTTTCTTAAAGAAGATGCATCCACTTTATCAGGATCTATTAAAATAGCAATTTGCTTTTTATCCTGCTTAAATAAATGATAAATATTGTTTGATGCCATTTTAACTCCGAAGATATAAATTTTCTTGTATTTTTGTTGAATATTTCAATTTTAACGCTTTTGCAAAATGACTAACAAACATCTTTATACTTTCCTTTTTGATGTGTTTTCACTTATTTTTGTTTCAATACTTTCTTTTCTTATTCTATTTAATATGAAAGATTGGATGTCCCAAAAATATTTTATCCTCTTATTCCTCTATTTTACAATTGCTGCTTTTTATTTTAGATGTATTATATTTCCTAAAAGCTCTTTTTTATTTAGTTTTTGGCCGTTTTTAATTCTATTTTTCCTTGGAAATTTTTATATTACCTTTAAATTATTTCACAATTATTATCTTTTTTTAGATGTAATTGATGACTATTCAATTCATTTTACTAAAGATTTTGTTACACCTTTAATAAAAGGTTTGACAGCTGGGCAATTATTATCTATGAAAAGTATGGCAACTTTTGGTTTTGTATTTTATATGGTAATTATTGTACTTACTCAATTTAGAATTATTTGGCTGTTACTTCGTAAGGCACGTGCAAAATTTGCTAGTAAAGACAGTAACTATTAAACTGGAATTATTTGGATATATTTTTCATATTTCCTGATATAATTAATGATATTTTTCTTTGTATTATTAAATTCTTTGATTGGTTTCAATAAGTTATCTAATTCTTGAATATGTTGAATATAGGTAGTTTCATAAAATGTATAACCAACTAAAGCATTACTTTTTATTTTAATGGCACACTTTTCAGAACCCATTCTTCCTGCAATAATAATATAAAAGCAACTAAATGGATATTGATATTTTGACAAAATACTTTCCATTCGCTCATTATAATTTAATACAGTATCAATTCGTTTAATAACAGGTCCTAATTTCGAGCTATTAACAATTTGGTGTAACATTTTTTCAGCTTTCAATCTAGAAGTAAATTTCAAAATTGGCTCTTCTGCTTCATCTAACACTTTTACGACTAATCTCTTAAACCCATTTTCATCTTTTGATGCAAATAAGCCAAATGAAAATTCATAATATTTTTGAATTTTATTGTATTTGGGTTGATATTGTTGCTTATAATCTTCTTCTAATAAAATGGCTAAGAGCTCGTTCCCCAAAACCTCCACTTGGATATCTGCAGTTTCTAAATGCAATAATTTTTTATATCTATCTGATTGGGTTTCCCGATACGTTTTATACACGTGTTCTTTAACATTTTTTGCACTTTCAATTGCAATAACTTGTTGTGCTTTATCAAAAAAATAAACAATACCAGTTTCTTCAGGCAATTGCTCTACTTTTTGTGGTGCTAATTGTTTTGGAAGGTTTAATTTTAATAAATCATCGGTCATTAATTCTTCTAAAAAATTATCATTATGCTTTGCAATAATTTTCTCCAGCAATTTTACAGTTGCTTTTGCATCGCCCAAGGCTCTATGTCTATTATCGATTTGTATGCCTAAATCTTTACAAATATTTCCCAAACTATGCGAACGATACTGCGGAAAAGTTTTACGACTTAGCTGAACTGTATCTAAGGTTTTACGTGAAAATTTAAGACCTAAATGCTTTAATTCATGTTTGATAAAACCATAATCAAATTTAGCATTATGAGCAACAAAAATTTTTCCTGCCGTTTTAGACAATACTTGTTCGGCGATTTCAGCAAACTTTGGTGCATCTTGTACCATTCTATTGGTAATTCCAGTAAACGTAGAAATAAAAGGACTGATAGTTTGTTCAGGATTTACCAAAGTTGAATATTCTTCAACTATCTTTTGTCCATCGTAAGTAACAATAGCAATTTCTATAATCCGCTCTGTAATTGGATTTCCTCCTGTGGTTTCTATATCTACAACTGCAAACAAAATCTATCTTAAATCTAAAGCGGTGTTATCTCCAATATTTAAACTTTGTGCCGAACCTTTAATAACCGTATCATTACCTACTAATGAATGCTGTAAAATAATATCACTCAAATTGGTATAACTTCCAATAATTGAATCTCGCAATATACTTTCTTTAACAACCGCATTTTCACCAATTGTAATATTTGGACCAATTATTGAATTTTGAACTACTGCATTTTTTCCTATCACAACAGGCTCAATAATAATAGTATTTTTCAATAATTTATTATTCTTAGTATTGCCTTTTTTATTTTTTAACAAGAGTGCGTTCGTTTGTAACAATACTTCTTTTTGTCCGCAATCATACCAATTATCGACTTTAAATGCATCAATTTTATACCCTTTTCTTATTATCGTCATAATGGCATCAGTTAATAAATACTCGTTATTGACTTTTCTTTTCTTCTTGATAATTTCTTCTAAGGCTTCAATCAACAATCCATATTCATCGATTTTATATAAACCAACTAATGCCATATTGCTTTTTGGGATTTTAGGCTTTTCTATGACTTGTATAATCTCGGATTTTTCATTAAGTTGAGCTACACCAAACAAACTTGGATTTTCCACTCTTTTCACACCCAATGCTGAATTTTTAATTTTAATAAATTCTTTTAGGTTGGCATCTAATATTGTATCGCCCAAAACAATAATAATACTACTATCACTTGAAATCACTTCTTTTGTAAGCCAAATTGCATGACCTAAACCTTCTCTTTGCTCTTGAAAGACAAAGTTTTTATTGATTTTTGGGTATTCTGAATCAACATATTCTTTGATTTTCTCTCCTAAATAACCAATTACAAAAACAAATTCTGTAATACCAACTTCCAATAACTGGTCGATAATATAGCTCAAAATAGGCTTTCCTGCAACAGGAATTAGCGATTTTGGTTGAGTATAGGTATGCGGACGAAGTTGAGTTCCCACTCCAGCAACTGGAATTACAGCAATCATAATCTACAAAATTATGCTATAAATATAACATAATTTAGTTTAACGTATAAAATTTACCTGGAATTGGTTTAATAATATCTTGCAACTCCAATTGTAATAAAATATTAGACAAATTGCTGAGATTATAGGCTGTTTTTCCTAACAAATCATCGATATGAATTTTTTGATGAATTTTGATGAGTTCATATATTAAAGATTCCTCATCATTTAAGCTAACAAACAACTGTTTTGGATTAGAATTTTGGGGCTTATTTGCGTTATCCCAATTCATAAATTCAATAATATCTTTTGCTTCTGTAACCAATTGTGCTTGATTGGTTTTTATGAAATAATTACAACCTTCGGAATATAAGTTTCCAATATTTCCAGGCATACAGAACACTTCACGGTTATAGCTATTTGCAATTTGTGCTGTAATTAAGGCACCGCCTTTCTTTGCAGACTCAACGACTAAAACTGCATCAACCATGCCTGCAACAATTCTATTTCTTCTAGGAAAATTTTGCCTATTTGGAATTGTTTCTGAAAAAAAATCAGTAACAATTGCCCCATTTTCCTGAATTTTTTCTGCTAATTTTTTATTAGATGCTGGATAAATCATATCCAAACCATGACCCAAAACTGCAATATTTTGCAGATTGTATTTTACTGCAGATTGATGCGCAATGCTATCAATTCCTAATGCTAAACCGCTAACAATGGAAATGTCATAAGCACTTAGCTCTTCTACAAATTGTTGCGTCATTTTTTTTCCATATTCCGTTGCATGTCGAGTTCCAACCACTGCAATCATCTTTGATTTATTAAAATCATAATTACCTTTTGCAAATAGTAAAAAAGGAGCATCTACACAATTCCTCAATCTTTGTGGATATTCTTCATCTTGATAAAATAAAACTTGAATATTATTATTTTCAATAAAATTTAGTTCGGATTCTGCTTTTTTCAATGCAATTTTTCTACTTTCAAAAATTTCTAAAGCAACTTTCTTTTTAATACCTTTTACTTTTTCTAGCTTAGTAATACCAGCTGAAAAAATGGATTCATAATTCCCAAAATATTCTAATAAATTAAGTGCTGTAATAGTGCCTACGCCGACAGTTTGGTACAAAGCTAATGCATAAAGTAAATCATCTTTCATCTAATTTATAAGACGAAAATTTATATGATTTCCATAAGTTAAACTAAAGTAAAAAATAAATATTTAACGTATAAAACCATTTAGTTTTGTAGTAATGCTTCAATATCAGAAGAAAAAATCAATTTAAAAATCGCTGTAGCGATTGAATAAATTGGTACGAATTCCTAAACCAAAATAGTGGTAATTTTGTTTGATGTAATCATTTTTCATATTTCTGAAATTATACACCAATTCCAAAGCTAAATTTAGTTTTGGATTGAGTAAATAACCACCTCGAACTTCTAAATTAATAAGATTCGTTTTTACACCTTGTAAAAATTTATTGTTATAGGCTTTGCCTAAATCACTCGAAATCAAATAATCTGAAACAAAAATATTACTTCCATAATGCTCAGAAGGAGATAAATCAATGCCTTTTCGAGCAAATTGAAATTTAGCACTTGCTTGCCAATGTTTCTTCCAATAAGATATGATTGTTACATTTTCCCAAAAATTCGCACCCAAAGGATGTACTAAAGATTGATTATAATTCGTATAATTTTGAGCTGGTACTTTATGTGCAAATGCATACGGTCGGGCCACATTCAGTTCTGACAAAACATCTAAATGTTTAACTTTAAAAATATCTCTAGCTTTGATACCTAATTGAGCAGCTACTTTTGTTCTATAAAATCCACGACCTCTTCTAGCTGCCGCCACATCCATATCATCTAATGCTAATTGTAAATAAATATCTTGTCGATTAGATGGTTTAAATTTAAAATTTAAACCTAACATCACGTTATCTGGTGAGCCTAAAGCAAACTCTATTGGTCTAATAAAAAGTGTTGGAATTAAGTAGCTAAATTCTATTCCTCTTACTTTGCTAGAATCTTCATGATACCAAGTTACACCTTCAAAAAATCCAAATTCAAACCATTTAGCCACATCTACGCTCAAATAATGGAATGAACCATATTTCGTTTTAAAATTAGAAGTATTATTATCGACATTTAAACCTGAAACTTGTCCATATCGCATCACATTCAACAAATAGACATACTTAATTCTCCAAAAATTTGTAGAAAATTTGATGTATGGATAATTAGAGGAATTATCGCCTAATAAGAAAGTTCGGTAGCCATCGCCCCAAAAATTCTTATCATTTCCAATTTGTAAGTTCACATATTTATTTGGCGAAAAAGATAAATAGCCTGAGAACATTTGTGAGCTTATAGAATTTCCATTGAATTTTGCACTTCTGTAACCAGTAAGAACCCCATATTCTTTAGCATAATCAGAAATTTGATTCAGATAATTCTCGGTTACACCTTGATAAGTAAATGATAATGAAAGTTTCTTTCCCAAATCAAAATTTGCTTGAGCACCATAACCAATTGAATGTTGTAAACTTTTTTTAGCGGTATTATAACCTACTTCAAAATCTACAATTGGATTGATGGCGATATAAACATTTCTTTTTTTCTTCCCTCTAAAACTTATTAAATCGCCTGATGTAATACCAAACTTAAATCCTGCTTGTGTCGTATCTGGCAAGCCCATTTCATTCAAGCTATCTATTAAACTACGATTGACTTCACTTTGCAAATAAGGCTTTATTGCAGTGTGCAGGCGATTATTCTCATTGATAAATCGTTGCATTCTATTATTCCATTCAAAATTTATAGGAAGATTTTGTTGTTGAGCAAAAGATAAAGTAAAGGCAAATATGATAAGACTATATACGAGTATTTTTTTCATAAAGTATTGAGGTAGCTAAGATAATATTAATATTTTGATATTAAGTAAGGTTTAAAATTACTTTTATCTTTGATGATTGATTTTTAAGATGAATTTAAGAAAAAATATCCGTTTAATTAATTTCTATCCACCATATATTGGAGCTGGAATTTCCGTAAAATCAGTCAATGAAGACTTTACTCAAATTGATATTCAGATGAAAATGAGGTTTTGGAACAGAAATTTGGTAGGTACACATTTCGGTGGCTCATTATATTCTATGTGTGATCCATTTTATATGTTTATGGTAATGGAACATTTAGGTCGAGATTATATTGTTTGGGATAAATCGGCTTGTATAGATTTTAAAAAACCTGGATTAGGAAAAGTTACAGCAAGTTTTATTATTACGCTTGATGAAATCGAAAAAATTCGTCAATATGTAGAAGAAAATGGAAAAGGCAATTTTACATTCAATACAAATGTACTTAGCGAAACTGGAGAAATTGTTGCAGCTGTCGAAAAAGTAGTATATGTCCGTAAAAAGCAAGCAAAATCACTAGAAAATCAATAAAAAATGCCCTATAATATTATGGAGCATTTTTTAGTATTCAATTATATTTTATTTTAGTTCGGCAGAAGATTTTCCTAAGATTCTTCTCGCAATAATTAATTGTTGAATTTGCTGTGTTCCTTCAAAAATATCTAGGATTTTAGAATCTCTAGCCCATTTTTCTAATAATTCTTGATAGGAATACCCTAAAGAACTACACAATTCTACTGCTTTTAAAGTTAAATTATTAGTTATCCTTCCTGCTTTTGCTTTACAAACGGAGGCTTCTAATGAATTTGGAATTCGATTATCTGCTAACCAAGCAGCTTTTAAAGTTAATAATCGTGCTGCTTCGTATTCTGCTTCCATTCTATAAATTTCTGCCTCCACTGCTTTCACATTATTAATAGGAGTTACATAATCTAAATCTAAACTATCTTCTAAAAGTTCTTTAGTTCTTTCGATGGTGGCTTCTGCAACACCATTTGCCATAGATGCGACAAATGGTCTGGTATTATCAAAAGTTTCCATTACGCCACCAAAGCCTTTTTTTACATCAATTTCTGGAGAGCCTAATAAGTTTTCAGCAGGGACTCTACAGTCTGTAAAAACTATTGCCGCTGTATCTGATGCTTTAATACCTAGTTTCTTCTCTAAACGTGCTATTTCCATTCCTGGTGTTCCTTTTTCTACCACAAATGATTTGATAGCTGCCTTTCCGATTGCTTTATCTAATGTTGCCCAAACCACTACACAATCGCATCTTTCACCTGAAGTAACAAATATTTTTTCACCATTTAAAATATAATGGTCACCATCTTTTACGGCTGTAGTTGTAATTGCTGAGGAATCTGAACCACAATTGGGTTCTGTGATTGCCATGGCTGCCCAAGATTTTGAAAATCTTTTTAATTGTTCTGGATTTGCTACTGCACTAATCGCTGCATTACCCAAACCTTGACCTGGAATAGTTAGTAATAAACCAACATCGCCATAACACATCGTTTGGATATTGATACAATTTGCCATATTGCCTCCATTTTTCACTTCGCCAGATTGAACGTCTTCTTTTTTGGAACTTGCACCACCAACTGCCCCTCCAGAACCTTCGTTCATACCATTTAAACCTGCTGCAAATAAATCCAATTCCTTTGGATATTCATGTTCTGCTAAATCATATTTTCTTGATATTGGTCTAAAAAGGGATTGTGCTGCTGTTAAAGCGAACCCTTGGATACCTTTAAACTTCTTTGGAATTTCTAAATTCATTATATTGATTGTTTGAAATATTTAAGTAATTAATTTTATGCTATGTTTTATAAATGTAAACCGTTATGACAAATGGCAACAGCTCTTAAATCTCGATACCAACGTTCTACTGGAAAATCTTTTATAAATCCATGTCCGCCTAATAGTTGCACGCCATTGGTTCCAATTTGCATAGATTTGTCGCAACATAAAACATGTGCTAAGTAGGCTTCTTTTTGGAACTCTAAACCTTGTTCTGCACGAGCAACAGCTCTTTGTGTTAAGATTCGCATACTATCAAGTTCTATTTTAATATCAGCTATCATAAAAGCAACGGCTTGTCTATTGCTGATTGGCTCACCGAATGCATATCTATCATTGGCATAAGTAATTACATAATCTAAAACTGCTTGTGAGCAACCAACAGCCAAACTACACCATCCTAATTTGGAATAATTGATAAATTCTTGATAATTTATACCTTTACTTCCTCCCAACATAGCGGATTCATCTACTCGCACATTATCTAAAACTACTTTTCCTAATTCTGCAGTTTTTAAACCCATCGAAACATCTGCTGAAGTACTTACACCATCGGTCGTTCTATCTACAAAAAACAATTGATTTTTTCCACCTTCTGATTGTGCGGCTACTAAAAAATATTGTGCAGATTCTGCATAAGCTACCATATTTTTCTCTCCATTGATGACATATTGGTTGCCATCTTTATTTGCTTTTGTTTTTAAGGTTAAAGGAGAAAATAAAGCCGTAGGTTCATTAATAGCAATAGCTGCTTTGGGTGCATTGTCTTCAACAAAATCCTTTAATAAAATTTGTTGCTGGCTATCTGTTCCCCATTGAACAATGGCATTAATGACACTATTTGCAGAAAACAAAGCGAAAGCTTGGCTTAAATCACCATAAGCCAAAGTTTCAACCATCATCATTTGAGTTGTGGTTGATTTTTCTTTCATAATACCACCCAATTCTTCTGGAATTTGCATAAATGCCAATTGCAATTCGTTATATTCTCTCAAAATCTCCTCTGAAATCTTACCATTATAGTCATCTTTTTCAGCATGTATTCTAATTTTATCTGCTAATTGTTTGATGGATTCTTGAATCATCAATTGTTCTTCATTGTAATTCAAATCAAACAAATCTTTAGTTTTTTTGGGCTCTAATCTTTTTGCCTTACCAGAACCAAATATTTGAAATACTTTTGTTGCTGCAGCTCCTGCTTTGACACCGTTTTTAGCACCCTCGTACACAATCTTTTCAGAGAGTTTACGTAGCTGTAAAGTTTGACCAATTTTTGAATCTAAAAAATTATTATAGAATTCAAAATAACTCGAAAAGTCTGTTTTTTTAACTTCTTTTTTCTTACTCATTTTAGCAAAATTTATATCTAATTATAAATATAGCTTTTAATCAGTAATTCTCTTATTTAAAAGAGTGATTTTATCTTTTGTATATTGACTTTGTTAGTTTTTATTTTGCTGTTTGATGCGGTCTAAATCATCTAATGCTGCTGGATAAATTTCTTGTTTTATCCAATTGCTTTTATCGTTTCTATATTCTTTAAATTTATATTTAACAGTAACTGCCAAATCGTAATCACTTACAGATTGCATAAATTCATAAGGCATATTTAAGTAGGTTATAAAGTTATCATAATCCTCATCTGGTAAATTGATAATATCGTAAGCATTATACAACCTAAATAATTCTTTTAAAATAGAACGTTTTGAAAATTCAGTTTGGAGATTTGCTGCCAATCTTTTCTCCTTTTCTTTTCTTGAAATGAGTTCGTATAGATAAGAGATTGGATTTTGAAAGAGTGTTGCATTTGGATATAAATCGGTATTTGGAACGTATAAGTTATTAATTGATTTTCTAATTTGTTGATGTGTTTTGATTGCCGTAATCTGTACTTCTGTCAATTCGATAGGCACATGGAACATTTTAACCAATACTATTTTATTTCCGCCAAACATCGTATCATTGACGATTAATTTTTGAGGCAAAAACCCACTTTTAAAAAGCAGAAATGTATCAGAGATTTGAGTATTTGTAGTAAAATAACCATATTTATCTGCCGCAAAGGAAAGCTGCAATCTTCTATTGGCAATATCAACATGAGCTAAAGGTATATTATTTTCATCAACAATTTTTGCTTTTAGAATTAATTCCTTTTGTTGGGCAAAAATCAATTGATTAGTAATAAAAAGAAACACAATTCCACAGAACAAACGCATATTCAAAATTAAGAAAATTGAACAAAGATTTTTATATTTGATTTGTTAATTATTGTTGCTTAACTTTAAAATATGGAGATAAACAATTTAGATGACGAATCTTTGATTGATTTATATCAAAAACACAAAGATAATGATGCTATCGGCATACTTTACAAACGTTATTCGATGTTAGTATTTGGGTTAGCATTCAAATATTTTAAGCAGGAAGATGCTGCTAAAGACATGGTTACTGAAATTTTTATGAAGGTTATGGATAAGCTAGCTCAAGCAAAAACTCAAAAACCAGAATCATTTGCCAAATGGCTATATATTGTTTCTCGGAATGAAATAATAAGTGTGCTTCGTAAGAGAAAAATTCAAGTCGATACCGTTGATGAAATAAATTCAGAAAAATTTATGGAATCTGAGGAAGAAATACGTCCTATTATCAAAGATATAGACGAAAAGCAGTTGGACGCTGCGATGAGCAACTTAAACGAAGAGCAAAATAAATGTATTCATTTGTTTTACTTACAAGAAAAATCCTATCAAGAGGTTGCTTCCTTAACTGGCTACGATATCAAGAAAGTAAAGAGCTATATTCAAAATGGCAAAAGAAATCTTAAAATGTTTTTAACTAAAAAAATGTAACAGCTATGAAAAAGGAAGAATTAAAAAAATACTTAGAACAAACACTATCAGATAAAGAACGCAATGCATTAGAACAAGAAATGCAAGACAATCCATTTTTAAATGAGGCAACTGAAGGATTAGAAGCATGGCATCAACAAGGCAGTGCAAATTTTGATACTTTAAATAATGAATTAGATAAAAGCATTGATAATAAGATAGCTTCAAAAAATATAGAAATAAAGAAAGTTGCTCGAATGCCGATTTTTAGAATTATGGCTATTGCAGCTGGAATTATTGGCATATTATTTCTTACTGTAACTTATTTACACCAACAAAGAATGGAAACAGAGGTTTTATTTGAAGATAATTTTAAAGTTTTAACTCAAATTGATGGTGCGGTAAGAGGTGAGGATACAGAAACTGTATCAAACATGAACGAAGAAAAAAAAGCAGTGTATTATTACGAAAGAGAAAATTATAAAGAAGCGATTGTACATTATGAAAAAGCCTTACAAAGTCAGCCAGACAACAATCAAATGCAATTATATTTAGCGGTTGCCTATTTGGCTAATTATCAAGCGACAGATGCAATTCAAATTCTTTCTGAGAATGATTTTTCTAATAGTCAATATAAACAAGATAGAAATTGGTATTTAGCATTGGCTTATCTTAAAAACAAAGATTTAAAAAATGCCAAACCATTGTTTGAACAATTAAGTGCATTTGATAATTATTATCAAAATTCCTCTAAAAAATTACTAAAATCTTTAGAAGGAAAAGTGTTATAATCATTACAATTTTACAACTTGTTGTGAAGTAAAAATCCCATCTTGTGCAATGGTAATGATATAATTCCCAGCCGGCAAATCTCCAATATTATTGATTTCAATATGGTTGATACCTTTATTGGCTTTACCAAAAGCGATTTTATCTACTACTAATTCTCCACCCAAGTTTTGAATATAAACATCTAAAACTGCTGCTTTATCTAAACTTACGTCCAAAGTAACTTTTTCATTAAATGGGTTTGGATATATTTTTAAGTTTTTGATATTCTTATTTTGTTTAATTCCTGAAACAGTAGCTGAATCTTGTTTTACAATTCTAAACTTATCAAATAGTTCTCCATCTAATGTATAATAAGTTCCAGTTAATTCATTTCCTTTTACTTCTAGAATCATACTTCCAGCACCATTATCGCCAGTGTCATCATATTTTGTTGTAAAGACTGGGTGCATTTTTCCATTATGTCCTTCGTAATTTCCACTATTGCCAATAACAGAGTAAACAGTTCCTTTTCCTTTTAATGGACCATAAGTATATTTTGTATAAACATTTCCATTGTCTGGATTGCCATCTGTTGAATCTACAACATTTTTTTCTTTATTAAAATAACTAGAGCGTGCATAGTGTCCACTTATTAGATAGGAGCGTTCGTAAACATGAGAATGTCCACTGAGTACAACATCTACGCCATATTTTTCAAGTATAGGAACAATTTTCTCTCTAGTATTCTGCATAAAAATTTGATAAAAATCATCTGTATCGTGTGAGCCTTTTGAATAAGGTGGTTGATGAATATAGGCTACAATAAATTTCTTATCCGTGCTTTTGATATCATTTTCTATCCAAGTTTTATATGGACTTCCTAAATCCCAAAAAACAGCATAAGTATATAATTCTGAGTTGAGTGCCATAAAGTGTACATTGCCAAAATCATAAGAATAATAAGCTTCTGTTTTAGAAGGAATACCGCCCATTTCTGCATTTTTAAATACTTCTACATTGTTATAATATGGACCTGTATGCTTCTCAGCTGGTTTGCTTTGATTGACACTATTATAATCATGGTTGCCTGGAATTGGATAGGAAGGCAAAAATCTCAATATTGAATCGTAGCCATAAGTACGACTAAATACTTTTTCTTGATATTCTACATCTTTGCCATCTTGATAGGCATTATCACCCAACCATAGCCAAGCATCTACTTTATTATCTTTTACATAAGTTTGAAACCAATTTCGTACACGAACTTGTCTGCTATTGGCTTTACCAAAATCTCCAATTACCCAAAATCTAAATCCCGTAGTATCTCCAACTGAAGGAGCTGCAAAAAAATGGTGTTGCTCATCTCCTCCTGCCAATACATTAACCTCATCTGTTCCAACTGAATAATAATATTTCTCTCTTGCACTTAGTCCATCAACATAAACAATATGGTCTTTTACATTATGTGTATCAACAATTGTTCTATTTAAGGCATTAGGTGCATTCCCAATCTTTACAACTGCCTGAGTGGAATCAGAAGTTCGCCACATAATTTTGATGGATTTATCTGTCAAGCTTTGCAGATACGGCCCACGCACCAATGTTGTTTGTGCATTTGTCGTTATACTAATTAATACAAACAAAAGAGCAATTGAATATTTCATATAGTTAAGTTTAGTTGTTGGTTTATTTGTTATTATTAATTTGGCATCAGAGATTAGGCATTAGTGTTTATATTTCATATCTTTTTTAATTCCTCGTGCCTAACTACTAATTTACTATTCATTAATCAATTTATATTATTTCTAATTCCTAGTGCCTATTTACTATTTACTATTCACTAATTAAATTAAATATGCCTTTCTGCGTGATAAGAAGAGCGAACTAATGCACCACTTTCTACATATTCTATTCCTTTAGCCAATCCAACCTCTTTGTAATGTGCAAACAATTCAGGTGTAATAAATTCAATTACAGGTGTATGCATTTTGGTCGGCTGTAAATATTGTCCAAGTGTTAAAACATCACAACCATGAGCCACTAAATCGTCCATAGCTTCATATACCTCCTCTTTTGTTTCTCCCAAACCCAACATTATTCCAGTTTTGGTTCTTTTTCCGTATTCCTTAGTACGAAGAATTTGAGCTAAACTTCTTTCATATTTTGCTTGTGGTCTAATTTTTCTATACAAACTTTTTACTGTCTCCATGTTATGAGAAACTACTTCTTGCCCAGCACTAATAATCATTTCCAATGCATTCCAATCTGCTTTTACATCAGGAATTAGCGTCTCAATTGTTGTTTTTGGTGCTACTAATTTAATTTGTTTGATAGTTTCGTTCCATATTTTAGCTCCTTTGTCTGGCAATTCATCTCTATTTACAGAGGTAATTACAGCATGTTTAACGCCCATTAATTTTATCGCATTTGCAACACGTCTTGGCTCATCTTCATCTACAAAAAATGGTCTTCCAGTTGGTACAGCACAAAATGAACAAGAACGTGTACACACATTTCCTAATATCATAAAAGTTGCAGTACCATAACCCCAACATTCTCCTATATTTGGGCAATTCCCACTTTGACAAATGGTATGTAATTTATGAGAATCTACAATTTCCTTTACCTTTTTGTAATTCTCCCCCATTGGGATTTTTACTTTCAACCAATTTGGCTTGGGCATTCTTTTAGGTTCAGTAACTTCATTCATATCATTTTCCTTTAAATTTTTTTCCTATTTGAAAGCCTAAATAAACGCTTGGAAAAACCGACTTGTTATTGACTAACATAATAGGCACTTTTTTGAAATAAACATCACAACTAAAACCAACGTCTAAAGCTTTTATTAAACCTTCATTTTTAGACCAGTCAAAAGAAAGTCCTGTTTTAATATGTAATCCAGGTTGGAATTTCAAATTCCAACCTTTTCTAAAACCTGCTCCGCCAACAATTGCTTCAAAAGTTTGTCCGAATTGATTGTAATGTATATAATTTAGATAATATGTTTCATTAGAATTATAGGCTACATTAATTGTTTCAGAAAAGGTATAAGTTTCTTCAATAGGGTTATACGATAAAGAATTGGTATCTATAACCGTCAATATATAAGGTTTTAAAATACCTAAAGAAAAACCACCTGAATAATGATAAAATAAACGCAACCCATTTTTCTTTGCTTTTTCCGCAATCAATATTTTTTGTCCAATATTAAAATGTACAGCAAAAAGGTTGTTTTGTTTTCCAAAAAAGTAAGGTTTAAATTGCATATTACTTGAACCAGCGTAAGGCGAATGTTGCTTAATTTGAGCATTATGTTTATAATAGCCTAATTCAAATTGATACAATAATGCAGAACGATATTTTCGCCCTGAGGTAATATCAACATGCACACCTAAGCCATCACTTCTTATCTTTGCACCTACCAACCACGTTTTATTAGAAAAAGATGATTTCTTGGATTCTTGTTGCAATACATAATTATTTTGTGCTAATGTAGTTTGCACAATCATTAAAAATATAATTATAGAAAATACTCTAAACACCTTACTTTTTTATAAAGTATAAAGATAACTATTTCTAGTAAAAATAAAGTACTAAAAAACTTTCGTAAAATATTAGGAATTTGTTTGGATATCGTTTACAAAGATGAAACTATGGCTTGCATCGTAAATTACCTTTTTGTTTTCCAAAACAATTAATTGTGGACTTTGATGCTGTACATCAGTTTTTTCGGCTATATAATTAGAAATGTCTCTGTGATTTAATAAATCTAAATAATATATTGGGAATGAATGTTTCCATTCCTTTTCAATTCTATTTTTTGCTGTACTACTAACTGGACAACGAGTAGAGTGTTTAAACACTGCAAAAACTTCTTGATTTTCTAATAATTCATCAAATTGTTCAATACTATTTAGGCTTATCCAATCCATCTAAAATATATTTTATCTTTGGCTTGTATGGAATGCCCCAGGACAACCTGATTTTTTACTCTGACAAGAACTGCTTAATAAAACTAGTGCAAAAATTGCAATAAGAATTGTCTTTTTCATATCCTAAAAATTTAATTACTTAACGAGCAAATTTAAAAATTTATTTGTAAACTATAATAAAAATACAATTATTGTAATAATTTTAACACAATATTTTTATATGGCAAATTATCATTTTATAGCAATTGGCGGTGCCGTGATGCATCAATTGGCATTACATTTAAAGGCTGAAGGGAATGTGATTTCTGGCTCTGATGATGTTATTTTTGAACCAGCAAAATCAAATCTGGAGAAAGCGAAAATTTTACCTATACAATTTGGTTGGTTTCCTGAAAAAATCAATAATAATATTGATGCTGTTATTTTAGGAATGCATGCAAAAGCTGACAATCCCGAATTAATTAAAGCTAAAGAATTAAGCTTGAAAATCTATTCATTTCCTGAGTTCTTTTTCCAACAATGTAAAGACAAAATGAGAATTGCTGTTGCAGGTAGCCATGGAAAAACATCTATTACCTCAATGATAATGCATGTTTTCAGAAATTATGACAAGCATTTTGACTATTTGGTGGGTGCAAAACTAGATGGCTTTCAATATATGGTTAGCACTTCAAAAGCCAATGAATATGCAATAATTGAAGCGGATGAATACTTAACTTCTCCATTAGATTTAAGAAGTAAATTTTTACATTACTTTCCGCAAATAGCTATAATTTCTGGTATTGCATGGGACCATATCAATGTTTTTCCAACTTTTGATAGTTACTTAGAAACATTTAGAAAATTCATTGCAAGCATACAACCTAATGGATACTTAATCTACAACCAAGCTGATGAAGAATTGAAGAACTTAGTAGCATCAACACCTACTGAACATCTAAATTTAATTCCATATTCTCCTTTTGATGCTGTTATTGAAAATGAAACAGTAAAAATTAAATATGAGGGACAAAATTTCCCAATAGAAGTTTTCGGTGAACATAATTTATCTAATTTAAAAGCTGCTTTTGAAGTTGGAAAATTAGCAAATATTGAGGCAAAGGATATTTTGAAAAGTTTTCAAACATTCAGAGGTGCGGCGAAAAGATTAGAGTGTATATATCAAGACAATACCAATAAAATCACAATTTACAGAGATTTTGCTCATGCTCCATCAAAAGTAAATGCAACAGTACAAGCTGTCCGACAAAAATATGCCAATAGAAAAATGATTGCTTTCTTTGAGCTTCACACGTATAGCAGTTTGCAAGAAAATTTTATTTGCCAATATGCACATTCTTTAGATGCTGCAGATGCTCAATTTATATATATTGATGCCGAAGCTTTAAAAATAAAAAATAAAGAAAATTTTGAACCCAATTGGTTAAAAAAACAATTTGCCAATGAAAAAATTATTGTTTTGAAAGACAAAGCAGATATTATCCTATATTTAAAACAAGCTATAACAAAAAATAGTGTTTTATTATTGATGAGTTCAGGAAATATTGCTAATATTCAAATCGATGAAATACTACCAAATTAGTTACTACTTCATTTTGTGAATCACATTAGAAGTAGCCTGTGCTGTCGGTAGAATAAAAATTTCCTCAATATTGACATGTGCAGGTTGTGTTGCCATAAAATAAATACTATTGGCAATATCTTCCGCTTGTAATGGTTGAAATCCTTCATAGACACTATCGGCTTTTTCTTTGTCCCATTTAAAACGCACCAAACTAAATTCAGTATCGGCGGCACCTGGAGAAACGACAGAAACTTTGATATTATGCTGCACCAAATCGATTCTTGCTCCTCTTGAAATTGCACGAACGGCATGTTTAGTACCACAATATACATTACCTCCACCATAAGCTTCCCAACCCGCTAAAGAAGCTACATTAATTATATGTCCTTGATTTCTTTTAATCATTAGCGGAACAACTTCTCTTGTCATATATAATAGACCTTTGACATTGGTATCTATCATTTGCTCCCAATCATCATACAAACCTTCTTGAATTGGACCTTTGCCTGCTGCTAATCCAGCGTTGTTTATTAGTACATCGATTGCTTGCCATTTCTCGTCTAAATTTTTGATGGTTGCCTTTACTTCATCTAAATTTCTGACATCAAAACATAAAGAAAGTACTTCAATATTATACGTAGATTTTAGGTTTTTTTCTAAGGATTCCAATCGTTCTTTTCTTCGTCCTGTGATAATTATATTCCACCCTGCTGCTGCAAATTTTATTGCTGTTGCTTTTCCAAACCCTGCTGTTGCCCCCGTTATTAAAATTATATTTGCCATGTACAAAGGTAAAAAATAGCTGTTACAAATCAGTATTTAATTGTTATTCTTTGTATAACAAATAGGTTTCGCAATCATCAAAATATATTTTTTTCTTAAATCCGTAGGCTTGTGGATTTGTCATAAATTGCAACCAGGTACTATCTTTGCTTAAACGTCTATCTTCCGTCAAAAATTTAGTTTGTAAAACATAATCAACTTGATGAGCTTTCATTTGTTCCATAAATGTTTTACTATTATCGTAGTCGTATTCTGCACTAAAATCAGTAAAATTTTTATCAATCATTAAACTAAAACTTAATACATTACTAAAAATGACATGAGGCTTATCTGTGTGTTGATTCAAATCTTTAATCACTTCTTTGTAGGATTGTGTTGGACATTCATCATTGGTCAATAACCTAGGTGT
The DNA here is from genome assembly GCA_964472755.1 of uncultured Chitinophagales bacterium. Classification (GTDB taxonomy): domain Bacteria; phylum Bacteroidota; class Bacteroidia; order Chitinophagales; family JADIYW01; genus JADJSS01. Next base: position 7,239 of record CAYYMF010000021.1, on the reverse strand, counting down.
ATTATATTTTTTAATCGTTGGCATTTTATACATAAAAAGAGCAAATAAGAATAGAACAAGACCTATCCTAATTTTATATCCTTTTACGAGATTATCTATTAATATCGCAATTACAAAACTTAAAATAGGTAATAAAAAAATACCATAATGCATGCGTGGAAAGAAAACTAGAGAACTTATAACACTAGGCAAAACAAAAACCAATAACACTAAAAATAAATATTTATTCGAGTTAATTGCATTGAATAAATTAAGTCTTTGTTTCTTACTAAAGAGTATAAATAATATAAATAATACAACAAACCCATAACCCAATAAAACGATTTTATTGAAAGGCAATAATTGAAACGGAAAAAGAATATCCGTACAAATTGAAATAATTAATTGCAGATAAAATCCAATATTAATAAACATTCCTTTAATAACGACCAATGGAAAATTTATCACAATATCCGTAAATGTAGTACAGCCTGGGAATTGGGCTTTGCTTATTGCAATCCAATCTATAAATTGATTAAAATGTCCTTTATTAAAAATAATATTTTTGATAGTATAATGCTGACAAAATGCAATATAAGCTCTATCAATTCCTTTAAAAGAATCTGAAGGCAAACGAAAAACAGCAAAAATTAAAATCATGATGGTAACAAAGGGCAGTGCAAAAACAATATGCTTTTTTAAATCGTCAAATTTTAGAATATAAAACAAAGTAATTGCTAATAAAATCAGGAAGGCAAGCATCAATTCTGGTCGGGCAAATGCTGCAACAAAAATTGTAAAACACAATAAAATCAGCTGCCTTGATTTAGACTTTATCCATAATCTATTGACAACTAAAACCAGCAAAAAAAAGCTCACTACAACATGTGAAATTCTTGGATAAGTTAAAATATTTGTTGTTGAAATAAGGATTGAAAATCCAATCCAAATGCTTATAAAAAACGAAATGCCATAAACATACAAAAAAGCAAATAAACAAATCGGCAATAAGATTATCACTACTTTATAATTCAACAAATATAATTCAATTGGACTTTGTTCAAACAATGAAAGCAATTTATACCATAAATTATACGATGGACCCCAATCACTTCGGATATTATGAAATAATTCCATACCATATCGCATATATTGCACTTCATCATCAAATGAAATATCTACTAAATTATTGAAATTCCGAATTAGTCTAAACCCTGCCAATGCTATCAAAATAATTCCCAATAACAAATTGGTATAACTAAATGGTTTTAGTTTATCTTTATAAAAAAAAGTTTGCAGTTCAAGAGGCATAAACTTGTACAAAATAATAAAATTAGCTAAAATAGTCATTTAATTCCGAACCATATATATCTAAAACACATGACCATACAAGAGGCACAAAATCAAATTGACGAATGGGTAAAAACTTATGGCGTTCGTTATTTTTCAGAATTGACAAATATGGCAATTCTAACTGAAGAAGTTGGCGAAGTTGCTCGTATTATTGCTCGTCAATATGGGGAACAATCATTTAAAGCATCTGATAAAGACAAGAATCTTGCTGATGAATTGGCGGATGTCCTTTTTGTTGTCATGTGCTTAGCCAATCAAACTGGCATTAACCTGACTGAAGCTTTACAAAAAAATTTAGCTAAGAAGACACAACGTGATGCAGAAAGGCACATCAACAATGAAAAACTCAAATAGTTTCCTTTTCAGATATTATTTGAGAAACAAAAAACAAACCTGCTCCGAACAATAAAGTAAGTGCTGCTCCAAATAATCCATGATTGATGTACGGAACTGGAATTAAAGTTATCCAAGAAGTGCTTTGTGCTAATAATAGCAATTCATTCAAAACAAATCCAAAGAAAAAATAAATGAACGCCATTTTGGCTAAGATGTTTGCTTTGTAGTAATTGTTATAAAGCCCATAAGCTAAAAGATAGATACTAAACGCTCCTAATAAGATGAGATGTAAATAGGCGATAATAATTGGACGACAACTAAAAACCATATCGCCTACTGTTTGATTAGAAGATAAAACTTGTAATAAAAATTTCAAGGTTAATGCTGCGGCAGCAAAATAAAAGAAAATATTAATGCTTGATTTTTTGAGTTCTTGATCATGGTTTTTTAAAGTAGTTCTGATTTTTGATAACATCAAAACCCATGCTATTAATTGTGCAAAAGCTGCAAATGTAGCTATTAACAAAAGCCATTTGGGTAAGTCAATCCATAAAATAGATAATACATAAGTTGGTGTAATCGTCAATGCAAAGATGCTCAAATATTTGTTTAAGTTAGGCGTAGATTTGGGTAATATCGCTGTTAATAATGCCATACTACCAAAGAAAAACCAGCCATCATACTGAAAATGTAAATAGAAATAAATTGAACTATTTGTTAAATCTCTATCCATATTTTTTGATGCCATCAAATAAGCTAAAGAAAATGGGCCAATGGCAGAAACTACATTAACCACTAAGCCTACAATTGCCCAAGGTTTAAACGAAGTTCCTTTAGGAATATACTTACTGTCTTTTAGAAAGAAAACAGCATAGAAGAAAGAAACAAAAATAGATAATGTAGAAAATGTAATAGATACCGCCTTGTAACCCTGTGCTGAAAAGGCAAACAACATTCCATAAGCAGAAATTAGATTAATAAGAAGCAGTGCCTTGTATTTCTTTACCTGTTTGTCTGTTATGTATTTAGCAATTAGTATAATTAATCCTGAATATAAAATGTGGCTTATCCAGCCTGCAAAAGCAAAATGCGAATGTGCATGCAATAAAAAAGATTGATTGAAATATGGAAAACTATATGCAGATTTATAACGCATTAATGCACCAAATGCAGCAACTAGCATCAAGTTAAAAACACCTAAACTAAACCATTTTTGACGATTGGATATGTCTATCATAAAATGAATTTATAAAATGAATCAAAAAACTTTTGATTTGTAAAAATAGGAATAGTACTTAGCCATAACATTACCAAAACTTTATTTTTGACAAAAATGTCTTTTTTTGTCGTTTTTAGATATCACCCAATTGAGGTCGGATAATTAGCTCTTCAACAACACTAAATTTAGAAAGTATGGAGATAGCATAAATTAAGTCCGCAATATCTTCTGTAGGAATAAATCTTTGCTCAGGTAAATCGGTACCGCCCCAAGAATCCGTCAAGGTTGCACCGGGATGTATGGCAGTTACTTTAATATTTTTGTCTTTAAGTTCTTCTCTTAAACTTCTTGAAAATCCAAGCAAAGCATGTTTGGTAATTGCATAACTTCCTCCACTTGGATAGCCTTTTATACCAGCAACTGAACAAATATTAAAAATTTGTCCAGATTTATTTTGCAAGAGATTAGGTAAGAGAAATTTAGTTAATAAGTATGCAGATAATAGGTTTGTTTGTATCATAGTTTCTAAAAACGAAGTGTCTTCATTTGCCATTTCTCCACCGAGAAAAACACCCGCATTATTGACTATAATATCTATTTTTTGTGTTTTGGATAATACAAAATCAGCAAATTTCCTCAAATCAATTTTATCACTGACATCACACGCAAAAAAATGAAAATTCTTTTCTATTTGTAGTGCTTTAAGTTCCGTATTTAACGATTCTAAGTGTTCTATTGATTTGCTACAACCAATTACAGTATAGTTTTCTTTTAAGAATTTTAAGGCTATCGCTTTGCCAATACCTCTACTTACGCCAGAAATTACTATATTCATAACTATTTTTTTTTGTCATAAAAATAATTTATTTTTACGCTTAATTCAAATCGGATATATTTTTTATGGCTGAATATGTTTATGATAGTGGTGGTCCTTTATTTCACATAGGAAGATATGTTCTGATGGTCAAAAGAAGTATTGCCAGACCTGAAAAGGCTATAATGTATTGGAAAGAGACATTGAGGCAGATGTTTAATATTGGAGTAGGTTCCTTAGTAATTATATTATTAATTTCTTTTTTTATTGGAGCAGTTTTTTCTTTCCAATTTGCTTATAATTTATCCCAATCAATGGTGCCAATGTATTATGTGGGTTATGTTGTAAAGGAATCGATGATATTAGAGTTAGCACCTACGGTTTCTTGCCTGATTTTAGCAGGTAAAGTGGGTTCTAATTTAGCTTCTGAATTAGGAACCATGCGATTGACAGAGCAAATTGATGCTTATGAAATTATGGGCGTTAATACCTTTTCTTATTTGATAGGTCCTAAGATTCTAGCAGCAATTACAATGGTGCCGTTTTTAGTTTCAATATCTGCAATAACAGGCATTTGGGGCGGAATGGTTTCTGGTTCATTATCAGGTTATGTTTCTTCAACAGATTATTTACAAGGCGTGTTGATGACTTTTGTTGCAAAAAATATTTTTGTTATGTTAGTGAAATCTGCGGTTTTTGGGTTTTTATTAACTTCTATATCTTGTTATCAGGGATTTTATGCTCACGGGAGTGCTTTAGAAATTGGAAAAGCAAGTACAACCGCAGTAGTTTTAAGTTGTGTTATGGTATTGTTTGCAGACCTAGTATTGGCGTGGTTATTATTATAGAAAATGATTGAAGTAAAAGATTTATATAAGTCGTTTGGAGAACAACAAGTATTAAAAGGTATCTCTACAACATTTTTGCCAGGAAAAACCAACCTCATTATCGGGCAATCTGGTTCTGGAAAAACAGTAATGCTTAAATGCGTTGTTGGCTTATTAAATCCAACTTCTGGTCATGTGTTTTTTAATGGACAAGATTATGTTGCTTTAGATATCGACAAAAAAAATGAGATAAGAAGGCAGTTGGGAATGCTCTTTCAAGGAAGTGCTTTATTTGATTCATTAACCGTGGAAGAAAATATTATGTTTCCTTTGGAGATGTTTACGAATATGTCTCCATCAGAGAAGCAAGATAGAGTAAATGAGGTACTTAAACGAGTAAATTTAGTTGGTGCAAACAAAAAATTCCCTTCTCAGATTTCTGGAGGAATGCAAAAAAGAACAGGTATTGCTCGTGCCATTGTGATGAATCCTAAATACCTTTTTTGTGATGAACCCAATTCAGGCTTAGACCCACAAACATCAATAGTTGTAGATGAATTAATCAAAGAAATTACTGAAGAATATAATATTACCACAATAATTAATACACACGATATGAATTCTGTGGTTACACATGGTGAGAAAATTTTATTTTTATACAAAGGCGATAAACATTGGGAAGGCGATAAAATTTCATTATTTGAAGCCGATAATAAAGAATTAATAGATTTTATTTTTGCTTCCGATTTCTTGAAAGAAGCAAGAAAGGTCAGATTAAATAAATTAAAAAAACAAATATGAGTATCTTAGTAAATAAAAACTCAAAAGTAATTGTACAAGGGTTTACAGGAAAAGAAGGCACATTTCACGCTGAACAAATGATACAATACGGCACAAATGTAGTGGGTGGTGTTACACCAGGAAAAGAAGGACAGACACACTTAGAAAAGCCTGTTTTTAATACAGTAGAAAACGCTGTAAAACAAACAGGAGCTAATGTTTCTATTATTTTTGTACCGCCAGCGTTTGCGTCTGATGCAATTATGGAAGCTGCTGATGCTGGCATTGAATTAATCGTTACGATTACCGAGGGTATTCCTGCCCAAGATATGATAAAAGCAAAGGCTTATGTGAAACAAAAAGGTGTGAGAATGATAGGGCCTAACTGTCCAGGAATAATTACTTCCGAGGAATGTAAAGTAGGCATTATGCCAGGCTTTGTTTTTCAAAAAGGAAGAATAGGAATTGTTTCTAAATCTGGAACTTTGACTTACGAAGCTGCAGACCAAGTCGTAAAAGCTGGTTATGGAATTTCTACCGCTATTGGAATTGGTGGCGACCCAATTATTGGAACAACCATGAAAGATGCAGTTGAACTATTTGCTCAAGATGACGAAACCGATGCGATTGTGATTATTGGAGAAATTGGAGGAACAATGGAAGTTGATGCTGCTTATTGGATAAAAGATAATTTCAAGAAACCTGTAGTTGGATTTATTGCAGGACAAACAGCACCTAAAGGAAGAAGAATGGGACATGCTGGTGCAATTATCGGCGGTGCAAATGATACCGCAGCTGCTAAAATGAAGATTATGGGCGAATGTGGTATCCACGTAGTAGAGTCTCCAGCATTTTTAGGAAAGACTTTGGCAGATGTGTTGAAATAATTTTAGAGATTAAGCAAATTATAGCTTCTACTTCTATTGTGTATTGTATTCCTTTTATGGGCGATGGGTTCTAAAAATTTCTCATTTCTACTTGCCGTCATTTTTTGAACAATGCGAGAAACGTAAGTTCAGCGGAGCTAAATCCCTATTAGGCTTGCAGAATCCCTAAAAAGAGACCTCTCTGCTTTCGCAAGTTTGTAGCAGAGGCATAGCGTAGACAATTTGTGAAAATAAATTAAGCAAGTTTGTAACTTGCTTAAAAATGCAGAATAAAAAAACAAATAAAAGAAAGTTCATTTTACTATTTGAATTTAAGAAAATTTAATATCTTTAGCTTTGAAATGTTAATAAAACCATGAATCTGCATTTTAATTCAGAACATAAAAATACCTTAAACCTTTTCGAAAGAGAACGTCATTTCGAGAAGGAACGACGAGAAATCTCTTTAATATTTGCAGAATCTTTAAAAAAGTTCTCTCCCTTTGGTCGAGATGACGGTACGCAGGAATGGAATAGCCCCGTCATGTCGAAATGCAGTGAAACATCTCTTTAAGGATTGCAGAAAACAAAAAGAGATTCCTCCTATTGTCGGAAGGACGGTACGCACTGTAGGAAATTCCTTCAAAAGCAAATCCTTCAGAAAGGAGTATTTAGCTGGTTTACAAATCAAATTATAAACCAATACAATTAAAAATAAATACACAATTATATGAAAAAATCAAATTATTTATTGCTTTTTATTATGGCATTTGCCCTAATAACCAATTATTCTTGTAAGAAGAATAGTAGCACCGATACAAAATATCCTCCAATTGTTTCTGATATTGTTAAGGAACAAAATGAAAGATTAGAGAAAGTCGTTACGACCTCAACTATAAAAGCATTTGTACAAGGCTATGTTTTTGATGTTAATGGGCAAGCCATTTCTAATGCAGAAATAACAGATGGAGATAAGACAGTGCAAACAGATGAAAATGGCTATTTTGTATTAGACCTCTTGCGAAATTCAGATATGTTTAAAAATATTTATTGCTATATCAGATA
>CAYYMF010000020.1:0-43731 GCA_964472755.1 uncultured Chitinophagales bacterium | reverse complement strand
TTTTAGACCCATTTGCTGGTAGTTCGACAACAGGAATTGCTGCTAACTTGGCTAACAGAAGATTTTTAGGTATCGACCAAGAAGAAGAATTTTTGACCATCAGTAAAAATAGAAAACTGGAAATCGAAGACCCTAAAATAGCAGTAAATTACAGACAAAAAATAAGCGGGTTTAACCACAAAAAAGAATTAGAATTATTCCTTGTCGAAGAACCCAAAAAAGTTTATAAAGCAGAATTAGACTTTTAAAACAGAGTATAACGACCAAAACTTTAAGACGAATATAAAAGTCATGATGAAGCTAAAGTGTAAAGCTTTCGTTTTAATATTCGTATTGTGATATATACCTGCATAACTTATAGTTAATCTAAAATGAATGAAATATTCTTGTTGAACATCAATGTTTTTGTATATTTGTATTGAAATTTAATTTTTTAGTTTACATAAAAAAATAATACAAAATGAAAGTAACAGTAGTTGGAGCAGGCGCAGTTGGTGCAACTTGTGCTGATAACATTGCTCGTAAAGAATTGTGCACAGAATTAGTAATGTTAGACATTAGAGATGGTTTTACAGATGGTAAAGCTATGGATATGATGCAAACAGCTCATTTATTAGGTTTTGATACTAAAATCACTGGTTCTACCAATGATTATTCGAAAACTGCTAATAGTGATGTTGTTGTAGTAACTTCAGGACTTCCTAGAAAACCAGGAATGACTCGTGAAGAATTAATTGGAACAAATGCAGGTATTGTAAAAGGCGTAGCAGAAAATATCTTAAAATATTCTCCAAATGCTATATTTATTATTATCTCTAATCCAATGGATACCATGACTTATTTGACATTGAAATCTACAGGTATTCCTAAAAATAGAATTATTGGAATGGGTGGTGCGTTAGATAGTAGCCGTTTCAAATATTATTTATCTCAAGCATTAAATTGTTCAGCATATGATTTGAATGCTGATGTAATTGGTGGTCATGGCGATACAACAATGATTCCTTTAACTAGATTAGCTAACTTAAATGGTGTTCCTGTAACTTCTTTATTAGATAAAGAAACTTTAGATAAAGTAGCTGCTGATACAATGGTTGGTGGAGCTACTTTAACAAAATTAATTGGTACTTCAGCTTGGTATGCACCAGGTGCTGCTGGAGCTTCTCTTGTTGAAGCCGTATTAAGAGATGAGAAAAAAGTCGTTACTTGTAGTGTTGCTTTAGAAGGTGAATATGGACAATCTGATATTTGTATGGGTGTTCCAGTTGTTATTGGTAAAAATGGTTGGGAAAAAATCTTAGATTATCAATTAAATGAGGAAGAACAAGCTGCTTTTAATAAAAGTGCAGATGCTGTTAGAGCAATGAATGATGTTTTAAAAACTGTAATTTAATTATTGTTTTATAGAATAAAAAAAGGCTGCCAACGGCAGCCTTTTTTTATTTGTAGATTTAACAAAACTAAAAGCTTTTTATAATAGCATCTCCAAATTCAGAGCATTTTAATAATGTTGCATTATCCATTAATCGATGGAAATCATACGTTACTGTTTTATTCTCTATCGATTGTTCCATACCTTTTACAATTAAGTTAGCAGCTTCAGTCCAACCCATAAATTCCAACATCATCACACCGCTCAAAATTAATGAACTTGGATTAACTTTATCTTGGTTAGCATATTTTGGAGCAGTTCCATGTGTTGCTTCAAAAATAGCCATACCAGTTACATAGTTAATATTTGCTCCTGGAGCAATACCAATTCCACCCACTAATGCTGCTAAGGCATCTGAAATATAGTCGCCATTTAAGTTTAATGTGGCTACAACATCATATTCATCTGGTCTAAGAATAATTTGTTGTAAGAAATTATCAGCAATTGCATCTTTAATAATGATTTTTCCTTCTGCAATAGCTTGTTTCATTGCCTCATTAGCTTCAGAAGTTCCATCTTCAACTGCAATTTTATCATATTGAACCCAAGTGAAAACTTTATCGCCAAATTCTTTTTCTGCTAATTGATAACCCCATTCTTTAAATTTACCTTCGGTAAATTTCATGATATTGCCTTTATGTACTAAAGTAACAGATTTTCTGTTGTGCTTTACAGCATATTCTAATGCTGAACGTACTAAACGTTCTGTTCCTTCTTTAGATACTGGCTTTATCCCAATAGAAGATGATTCTGGGAAACGAATTTTTGTAGTTACGTTCATTTCATTTTTTAAAAACTCAATGATTTTGTTGGCTTCTGGAGTTCCTGCCAGCCATTCAATTCCAGCATATATATCTTCAGTATTTTCTCTAAAAATAACCATATCTACTTGATCTGGAACTTTTGAATTGGAAGGAACACCATTGAAATAACGTACAGGTCGTACACAAGCATATAAATCTAAAATTTGTCTAAGCGCCACATTCAAAGAACGAATACCTCCACCAACTGGAGTCGTCAAAGGACCTTTGATTGCAATTAAATGTTCTTGAATTGTTGTCAATGTAGTATTGGGCAACCATTCTCCAGTTTGTTTAAATGCTTTTTCTCCAGAAAGAACTTCTATCCAGTTAATTTTTCTTGTTCCATTATAAGCTTTTTCTACTGCTGCATCAAAAACTTTTACGGATGCTTTCCAAATATCTGGACCTGTTCCATCGCCTTCAATATATGGAATGGTCGGAAAGTTTGGAACTACTAATTTTCCATCTTTAATTGTAATTTTTTCAGGTGTCATATTGATATATTTTATAAAAATGATTTAGGTGTTTCTGTATTCAAATATAATAAAAACTATTTTAAGTGCTTACTCCTTTAACAATATATAGGAAATAATGTTTTATAGTTTATTTTGATTTCTTGATATTATTATCCTTTGTAAGTTTATAACTCAATGATAGTGAACTTATCCAAAGATAATAGGTTGCTATGAGTACTTCAATTATTTTCGGAATAAATAATTTAAAGTTATGACTGAAATTGCACACAAATTAAAAGTTAGAAATGTACATTTTAATTTTGATAAAGTTGAAAAACATTGGGTATTAGGAAGTGCTGTTGCTACGCATTTCATCAATAGTATGCACATCGTTTTTCCAGAAGGCGAAAAGTTTTTTATTCGTAGTGTTCGACGATTTTCTAAGCAAGTGAAAAGTAATGAACTTAGAACAGAAATCAATAGCTTTTGCGGACAGGAAGGCGTTCATTCTCGAGAACATCAACGATTTTGGGAAGTTATGGAAGAACAAGGGCTAAAACCCAATCTAATGGCCAATTTTTTAAAACTTACTGCGTTTTCTGGAGCGTATAGTTATGAAAATTTATTAAGAAATTCACTGAATAAATTGCAACCTGAATTGGGAGACAAAATGGCACTTTCTGTTACTACAGCATTAGAACATTTTACCGCAATTTTGGCAAATGCACTTTTTTTAGAACCAATGGCTACCAATAAAAATATTGCTCCTCAGATGTTAGAATTATTACATTGGCATGCAGCTGAAGAGATTGAACACAAAGCGGTTTGTTTTGATGTGTTGAAAGAAGTTGATGATAGTTATATTCTTAGAATTTCAGGAATGGCACACGCTTCTTTATTGCTTTGGGGTTATTTATTTGCAGGACAAATGTATTTTATTTATCAAGATAAAGATAAAAGTATAATCAGAATGCCGATTGAATTGGCTGTTTTAATGAAAACGATTGTTTTTGGAGAAATTGGTAGGAATTTATCAAAACATCTTTTGTTATATTTTAAGAAAGATTTTCATCCGAATGATATTAATGATAGACATTTCTTAGAAAATTTCTTTAAGGACAAAGCTTACGCATAATTTTTTATTTTAAATGTATTAAATAGTTCCTATTTTTATAGGAACTATTTTTGTTTTATATCCTTTTTTAATGAATGATTTTTATCTAAGAGTTTATGAAGTAGTGCAACAAATTCCTTATGGAAAAGTTTGTACTTATGGTGATATAGCTGCTTTTCTTGGTGCTAAATCTTCGTCAAGATTAGTGGGTTATGCTATGAATTATGCCCATCATTATGATTCAAATATTCCTGCACATCGAGTGGTCAATAGAAATGGCATGCTTACCGGTAAATTTCATTTTGAAACACCTACTTTGATGCAACAATTACTAGAAAACGAAGGATTTATTATTGAAAAGGATAGTATTCAAGATTTTGATAATAAAAGATGGTATCCTGATAGTTTATTAGAAGAAATTTAAAGTTTAATTTCTCTTTGTTCAGCCATTTTTCGGATACGTTGTAAAGCGATTCGCATTTTGCTTAATGCGGTGTTGAGATTAATACCTGTCAAATCTGAAATTTCTCTAAAAGTCAAATCTGCATAATGTTTGAGTACAACAATTTCACGTTCATCAGCAGGTAATTCTTGAATTATTTCTTTTATTTGTACTAATACTTTTTCTTGCTGTTCAATAAATGCTTTATCTTCGTAGCCATCTTTTAAGTTTTTGATAGGCGAAAACGTATTAATATCAACCATTCTAGGTTGGTTTTTTATTTTTCTAAAATAGTCAATGCTAGAATTTTTTGCAACACTAATTAATAAATTATAAAACTTACCATTTTCCTTATATCTTTTATTATCTATCGTTTTAATGATTTTAAAAAATGATTCAATAAAAATATCTTCAGCAATTTGTCGGTCATTTACTTTAAAGTATAAATAAGTAACTACTTTTTTTTGATGTCTGTAAAATAAAGTACCTAAGCTTTTTTTATTGCCTAAAGTATATTGATGTATGAGTACTTCATCGCTTAAAAATTCTTCTCTCATAAACTTTTATTTTTGTTGATGCGTTAATAAAATGAATTATGTAGAAGTCTATCATTTGTGCAAATTAATTATTAATACAATTTTATGTAAATGATTTTAATCTTGTACATTCCTTAACATTGATTAACCTAATAAAGTCTTAAATTCGCTGTAATGCCTAAAGTTTTAACGAAAAATTTAGAAGCTCAACATATTATTGTGAAAGGTGCAAGAATGCACAATCTTAAAAATATTGATGTATTGATTCCGAGAAACAACTTGGTAGTCATTACTGGAGTAAGTGGAAGTGGAAAATCATCATTAACGATTGATACGATTTTTGCAGAAGGACAAAGACGATATGTAGAATCACTTTCATCTTATGCAAGACAGTTTTTAAGTAGAATGGATAAGCCTGATGTGGATTATATAAAAGGTTTGTCGCCAGCTATTGCTATTGAACAGAAGACGACAACAGGAACAACACGTAGTACGGTTGGTACATTGACAGAAATATACGATTACCTACGCTTATTGTATGCAAAAATAGGAAGAACCTATTCGCCAATTTCTGGAAGGGAAGTCGTGAAGAATGAAGTTGCTGATGTTTTAGATTTTATAAAAACATTAGGCGATACTCAAAAAATACAAATTTTAGCACCAATCAAAGATATTTCTGAAAATGGTATTCAATCTTTAATAGGAGAAAATATCCAAAGATTATTAGTTGACGAAAATGCTATTTCTATTGATGAATTAGATTTTCAAGCTATTAAAAACAAAGAAAATATATTTGCATTAATTGATAGAGCTGTTGCTGAACAAACAGAAGAAAATTTACACCGTTTAGCGGACTCTATTCAATTGGCAATGAGTATTGGGAATGGGACTTGTGTTATTGATATTCCTCAAAAAGAAAAAGTTGTATTCTCAACTGCTTTTGAACTTGATGGAATGGAGTTTGAAGTACCCTCGGTTGCCTTATTTAATTTTAATTCGCCTTATGGAGCCTGTAAAACCTGTGAAGGTTTTGGTACAGTTTTAGGAATTGATAGCAATATTGTAATTCCAGATAAAACGCTTTCCTTTTATGAAGGTGCAGTTGTTCCTTGGCGTACAGCAAATGGTGAATATTGGAAAAAACAATTTATAAAGGGAGCTGCTATTGTTGATTTCCCAATCCATAGGCCAATAATGGAATTAACTAAAGAGCAATTAAATATTTTGTGGAAAGGTGGTTCCGGATTTTTAGGCATTAATGACTTTTTTAAAGATGTTGAATCTCAAACATATAAAATTCAATATCGTGTTTTATTATCAAAATATAGAGGAAAAACAGACTGTCCAGAATGTAAAGGCTCAAGACTTCGGGCAGATTCAGAATATATCAAAATTAATCAAAAAAGTATTGGAGATGTTTTACAATTATCTATTAAAGATTTAAGAAATTTTTTTGAAAATATTGAACTTACAGAGAAAGAGCAACATATTGCAAAAAGAATTTTGCTAGAATTGCGTAGTCGCTTACAATTTATGAGCGATGTCGGTTTAGAATATTTGACACTAAATAGATTTAGCAATACTTTATCAGGTGGGGAAGCACAGCGGATTAATCTAACTAGAAATTTGGGTAGTAACCTAACAGATTCTTTATATATTTTAGATGAACCAAGTGTTGGTTTGCATCCACATGATACTGGAAAATTGATTGCTATTTTGAAGCATTTAAAAAACTTAGGCAATACCGTTATTGTTGTGGAACACGAAGAGGAAATGATGCGACAAGCCGATTTTATTGTTGATGTTGGGCCAAATGCTGGTTATTTGGGTGGGGAAATTGTTTTTGCTGGAACTTACAATGAGATTCTTAAAAGCGACAAAAGTTGGACTGCTAAATATCTAAATCATATTATAGAAATTGAGTTGCCAAAACAAAGACGTAAACTCAACTATTTTTTTAAAATTGAAGGTATTTTTTATCATAATATCAAAAACGAGTCTGTAGAAATTCCTTTGAATGGAATGACTGTTGTTACTGGCGTTAGTGGCTCTGGAAAAACCACTTTAATTAAAGATATTGTGTTTCCTATTCTCAAAACTGAAGTAGAAAATGTTCCGACCAAAGCAGGTTTTTATAAAAAAATTAGTGGTCATCATAATACACTTACACATATTGAGTTTATAGATCAAAATCCTATTGGTAGAAGTTCACGCTCTAACCCAATTACTTATATAAAAGCTTATGATGCAATTAGAGATTTATTTTCAAGACAATCTTTATCTAAAATTAGAGGTTATCAACCAAGACATTTCTCATTTAATATTGATGGAGGACGTTGTGATGAATGTCAAGGTGAAGGAGAAAAAGTAGTCGAAATGCAATTCTTGGCAGATGTACATTTAAAGTGTGAAAGTTGTAATGGTTCAAGATTTAAGAATGAAATCTTAGAAGTACAGTATCAGGGAAAAAATATTGCAGAAATCTTAGAACTAACCGTTGATGAAGCTATCCTTTTCTTTGAAAATGAAAAGGAAATTACATCTAAATTACAACCATTGCACAATGTTGGATTGGGTTACATTCGCTTAGGACAAAGCTCTTCTACACTTTCAGGAGGAGAAGCCCAACGCGTTAAGTTGGCTTCATTTTTAGGGAAAGAAAATTCAAAAGATAAGGTATTGTTTATATTTGATGAGCCCACAACTGGATTGCACTTTCACGATATTAGTAAACTATTAGATGCTTTTAATGCATTAATAGAAATTGGTCATTCAATAATTGTTATTGAACATAATTTAGAGGTAATAAAATGTGCAGATTGGTTGATAGATTTAGGACCTAAAGGTGGTGACGAAGGTGGAAGAATTTTGTTTCAAGGTGTGCCTGAAAATATTTTGAATATCAAGGAAAGTATTACGGCTAAGTATTTGAAAGATAAACTGAAATAAAGGCTATCTTTGTAGCTTACAATTAAAATTAATTATGAAGCAAAAAGTTTTATTTATAGATAGAGATGGAACAATTATTGTTGAACCCAAAGATAATTTCCAAACGGATAAGTTTGAAAAGTTAGCATTTTTACCTAATGTTATTTCGGCACTTAAAAGGATAGCTAATGAAAGTAATTTCATATTAGTTATGGTTACGAACCAAGATGGCTTAGGAACAAAATCATTTCCTGAAAAATCCTTTTGGGGGCCACATCATTTGATGTTGTCTATTTTAGAAACTGAAGGAGTAAAATTTGAAGATATTTATATTGATAAAACCTTTGCTAAAGATAATGCACCAACTCGAAAACCAAATACAGGTTTATTGACAAAATATTTAGATTCGACAATTTACGATTTAGCTAATTCTTTTGTTATTGGTGATAGATTAACAGATATTCAATTAGCTAAAAATATTGGTGCGAATGGCATTTTAATTGGTAGAAGTGCCGATACTACAGACGATGATAAATTAAACCATAAAGCATTAAAACCATTTATTGCTTTAAAAACGAATGATTGGAATAATATTGCAGATTTTATTTGCAAGCCAAATAGAATAGCTTCAATTCAAAGAAATACTAATGAAACGAAGATTTCTATTCAATTAAATTTAGATGGGAATGGTAAATCTAAAATTCATACTGGATTAGGCTTTTTTGATCACATGTTGGAACAATTGTCTCGTCATTCTGGTTGTGATTTAGAAATTAAGGTAAAAGGAGATTTGCATATCGATGAGCATCATACTATTGAAGATACAGCCATTGCATTAGGAGAGGCATTTTATCAAGCAATTGGCGATAAACGTGGTATTAATAGATATGGTTTTTTATTGCCAATGGATGATGTATTAGCACAAGTTGCCATTGATTTTTCAGGAAGAAGTTGGCTCGTTTGGAGGGCTAAATTTTCTAGAGAAAAAGTAGGCGATATGCCAACTGAAATGTTTTATCATTTTTGGAAAAGTTTTAGTGATGCTGCCAAATGCAATTTGAATATAAAAGCAGAAGGCGATAATGAACACCATAAAATTGAAGCTATTTTTAAAGCTGTTGCAAAATCTATAAAAATGGCTATTGAGAAAGATGGGAACGAATTGCCTACAACAAAAGGTTTGCTATAATATTTGCTATCTTATAAAGCTGGAAAGCATATATAAGTTAAACGAAATAATAATTAGTGCAATTGACCAAACGAAAGTTGTTAATAGTTTAGTATTAGCAAATTCTCCCATCTTATCTTTATCACTGGTAAATAAAACCAAAGGAATTACTGCAAAACTTAGTTGAAGTGATAATATAACTTGACTAAATATCAATAATCGGTCAGTGCCTTTTTCTCCCATCCATATTGAAACAATTAATGCAGGAATTATGGCAATAAGTCTAGTGATTAGTCTTCTTGCCCATGGTTTTATTTTTAAATTTATAAATCCTTCCATTACAATTTGACCAGATAAAGTGCCAGTCAGTGTTGAGTTTTGACCTGCAGCCAAAAGTGCAATTGCAAAAAATGTTGGTGCTAATGATGCTCCTAAAAGTGGTTCTAGCATTTTATAGGCATCTTCGATTTGTGTTACTTCATATAATTCATTTTTATGGAAAGTAGCTGCTGCCAAAATGAGTATAGCGGCATTGATAAAAAATGCTAATAATAAAGAAACAGTTGAATCTATTGTAGCATATTTAATGGCTTCTTTTTTGGATAAATTGTCTTTGCCATAAGCTCGTGTTTGTACTATACTTGAATGTAAATATAGATTGTGAGGCATCACAGTTGCTCCCAATATGCCTATTCCAATATACAACATATCTGCATTTTGTATAATATCTATTTTTGGAATCAAGCCATTCATAACTGCACCAATTTCTGGTTGGGCTAATAATAAATTATACACAAAACAGAAGGAAATAATAAAAATTAATCCACCAACAAAAGCCTCAATATACCTAAAACCACGATTTTGTAATAACAACAGAATAAAGACATCTATAACAGTAATAATTATTCCAATCGTTATTGGAATGCCAAACAAAAGATGTATGGCAATTGCAGAACCAATGACTTCTGCTAAATCTGTTGCTGCAATGGCAATTTCAGCTAAAATCCAAAGTATAAATGCAGTTGGTTTACTATAATGATCTTTGCAGGCTTGGGCTAAATCTCTATTCGTAACAATACCTAATTTTAAAGATAGGTATTGTAAAAAAATGGCAAAAATATTGGAAATTAAAATGACACTTAATAGTGTATATCCAAAACGTGCTCCACCTTCAATGTCTGTAGCCCAATTGCCTGGATCCATATAGCCAACAGCGACCATTAAGCCAGGTCCCAAAAAAGACAAAAATTTCTTCCATTTACTACTTCCCTGCGTTATTGAAATACTTGAATAAACTTCAGGTAAGCTATTGTTTGTTCGTTCAAATTTCCACTTAGACACAGTTTTTTTTACAAAAGTAAAGAAATTAAATGCCTTATAAAAATAAAAATTGCTATATCCTTTTTATTAATAACCTATTAAATTCTTTAAGAAAACAGAGTCTTTTTGTGCTGGTGTTAAATCGTAATTAAATCCAGGCAAGGCTGTTTCCCAATCGCCGTATCCAGAATTAGGCAGTACAATAAATTTATTACCAAACTCATTGGCTAAATTATCGATATTTTTATTGCGTTCAGTTTGTGTTTTCTTATAAAATACATCTGAAAAATCTCCTAAATTATCTCCTAGATACATAAAGACATCATAATTTTTCTGAATAGCTTGTCTTCGTTGTTCTTTATTTGAAGTTTTATCCATAACTATAAGATGCTCATTATCTGCAAAAGGAAAATTTAAGTCTTGTAAGTTTTTAAGCGTTCCTGGTTTATCATTTTGATTGCGATTTGTAATATAAAACACGGTTACATTTTTTGATGCTGCATAATTAAAGAAATCTAAAGAACCTGGATAAGCAATGGCTTTTCCTAAAGAAGTCCATTCTAACCAAGTTGAATAACTAAATTCTTTGCCTTGTAATGCTTGAGTTACTGCATAAGGCGAATTATCTAAAAAAGTCTCATCAATATCAGTTATAATTGCCAAAGGTCTTGTTGGATTAGAGCTAATTTTTTGATCAATATTAATTTTAGCAATATTAAATGCCTGATAACACAAAGCACGAAATTCTCCAGCATTTTGTTGCCATATTGATGCATAAACTTTTCCATTTAATGCGATATCATTCAGTTTTCGTTGTTCACTGAGTATATTATTGGTTGTTGTAATTTTACTTGTTTTACAAGCTGAAAAAATAATTACACTAATCGTAAAATAAATATAGATTGTCGTCTTTTTCATAAATTAAATTGTTCGTTAAAGGTAATAATTACTTTTATTTTATCCTATATTCCATAAATTAATAAAATAATTTGTGGCTAAAAGTCCTATAAATATTGATAATTAACATTTTTTAACTTTAATATATAGTACTATGTATTGCAATGTTCATTGTAAAAGCATTATATTTGCATTGTAAAGTTCTTTATATTATAATTAAGTAAAAATAGAAAAATGAAAAAAGTAATTAAATTCAGTATGGCAGTTATGGTAATCAGCTTATTATCTTATTCTGCATGGTTTGCAATTAATAAATATAATGCAAACAAAAACAAAGAAACAACTGTTCAATATGTTGTAGATGAAAAAGGAAATCCTACAGTAACTTATATAGAGAATAATGTTTCTCCTAGAAAGTTATTGAAATTTATAGACACAATTGAAGCATTTGAATTTACAAACCTAAGTGGCGTAATGCAAGTGTTTACAGTTAAAGTAAAATTAAACTAAATTATTAATCAAACTAAAAAAAGAAAAAATGAAAACGACAAGTATTTTAAAAAGTACTATGGTTGCTGCATTATTATCAGCAAATTTTATCGCATCAGCAGGAGACAAAGTTATCCCTTATTCAGAAACACCAAGTTCTGTTAAAACCTATATCAGTACACACTTTCCTAATTACAAAGTGTTGAAAGTAGAAACAGACAATGATATTTTGTATAAAGAATATGAAGTTTTTCTGAGTAATGGAATTAAGATTGAATTTGATGGGAAAGAGAAAAGTATTAAAAATATTGGAGGACAAACCAAATTACCAGAAAGTATAATGTCTAAAAAAGTTCGTGATTATGTAAAAAAGAATTATTCTGACAACTCAATCGTTGAATATAATTTAGAAAATAATGGAATATCTGTTGAGTTAAGTAATGATATAGAACTTAAATTTTCAACAAATGGTGATTTTCTTAGGATAGACGACTAAGAATGTTTTTTGAAAATCAATCAAAATAATACTTTATTGTAAATTAAAATAGAATAAATGGCAGCAGTAGAAAACCAATTTAGTATAGAGAATACTAAAGTACAGATGCGGAAAGGAATTTTGGAGTTTTGTATTCTTGGAATTATTTCAAGAGGCGAGGTATATGCTTCCGATATTTTAGATGAACTTAAATCTGCCAATATGTTGGTGGTGGAGGGAACCGTTTATCCATTACTTACAAGATTGAAAAATTTAGGATTATTGGCTTATGAATGGAAAGAAAGCAATTCTGGTCCTCCAAGAAAATATTATGTATTAACAGAACAAGGACGTGGAGCATTAGATGAATTGCATATTACTTGGCAAGAATTAGCGAATGCAGTAGAAAGAACAATAACTAAAAAATAACCAATATTCAAAAAATTAAATTAATCAATATGTTAAAGACATTCAATATAAATTTAGGAGGACAAGCATTTGTCATTAATGAAGATGCCTATCATGTTTTGGATAATTACCTCAATAATATAAAACGTATCTATGCAAATGAAGTAGGTAAAGAAGAAATATTGCAAGATATAGAAACTCGCTTTGCAGAACTGTTTATCCAAAAAGGAAAAGATAGAATTGTATCAATTGAAGATGTTAATCAAGTGATTGCTGTGATGGGAACTCCAGAAGACTTTGAAGATGGTGAACAAGCAGAAACTAAAACTAATACAACATCAAATTTTCAAAAAAGTACATCAACTGAAAAAAGATTATACAGAGATAAAGACAATAGTGTTGTCGCTGGTGTTTGTAGTGGATTGACAGCTTATTTCGGTATTAATGACCCAATTTGGTTGAGAATTGTATTTATTATTTCGCCATTTATTACCGTTGGGACTGCATTATTGGTTTATATTATCCTTTGGATAATTATGCCAGAAGCTAAAACAACCGCAGAAAAATTAGCTATGAAAGGAGAGCCAATTAATTTATCTAATATCGTCGAAAAAAAAAATGAGAAGATAGAGGAATTAACTAGCTCAAATAGTTCTTTGAACAATATCGTAAATGCTATTGGGAAATTTGTAAGCATACTTTTTAATATTTTAATTAAACTAAGTAAAGTATTATTATATATCATTTTCGGTAGCATTATTTTGTCTTTAATTGGTACGGTAATCGCATTTATAGTTAGTGTTTTTATAGGCACACCAATAGCAAAACAATTTTTATTTGATGCCAATACAAATAGTCCTATTTTATTGATATTAGGAGGATTATTGGTAGGTGTATCTGCATTAGTTGGATTGATATTATTGTTGATTCATTTGTTTTCAAAAAATTATAAAGTATTTAATTTAAAAACCATATTGCCAATTATTGGATTAATTATTGCTGGACTTTTTATCCTTTCATTTGTAACAAAAGAAGGTGCCACTTTTTTCAAACACAAAGAAAAGATAGTGCAGTCTGTTCCATTGAATTATAGTGCAATGGGTGATACTTTGAAATTAGATATTTCACCTATGAATAAGAAAGACTATCAGATAAATATTAATAGTTTTGGCGATTTGATGAGTTTTTTAGGTAAAGATTTTGAAATTGAAAATGATGTAGATATTCAAATTCTTACAACGCCTTTAGATTCATTTTATGTAGAGAAAGAGTTTTCATCTTTTGGTAAAACAGAAAAAGAAGCCTTAAAAAATGCTACTTCAATTTCACATCAACTGACTCAATTGAATAATAAACTAATCATTGATCCACTGTTTAGTTTTAATACCAAAGAGCGTAAAATTAGAAACCAAAAATTGATTGTTCGAGTTTATGTGCCTGAAAACAAAGTAATTCAATGGACACCAAAGACTGAAGACTATATTGATATTTCTGATATGCCCATCAATTGGGACAAAGAAACTTATAGAAAAGTAAAGGTAAACAATAAAGTGAAAATAAATATTCAAAGTGATAGTTCGAATAGCGTCAATATTAATATTCGTGATAATGATGATGACGACGATTATGATGATATGTACGATGAACAGCATTATATTTTTATTTCAAAAAATGGTGAGTTTATAGCAATAGATTAAAAAAACTCTTTGAGTAATTAGTGTTAGTAATTGCCGCAGAAAATGGGATGCCATTTTCTGCGGTTTTTCTTTTTTATGAAAGGAAATTTTTTGTATTTTTATTTTCAACCTTAGAAAATGAAATTACTCTCAAATACCTATTTTGCAGATATCTACGAATTGTTCTATCCAAAAATTTGCGGTGCTTGTAATGGTATGCTATTGAAAGGAGAGCAGCATTTGTGTTTTATTTGCCTTAATAATTTGCCTTTTACAAAATTTGAAAACATTAAAGAAAATCCAGCACAAAAAATATTTGAAGGACGTATTCCTATTGAATTTGCAACTTCCTATCTTTATTTTTCTAAATCAGAATTGACTCAAAATATTTTACACAATATTAAATATGGTCATCGTAAACAATTGGCAACTTATGTTGGAAAACAACTTGGGGAATCTATTGCACAAATACACGAAGCACATCAATTTGATATTGTGATTCCTGTTCCATTGCATCCCAAAAAGACAAATCTTCGTGGTTACAACCAAAGTGAATTAATTGCAGAAGGGATAGCCAATGTTTTAAATGTACCAATAAATACTAAAATTATCCGAAGGATTCATAATACATCTACGCAAACCCAAAAAAGCAAATCAGAAAGATGGGAAAATATTAAAGATGCATTTGAATTGATAGACGAAAAGGCAATTTACAATAAACATATTTTATTGGTTGATGATGTTCTAACTTCAGGAGCAACTCTTGAAGCCTGTGCAACTTCATTGAAAATAAATGAAAATATAAAAATTAGTATAGCAACTTTAGCAATTGCTTTTTAGTTATATTTACAATGTGATGAAATTTCTACCAATAAATATAATCCTTGCTCTATTTATCATCTTTATTATTTCTTGTAAAAAAGATAAGAATTTTGCTACCAATTCCTTGAGTTTTTCAAATGACACATTAAAATTTGATACAGTTTTTACGTCTTTAGGCTCGACTACTAAATTCATAACGATTAAAAATAATGAACACAAAGCAATAAAAATTGAAGAGTTAAAATTATCTAATACTTCAAATTATAGAATAAATGTAGATGGCGATACTGGAACCATTTTTAAAGATGTTATTATTCCAGCAAATGATAGTATTTATGTTTTTGTCGAAGTAACTATCGACCCAAATAGTAATAATTTACCATTTGTTTTGCTGGACTCAATCCAATTAAAAATGGAAAACAAACAACAATTTGTTTATTTACAAGCTTATGGTCAAAATGCTCATTTTTTTGATGGCGATACCATTCTTGTAAATACTACTTGGACGAATGATTTACCTTATGTTATTCTAAATTATTTATCAGTTGATAAAAATAGTACACTAAATATTCAGTCAGGCTGTAAAGTATATTTTGGAGGCAATGCAGCAATGTTAGTGGAAGGAAAATTAAATATTCAAGGTGGAAATGATATTTCAGCTACTGTATTATTTAAAACTTATCGATTGGATAAAGATATTTCTGGTACATCTTATGAAAAATATCCTGGTCAATGGGCAGGATTATTTTTTCTAAGAGGAAGTGAAGGAACAATAGAATATTTGAATCTACAAAATGCTCAATACGGTATCAATGTTGGCAATATTCTGATTACAGATAATGTTGCAGAGAATACCCAAAAATTGAATGATGCTAAATTATCTAATGGAGCAAAATTGGTTATAAAAAACTCAAAGATTTTTAATAATTCTTTTTATAATATTTTTGGTTTTTTAAGCAAAATTCAAGCAGAAAACCTCTTGTGCTATGGAGCAGGAACAAATATTATTGGCTTGTATCACGGCGGCGATTATAGTTTTATAAATTGTACATTCTTTGCACAAAGCAATGCCTATATTTCACACAGCAAAACACCAGCTTTCTATTTTAGCAATTATTTTATGGTTGGCAATACCCCAATTTTTGCTGATTCCTCTAGTTTATTAGTTAGAAATTCTATAATCTATGGTACTTTAAATGAGGAATTGTTTTTTGATGATATTAGTGAAAATATGCATAAGTTGTATTATACATTTAACCACTCGTGTATCAAAAATCAAAGTGGTAATCTTTTGACAAATATGAATTTTCAAAATTGTATTAATGCTGATCCAAAATTTGAAAATATACTTAAATCAGATTTCAGACTTCAAGGAACTTCACCCTGCATAAATGCTGGTAACGATATAGATTTCTATCCTTTAATTGATTTAACTGGAAAATTGAGAATTGGAAAGCCAGACATTGGTGTATTTGAAAACTAAAAAAATATGTGGTTACATATTAAACAAATAGGCTATTGGATTTTTAATTCTTTCCCTGTAAAGTTGTTGCTCCTACATATTAAAAAACATCTTTATCTAAATTTCGTTTGGTTATTATTATTCCTTATTTTATTTGAAAGTTTAGGAAAGCAATACGGTGTTCCATTATTACTACTTGACCCTGAGCTTTTTGGAAAAGTAAACTTTTTGAGTTTTTTTGTTGTGGGCATTGCAATGGGTGGATTTATGATGACTTGGAATGTGTGTGTTTATATTCTTGATGTTAGCAAATTTGATTTCATAGTCTATGTTTCTAAACCTTTTACAAGATTTGTTTTAAATAATACCATCTTACCATTAATATTTACAATTGTTTATGTTATAAAAATTTTTCTATTTCAAAGCCATCAAGGACTACAAGGTTCATTTCATATTTTCTTACATATTGTAGGCTTGATTTTAGGAAATATATGTATGATTATTTTATACTCTATTTACTTTATTTTTTTTGCAGAAGATATTAAAACCTTTATTGAGAAATTATCAAATAAATCAAAAGAAAACCTAGAACGTAAAAATATAAAGTTGGATATTTTTGATTTAAAAAAAGACAATTCTAAAAACAAGAAATGGAAAGTAGAGCATTATTGGTATTATCCTTGGCGAGTTTATAAAGTAAGCGACATTCCAATTTATGATCAAAAATTAATAGATGCAGTTTATTATTTACATCATAGAAATATATTTGCAATTATTGTAATCAGCTTAACTTCTTTAATTGCATTGGGTTTTCTAATGGATTATTTAGACTTTAGTATTCCTGCTGGTGCTACACTTTTTCTCTTATTGACTGTGTTTTCAGTTGTATTTACATTGTTCTTATTTTGGTTTAAAAGTTGGATTACTATAGCATTTTTGGGTATAATTTTTTTTCTAAATATTCTTACTCGTTACGATTTAGTAGTTTATAAAAATAAAATATTTGGTTTAAAATATGATAGTAAAGTAGCTTATAATTATAATGTAATCGAGGCACAATCTAGCAATTCTAATTTTGAAGATGATAAGCTATATACTGAACAAATATTAAATAATTGGAAGAAAAAGAATCAAAATAAAACAAAACCAAAATTAGTTATACTCAATGTTGGAGGCGGTGGCTCTAAAGCTGCTTATTGGACATTTTATGTAATTCAAAAATTGAATCAAGTTTCTAAGCAAAAATTTTTTAAAAGAACTGCCCTAATTAGTGGAGCATCTGGTGGTATGTATGGTGCTGCTTATTTTAGAGAATTATATTTACAAGCTCAAACAGATTCAAATATCCGACTAGATAATGAAAAATACTTAGATAATATTGGGAAAGATTTATTGAATGCAGTGATGACATCGGCTTCAACAAATGATATTTTCTATCCTTTTAGAAAAGTGAAGTATGGCTCGATTCGATATAATAAAGATAGAGCATATTATTTTGATAGAGAATTTAATAAGAATACCAATTTTATTTTGGATAAAAAATTGATGGATTATAAACTACTAGAATCTAATGCTGATATTCCGATGATGGTTATAGGTTCTACAATAACTGAAGATCAAAGAATGTTGTATTTTTCGCCTCAACCAATAAGCTATTTGCTAAAACCTTATATCCATTCAGATAAAATAAATAAGCAATATACAATTACAGATGCCGTAGAGTTTATGCGATATTTTAAAAATAATGGAGCCGAAGATGTTGGGTTGGTATGTGCACTCCGTACTGGAGCAACTTACCCATATATTTTACCTTCAGTTAGTATGCCAACTGAACCCAGAGTTTATGCTATGGATGCAGGTTTTCGTGATAATTATGGATATATTGTAACAGCAAGGTATATGAATGCATTTAAAGATTGGATAGAAGCAAATACTTCGGGTGTAGTTATTGTTACGATAAAATCAACTGAACGAAAAGAACAAAATAAAGATAAAAAACATACCTATATAGGAGAGTTATTGTCTCCAATTGGTGGTATTTATTCTAATATGTTTAATCTTCAAAACTATAATGCTGACCAATCTTTTGCAATTATTTTTGAAGATTATAAAACTAAAATTAACTTCATTGACTTTGTCTATATACCATCTGAAGAAAATAATAAAGCTTCTTTGAGCTGGCATCTAACCGAAAAAGAAAAAAGAAATATTTTAAGTTCATACAATAATGTTACGAACCAACAAATGGAACAAGAGCTATTGGAGTTGTTGTATTAATGATAAAATATTGTAGCAATCGTTGTTTTTATATATTTTTGTAAAAAAGATTTAATATGAAAAAAATTATTTTTATTATTTTATTGTTTGTTGTAATTTTTACGCAGGAAGTTAAGGCAGTTGAAAAAGGAGATTTTCACATGAATGTAACTACCAATTTAGGTCATCATGTTTATATTGGTTCAGATTGGAATGGAAATTTTAAAAATGCTGGTGTTGGTTTTGTACCTGGTGTTACGATGAATATGGACTATGCAGTAAGTCCTTATTTTAGTTTTGGTGGCTGGTTTACTTTTGCAGGAAAAAAGTATAAAAATGATTCATTAAAATATAGATATTTTGGAATTGGAGTACGTGGAAATTTCCATATTTATCAATTGATTTCTGAAAAAGGAAATGCAAAATTAGATGCAGACAAATTTGACTTATACATTCCATTACATATTGGCGGTGGCTTTAAATTAAAAGACAAAGTGAGTGGAAATCCATTTGGTGGTGGTGTTGTTGTTGGTTCTGGTATTGGTGCAACTTATTATTTTGTAGATAATATCGGAGTGAATTTAGAAACTGGTTACAATGAAGCTTCTTATGCAAAAATAGGCTTGTCTTTTAAATTCTAATTTAGTTTCAGTTCTTATTAAAAAATAAAAGAGGCTGTCCAAAATATTTTGGACAGCCTCTTTTATTTTCACTGATTACCTACACCACAAACTAAGTAAATAAAAACCATTTTTTTCGAAATTATAACAGCCGTTCTGAATAACAATTACATCAATAGTTTTATAGATAAATAGCATACTATATTCATATAAATAATTTATTGGAAATGTAATTTTTTATCTAATTTTTTAACGAATGAAAATACTTAAAACCCTTCATTTTTCAATATCTTAAAAATACAACACAATTTTAAACTAAAATATACTCTTTTTGGCTTTTTTATTGTTGCTTACAATTGATTTTGTAAAAGCAGGTTCAGTAAAATTCCCATCTAGAATACAGCCTGAGATTGCAACATTAACAAAGCAAGAAAGTAAATGGATATTTTCTAATCAATTGTTTACAGCCTCTTTTATTCAACATGGAGACCAACTCTTTTTTGGTGGTTCTGCTGAAATGTAAATTGAAGGCGGAACGGAACTTTTTGAATTGACACTTGGCAATAATACAAAAGTTAAAGCATCAGAAATGAAATGGCAATCTATTCATGAAGAAAATCTAAATGCTAACTTTACTGTTCTCAAAATCTCTGAACAACTTCCAGGAAAGGCTTTAGTAGCACTTCTTTCCTACGGCGAACTCACCATCCAATGGCGTGCTGTATTGAGAGACGGTTCTCATTACTTACGAACAGAGATGAAAATTTCCACTTCTAAGGATATTCAAATGAAAAGTATTGTTCCAATGTTTTATAAGATAGAAGATTGCTGTGATAATACAAAAACTCTAGTTATTGGCAATACACGTGGTGTCGTCATTGCTTCCAATCATATTTTTGCAGGCTTAGAAACTCCACTTGGAATAAATTCTGTGAACAGTACATTTAATTCAAATTTTGACATATACTCTTGGAATAAAAACTCATGGCAAGAAACTACCGAATCCATCCCTGATTCTATTCTTAGCTTTGGCTTTAGTTCTTCGCAAATAGTAGTATCTAAAGGAGAAGTAGAAATTAAATCAGCTGGAATATGGCGTTTTAAATTTTTATATAAATCAGGAAAACATCAGATGAATATTACTGGCTTTGACCTAGTCGATGAAACAGGAAAAATTGTGGCTTCTGATTATCATTTAGGTAATACTGGAAACAAAGAAAAGCAAAATACCTATGCATTAAACATTAAAAATTCTGGTCAATATACGCTACGTTATTTTGCAGAGAACCATACAAAAACTATAAATAGCAAGGGCAAAATTTCAATTATCAGTGATAGTAATAATAAAATCACTAAGATTTCTAAAGAAAAGGCTGATTCCTATACAATAATTTCAGGTAAATGGAATCGGAATACGCTCTTACAGACAACAGATACTTTTTATGTTTCTAGTGTTATAGGAATGGTTGCTCTAGGACAGCTCCGTCGTTCTTTTTTAGCTTGTCATGAGCGAGAGCATGCTGTTCCATGGCGTTCTTTTGTTTTATATAATTCTTGGTATGAATTAAATATTAATAGATATTCCTGATTATATAAAAGGAGAAATATTTTTATCATCAGTATTTCCAAACAAAAATATTTATAAAAACATTTCAGAGCAAAAAATAAATATTGATACAATAATTACATTTGAAATGCCAGCATTTGATGTTATTGTATTCAATGGAAAGACAGTAAACTAAGTGTTTTATTATCAATTGAAGATACTAATTGTATAACTCAAACCTATTGATGTAGGAAACTCAATCTCATCATTATTAATTACGACAAACGGAACAGAACGACCATTGTTGTCTATAATTTTTGCATTAGCAATATTCTTAAAATAAATCGAACACTTATTTCCAGAACCAGAGTGAATAATCGCCAGAGTCTGAGAGTCCAAATCCCAAATTATTTCAATAGTAAAATTATTCATTGTTTTTAACCCATACACACTTCCTTTCGACTAAGCCTTTGGTACAGCAGGTAGTAATTGAATTTTTTCCAAATGGCTTTGTAATAACATTTCTGCAATTCCCGAAGTTCCCCCAAAATTACCATCTATTTGGAAAGGAGGATGAGCATCTAATAAATTTTGATAAGCACCGCCATTTTCATCAAAATTAGTATTTGTAGCTGTTGTATTTTGCAAAACCGCCTGAATAAGTTGATATGCTCTTTCCCCATCTAATAATCTTGCCCAAGCATAAATTTTCCATGCCCTACTTCATCCAGGGCCAGAATTGCCTCTTCTATTTAAGGATTTAATAGCTGCATCTGAGTACTTTTTTCTAGCAAAGGAGAAATTTTATTTCCAGGAAATAAAGCTATCAAATGCGAAATATGTCTATGTTGTTTTTTCTTTTTATTTTCTTCACGCTTATAGTTTCTCCATTCTTTAATCTGCCCCCAATGTCCTATGGCTATTCCATTATCTAAATTTAATAATGTATTTTGCAAGATAGTATGATATGAAGTATCTTCGCCTAAAATCTCACTAGCCTTTAAGGTATTTTCGAGTAAATTAAAAATCAGCTGTTGAGCATAAGCTACACCATCTTGCAAAGGATCATGCTCTGGCGACCATTCCTTTGGAGCAATCAATTTTCCATTATTATCTTTTATTAAATAAGACAACCAAAAATCACACGCAGATTTCATCACTGGATATGCTTTTTGCTTTAAATAAACAGTGTCTAATGTGTATGCATAATGTTGCCATAGATGCATTGCTAACCATGCATTGGCTGGATTATTCCGCTCCCAATCTGAATAGCCAAATATATTACATTGTGTTCTTAAAGTCCAGCCTGCTGCACCCAAAGTGGTAGCATTTTTTTGCCATGCAGGTTGTAGAATTGCTTCATTGAAAACATAATCTGTCAGGGAACTATGTAATTCTGAAAGATTGGTTATTTCAGCAGGCCAATAATTCATTTGGACATTTATATTTGTATGAATATCAGAACCCCAAGCTGGTGCGCTGCTATTATTCCACAACCCTTGTAAATTAGAGGGTAATGCAATTCCTCTAGTACTTGAAATCATTAAGTATCGTCCATATTGAAAATATAATACATCTAATGCCGTATTTCTGGTTCCTTTATTATACAACCGTTGAAGTTGATCGGTTGGAATAGTTGGATTAGTATTTCCCAAATTCAAATATACTCTATCGAATAATGATTTATAATCCAAAATATGTCGAGCATATAATGTATCATAGCTTTTAGAATAAGCTGATGACATTTGATGAGCAACTATTGAACTTAATTTAGTAGCATCATATCCAATATAATCAGCTTCAATGGTTCGTAATTAGTTTCTAATGTTAGAATTAGAGTAACAGAATTGGCATTTTGAATACTTAATTGATGATTGTTCTTTTTAAGAATACCACCTTCATGTTTTATGCTTAACTGTGCTTCATAAGAAAGAATATCTAGCTTTCCTCTAAAAATCATCG
This sequence comes from uncultured Chitinophagales bacterium, assembly GCA_964472755.1. Classification (GTDB taxonomy): domain Bacteria; phylum Bacteroidota; class Bacteroidia; order Chitinophagales; family JADIYW01; genus JADJSS01. Next base: position 20,920 of record CAYYMF010000020.1, on the reverse strand, counting down.
AACTATCTAAAATTACCACTTCTGATGAATGAGCATCTTTTAATAAGATATCAAAAGAGATTACAGCTTCAGCATCGCTTGAAAAGTGCAATACTATGGCATTATCAGGATAACTAGCAAAATAAGTTCTTTTATAATTAATCTCCTTAGCTTTATAGTCTATTTGACAAGTAGCAGTTTCTAAATCAAGGAATCTTCTGTAATTCTCAACAGTATCCACTTTAGGATATTTCCTAAATTTTGATATGAACCTCTTGTATTTTTATTGCCAGTCCATAAAGTTTTATCATTAAACTGAATCTCTTCCTGAATCACTCCACCAAAGACCATCGCTCCAATTCTGCCATTGCCAATTGGCAAAGCAGAAGTCATCCAGTTTTCAGCAGGTTGTTGATACCATAAAGACAAATTTGACTGTGGAGCAGTTGCATTGCCAAGAAAAAAACTGAGCATTTACATCGAATATATTACAAATAAAAAAGGCTAAAAGACAAATCTTCATTGACAATAAATATAGATTTAAAATTGAACATTGGAATGTCCAAAAATAAGGTTACAATTTTCTGTTTTAATTCTACGGTAAATATACATCTTATTATAATTCTGAAATCACTTTACTTGTTCCATTTTTATACATTTTTTTAGTTATTAATGTGCAAGTCTGTTACAGGAAAAAGCGTTCAAAAATAATAGTAAAAATTAAATAGGCTGTCCGAAATTTTTCAGACAGCCTATCATTTTCTTAATTGTTAAGTAAATTACTTAGCAACTGTTTCAGTAACTACAGCAGCAGCTGAGTCAACTACAGCAGCAGCATCTTCAACTACTTCTTCAGTAGCTTCAACTACTTCTTCAGTAGCAGTTTCTTCTTCAGCTGGTTGTTCAGTAGATTTACACGCTTGTACTCCTACAAATAATGTAGCAGCAGCAAATAATACAAATAATTTCTTCATTTTTGATTGATTTAGTTGTTGCAAATATAATAATTGGAGCTAAAATTTAAAAGAATGGAATGTTAAAAAAATAAAAAAAGCCCCAAAATAATTTGGGGCTTTAATTTTACTGTTTAAGTAAATTACTTAGCAACTGTTTCAGTAACTACAGTAGCAGCAGAATCAACTACAGCAGCAGCAGAATCAACTACAGCAGCAGCATCTTCAACTACTTCTTCAGTAGCTTCAACTACTTCTTCAGCAGGTTGTTCAGTAGATTTACAAGCTTGTACTCCTACGAATAATGTAGCAGCAGCAAATAATACGAATAATTTTTTCATTTTGATTTTTTTTAATTAGTTTAAATTCAGAGGCAAAAGTATTATAAAGATTTTATTTTGCAATATTTTTTTTGTTAAATAAATATTATATTAATATTGGCTTTTATTTATTCGTCCAACTCCCAATCTATCGCTCGTTTAATTGCTTTTTTCCAACCTTTAAGAAGCTTAGTTCTTTTCTCTTCTTGCATCTTTGGTTCAAACCTATGGTCTATGGCTTTTATTTTATTGATTTTTTCAATAGAATAAAGTCCAACATAGATACCAGCGAAAAATGCAGCACCTAATGCCGTGGATTATATGAGTTTTGGTCTTTCTACTGGTACATCTATGATATCTGCTTGAAATTGCATTAATAAATTATTGGCACAAGCTCCACCATCTACTCTTAATTCACTTAGATTTATGCCAGCGTCTTGTTGCATTGCTTGTAAAATATCATTAGTTTGATATGCCAATGATTCTAAAGTTGCTCTAATTAAATGAGCTTTTCCAGTTCCTCTAGTTAGCCCAAATATTGCTCCACGTGCATACATATTCCAATAAGGTGCTCCCAAGCCAACAAATGCAGGCACAACATAGACGCCACCAGTATCATCTACTTTTAAAGCAAAATATTCTGAATCTTTTGCTGTATCTATTAATTTTAAACCATCACGAAGCCATTGTATTGCGGCACCAGCTACAAAAACGCTTCCTTCTAATGCATACGTAATTTTTCCATCTAATCCCCAAGCAATTGTGGTGATTAATCCTGATTTTGATTGTACAAACTTTTCTCCGGTATTCATTAGCATAAAACAACCTGTACCATAAGTATTTTTTGCCATTCCTTTTTCGAAACAAGCTTGTCCAAATAAGGCACTTTGTTGATCGCCAGCAACACCTGTTATTGGAATAGATTCATTAAATAATATATCTGGATGTGTCCTTCCAAAATCATCTGAAGAGTTTAATACTTGAGGTAAAATAGAAATTGGAACATCTAAATCTAAACAGAGTTTTTTGTCCCATTCTAAATTCTTAATATTATAAATCATAGTTCTGGAAGCATTCGTATAATCTGTTGCGTGAACATTACCTTTTGTTAAGTTCCAAATCAGCCAAGTATCTATAGTTCCGAATAATAATTTTCCTTGATGTGCTTTTTCTCTTGCTCCTTCCACATGGTTCAAAATCCAATTGATTTTTGTACCAGAAAAATACGCATCAATAACTAATCCTGTATTTTCACTTATATAATTTTGTAGATTTTTTGATTTTAATTCATCACAAAAACTAGCTGTTCTTCTATCTTGCCAAACTATCGCATTGTAAATGGGTTTGCCTGTTTCTTTATCCCAAATTATAGTCGTTTCCCTTTGATTGGTAATGCCAATAGCTGCAATACTTGAAGGAAGAATATTCGCTTTGACAATAACTTCTTTGGCAGTTTCAATTTGAGATTGCCAAATTTCTTCAGGATTGTGCTCTACCCAACCTGGTTGTGGGAATATTTGTGTAAATTCTTTTTGTGCTATGGCAACAATACTACTTGATTCATCAAACAAAATAGCTCTTGAGCTGGTAGTGCCTTGGTCTAATGCTAAAATATATTTCATTTTCATTTGTTATTTACTTAATTAATAAATCTTGTATCATCTAAAAGGTGTGGCTGTGTGTTGAGAATATATAAATCTAAGAATAATTTTACTCTTGCCAGTTTTTCTCTAAAAAAATTAAACCATAGATGTTTGCGTCCAACGTCATTTGCATTAAACCCAATTGCATCAATTATATATTTGTTTGCTATAACTAATGCTCTTTTATTATGAAATAGTTGAGAAATAATAGTAAATTTTTTTAAGCCAAATATTTTCAATGCTCTGATGACTGAATCGTGTGTTCTAAATCCTGCTGCATCTATAATCATCACGGAATCAGGAATGCCTAATTTTAAAAGTGCTTTCCTGAAATCTTCTGGCTCATTATAGCCATGCCACCCACCATCACCACTGATTAAAATAATATCTATTTTTTTATGTTTCCAAAGCAAATATGTTGCATCTACTCGATGTTGCCAAAATGGATTGATAGTAATCCTGTCTTTTAATGTTTTGCAAGTTCCTAAAAGTAAGCCTACATGATTGTGAGGGATTTTATTAATATCGCTGTATAATTTGTCATTTGAAAATTGTTCGACTTTATTATTACAAAAAACAATAACTGAAATTGTTATTAATAATACAAATGAACATAATAAAATAATTGCTTTTTTAGGAAATAACTTAGAGAACATTGAATTATTTTATTTTATAAAAGTACTTTAATTGAGTAGATAAAGGCATTGATGCATATTGGAAAAAATCTTTTTTATAATCAATATTATGTTTTTCTAATAAGCGAATTAAGTTTACACCAGTTGCTCCAAAATAATATTCTGCATCTTGTATTAAAGTGTATTTTAAATCATTTGCAAGATTGAACCCACTATATATATTTTGATTTAAAAATAAAGCATCGTGTTGAATTAGATAATTTTGAGGAGGAAGTTGCTCAAAGTTTTGTTTTAGTACAGCTTCAAGATATAAAGTTGTGCCTTCAATTTTTTCCCATAAATCTTCAATTTGACCAATTGCAAATTTTGTTTTCTTTTGGTATTCTAATCGTCTTTTATTTCTTGATTTTAAAAATTGAGTAAAATAATTTTTTTCAGCCTCAAGGTTATCGGAATTAATGGCTTTAAGTAATAAATCATTTTCTTTGACTAAAGTATCTTTAAAGTTCCAGTTTTTGTTGTAAATGGATTGCATACTGTCTTTGTCAAACATTTTCTTTTGAGAAATAAAGACATTAAGATAACTATAAATCGCTTTTATCTTGAATTGATATTGGTGAAAATATTCGTGTAAAGTATTGCTTGCCCAAAGTTCTGTACTATTAATTTCAGGTTGTAAAGTTTTACTCACTTCTGGAGAACTACAGAATAAAATAGGCAACATATAGTTGATATTTTTTTTATTTCCTTCTGATGTTTCAAATAGTGTTTGGATTACAAAGGTTGGTGCATCAAATGGAAGGGCTAATCTTAGAATTGTAAAATCATAAGGATTTTTTAGTGCTTTGAATTTTGATATTTTATCTAAAACTGATTGCTCAGGATTGATAAAATAGGAAAGCGAATCTGTAAAATAAACAATAGTACCAGGAAACTCTCCGAAACCAAAATCTTTCCAAAATAAATCAGAACTTAATTTTCGCATTTCATTTAGATAATTTATGCGTTCTATAATCAATAATTCTTGTTCATTTGGTTCTACTAAATCATCAATATTAAAACCATTTTTCTGAGAAAAACAAAATGTACTTATAAAAAGTAAAAATGCAAATATTACTTCTTTCTTCATCAAAAAAATATTAGTATTTAAAATAAATATGCACCTTCTGTTTCGTTATTTTCAATTTTTACAATGATATGTTCATTAAAAGTACTAGCCATCTGCAAGCCTACAATATCAGATTGAATAGGGAATTTTTTATGTGTTCTATCTATCAAAACACAAGTAATTAATTTTTCTAAATTATATTTAGTCAATTCATTAAATGTATAAAACATCGTTTTTCCAGTATTTGCAACATCATCAATTAATACAATAGTTTTTCCTTCTAAATTTGTATTCGGTATAAGTTCTATTACTTGTCCAACTGGATTTATTTTGTCTATAGTTAAAGAAAGTAATACTGTTTTTTTTTCTGGATAATACTGTCTTATTTTTTCTGTAATTTTTTCTGCAATTATGTAGCCTCCATCTTTTATTCCAATCATTACAATTTCTGGACTATGAAAGGTATTTTCTAAGATTTGAAATGCTATTCTATCTAATTTTAAAGCCGCAGTCTCGGCATTTAATATTTTTTGTGCTGAAGCAGGAATTTCCATACCTCAAATATAAGAAAAATGGAATAATTTAATAATGAAATAATTCATAAATATACTCTGTTATTTGCAATCCATTATTCATTTTTTTTCTAAAAAAATTATTTGTGTTCATTGCTCTTTATCATTTCTATGAGTTTAAACTAGCAATATGTTTTGCAGCGAGATAAGCAGTGGACCAAGCTGCTTGAAAATTAAATCCACCAGTTATTCCGTCAATATCAAGGATTTCGCCAGTAAAATATAAATTTTCAAATTGTTTTGATTGCATTGTTTTCATATTGACGGCTTGAAGTGAGACGCCACCAGCTGTTACAAATTCATCTTTATTGGTACTTTTGCCATTAATTCTCAAGCTAAATTGTGAAAGATTTGTTGCTAGATTTTTAATTTCTTGTTTATTTAAGTCTGCCCAATTCTTTTCTTTATCTATAGAAGAAATAGTTAATAAATTAATCCAAAATCTATTTGGAATAGAATAGGGCTTTGCATTGCTTACTTTTTTCTTAGCTTCACTTATTTTAAAATCTGATAAAACGCTAATTGTATCATTGAAATTGTCGTTATTCCAATTGATAATAATATCTGTATTGTAATTTAGATGAAAAAGTTCTTTCGCTCCAAATGCAGATAGTTTCAAGATACAAGGTCCAGTAATTCCAGTATGTGTAATCAAAATATTTCCTTCTGTTTTGATTTTGGTATTTACAATTTGTGCGGTACAGTTTTCTAATGTAATGCCTGCTAATTCTTTAAAGAGTAGATTTTTAGTATTAAAACTGAATAATGAAGGAATTAAAGGTATTGTTGAGGTGTTTAATTTTTCAATTTCGTCTAAAATAATTTTGCTAGTACTACATGCTAAAACTAATTTTTTACAAGTGTATTTTTTATTTAAAGTTTGTAGATGAAATGCTTGTTCAATTGCTTGAATTTGAACTACCTTTTGTTCTGTTTGAATATTAATTTTATACTCATGACATAAGTTTAAAAAACAATCAATTATTGTTTGTGAGGTGTTGCTTTTAGGAAAAACTCTTCCATCACTTTCAGTTTTTAATTGAATATTATGGTCTTCAAACCAACGGATTGTATGTGTTGTATTAAAAGCATAAAAAATATTCAGTAAATTTTTATTGCCTCTTGGATAATTTTTTACTAATTCTTTTGGGTCTGAGCAGATATTTGTTACATTACATCTTTCGCCACCTGAAATTTTTACTTTTTCTAATACTTTCTTGCTTTGTTCCAAAATGCAAATTGAAAGATTAGGATTTTGTTCTGTAATTTGAATTGCAGTGAAAAATCCACTTGCTCCACCACCTACGATAATTATGTCAAAATAGCCTTCCATTAAATGACAAAAATAAAGTTTTTTTATTAGGATACGATGCTGTTTTGTTCTCTATAAATTATGTATTTTTGGCAAAATGGAAGTTGCTTTAAAAGGAATATCAATCGGCGTTATGGTAAGTTTTTTAATTGGTCCAATCTTTTTGGGATTAATTGATATTACAATTACGAGAGGCTGGAAATCTGGTTTAGCATATATTTTAGCTATTATTGTGAGCGATGCCGCATTAATTATTTTAATAAATGAAATATTTGCTGAAATTCATATTGAAAAATTTAAGTTTTATGTTGGTTTAATAGGTGGGATTATTCTAATGTTATTTGGTGTGATAACATTCATTTCTAAAACGAATTTAAAAGGCGTGGGTACTGAAAATGTAAAAACTATTGGTGGTGCGTTTATCAAAGGGATTTCGATTAATTTAACAAATCCATTTGTAATTGTTTGGTGGATGGGTTTATATACAGCCACAGCAGTTCAAGGATACACCTCTAATGAAAAGTTTATTTACTACTTTTTTATTTTATTTACCATTTTCTTTTTTGACTTATTAAAAATGCGTTTTGGTTACTATCTTAAATATAATTTAAGTTTAGAAAAACTTTCTATGTTTAAGAAATTGGTAGGGATTTCTTTGTTTGTTTTTGGAATTGTGATGCTACTCAGAGTTTTATTATAAATCAGACAAAATTATCAAGTTTTATAATTATAGAATTTGTATAATTCCGTATATTTACAGCGATTTTTTAATTACAAAAGTATTTATAACCTATAATTTTCAGAAAATGGAATTCAGAATTGAGAAAGATACCATGGGACAAGTTAAAGTTCCGGCTCATGTGTATTGGGGTGCTCAAACCCAACGTTCTATAGAGAACTTTCAAATTGCACAAGATATTAATAAAATGCCTAAAGAAATTATTAGAGCATTTGCTTATTTAAAAAAAGCTGCTGCAATCACCAATCACAAAGCGAAGGTTTTAGACAAGAAAAAGTCGGATATTATTGGACAAGTTTGCGATGAAATACTTGCAGGAAAATTAGATGACCAATTTCCATTAGTGGTTTGGCAAACAGGTTCAGGAACACAATCCAATATGAATTGTAACGAAGTGATTGCTTATCGTGGTCATGTTTTATTAGGCGGAAATCTTTCTGATGAAAAAAAATTAATTAACCCAAATGATGATGTCAATAAATCCCAATCATCGAATGATACTTTTCCAACAGCGATGCATATTGCAGCTTATGCAATTTTAGTAGAAAAAACTATTCCTGGTATCAAAAAATTAAGAAATACTTTAGCAAAAAAATCAAAAGCATTTGCTAATGTTGTAAAAATTGGACGTACGCATTTTATGGATGCTACACCTTTGACACTTGGTCAAGAATTTTCAGGTTATGTTTCTCAATTGGATCATGGAATTAGAGCAATTGAAAATACTTTAGCACATTTATCAGAATTGGCTTTAGGAGGAACAGCTGTTGGTACTGGAATTAATACACCAAAAGGTTATGCTAAAAATGTAGCAAAAGAAATTGCAACTTTAACAGGTTTGCCATTTATTACTGCGGATAACAAATTTGAAGCTTTGGCGGCACACGATGCGATTGTGGAAGCACACGGTGCATTAAAAACAGTGGCAGTTTCCATGATGAAAATTGCTAATGATATCAGAATGTTGTCTTCTGGACCAAGATGTGGTATAGGCGAAATTCATATTCCAGACAATGAACCAGGTTCTTCAATTATGCCTGGAAAAGTAAATCCTACACAATGCGAAGCGATGACGATGTCGGCTGCTCAAATTATGGGTAATGATGTGGCTATTAATATTGGGGGAAGTAACGGTCATTTTGAATTGAATGTTTTTAAGCCTTTAATGATTTATAATTTCTTACATTCTGCAAGATTAATTGCAGATGTTTGTGTGTCGTTCAATGATAAATGTGCAGTTGGTATTGAGCCATTGCACGATAATATCAAAAAGAATTTGGATAATAGTTTGATGTTAGTTACTGCTTTAAATCCAAAAATTGGCTATTATAAAGCTGCTGAAATTGCTCAAACTGCACATAAAAATAATTCTACTTTAAAAGAAACTGCAATAAAATTGGGCTACTTAACTGCAAAAGAATTTGATGAGTGGGTACGTCCTGAAGATATGATTGGCGGATTAAAATAAGTAGTCTTTTATATATACTTAATTTATTGAGCTTATCTAAAGTTTTGGGTAAGCTCTTTTTTCTATTTTAAAAATAATTAGTTTTTGACATAAATATAAATAATGCCTTCATTAGAAACAATTAAAAAATACTTAGTTGATTTGCAACAGCAAATTTGTAATGGCTTAGAAAAACTAGATGGTAAAGCTGTATTTATCTCGGATAAATGGGATAGAACAGAAGGTGGAGGCGGAGATTCTAGAGTGATTACTGATGGAAATGTTTTTGAGAAAGGTGGTGTAAATTTTTCTCACGTACATGGAAAGTTGCCAGAAGTTTTGAAATCTGAAACGCGTCATGCGGATTATTTTCATGCGACAGGTGTTTCTATTGTTATCCATACTCAAAATCCTTTTGTGCCAATCATCCACATGAATGTACGATATTTTTGTATGATGGAAACTGAAAATGGTGCCCTAGTAGATGAATGGTTTGGCGGTGGAATTGATTTGTCGCCAGCTTATCCAAATGAACAAGATGCTAAGTTTTTTCATCAATATTTAAAAAAGGAGTGCGATAGATTTGATATTTCTTATTACCCAAAATTTAAAACTTGGTGTGATGAGTATTTTACTATCAAACACAGACATCAAATGCGTGGTATCGGCGGTATTTTTTATGACCATTTGCGGCCAAGTGAAACTTGTACCAAGCAACAATTGTTTGAATTTATGCAAGCCGTAGGCAATAGTTTTGTTCCTATTTATTCTGAGATTGTAAATAGAAATAAAGAGAAACCTTATACTAATGACAATAAAGAATGGCAATTTATACGTCGTGGATATTATACTGAATTTAATTTGGTCTATGACAGAGGAACACATTTTGGGTTAAAAACTAATGGAAGAATAGAGTCTATATTGATGAGTTTGCCACCACATGCCGAATGGAAATATAATTTCCAACCTAAAGAACATTCAGAAGAATATCAAGCATTACAATTCTTTCAGCGTAAAAGTTGGGTTTAAAGAAGTCGATTTATAATTTTAGCTTTAAAATAATTCTCCTTGTTCGCCTTTCGTATTTTCCTTTAGATTAGTAATTTCAAAATCAATATTTTGATTAATCGATTCATTTAGTTCCTTTGGTTCTTCAGCTGGTTCAGATTCAATTAATGAAATAGATTTAATTGTACCACCAACAAATTTATTGCCGACTGCTTTCCAACCTTTTACTTCAATTACTGATGCTAAAACACTTTGCTCTGGCTCTGATGATTTGTTTTTTCCTAAGTCTAAAGCATATTCAATTGTAGGATTGGGAACAGTTGTAGCAAAAATTAATTGAGCATCTTTTTCATCTGCAATAAATGAAAAACGTTGTTCTAATGTCGAAGTTTCAATCTGAAAACGTTTTATATAATTACACTTTTTTGAAGGAATATAATGGATAGCAGAAATTATTGTATTTGGATAATATTTTTCAATAGAAATGCTATCATTCATATTATAACGATTGGTAATTTCAAAATTGGTTAGCATATATTCACCAGATTTTAACAGCACCAAAATTTTATCATCATTTTGGAAACTGCCTAAGTATTTGCCTCTCTGTTCTGTATTAAGTTTGCCGATATCATCATCTAACCAAATATCTAAGCCACCTAAAGTGGATTGACCTTTAGTTCTTAATTCAATTTTTCTAACTGGATATTTGGTTAAAATATTACCTTGAGAACTTCTATTTTTGATAGTTAATTCGGAAAAATCATAATCAAAACGCTTGATTCTTGCGGAACAACCTTGCGTTAATTGCACATCAATAATTTCAGCTTCAGCATTTTGATTAGCAGTAAAATACAGTAATTTAGATTTAGGATTGCCTTGAGTGATTGGATATTCTTTATCTCGTGTAATTGAGGTTACATTAAATCTTTTGACATAATTATTGCCTGATTTGCCATCTAAATAAACTGCATTGTATGTTGTTCTTTCGTCATTTTTTTTCCAAACTGCAACATGGATTATGTCTTTTCCAATAAATACTTTATCCGAATTTCGAACTACTTTCATAATACCATCTTTGGTAAATGCAATGATGTCATCAATATCAGAACATTCAGAAATAAATTCCTCTTTCTTTAAATCTTTTCCATAACCAACAAAGCCTTCGGCTCTATTTACATACAACTTTTCATTGTTGGCAGCCACTAATTTTACTTCTACAGTATCGAAATTGGTAATTTCTGTTTTTCGTTCTCTGCCCTTGCCATATTTTTTAAGTAAATTTTCAAAGTATTTAATTGCAAATGCTGTAAGTCCTTTTAAATTCTTTTGTGTTTGTGCCATTTCATCTTCCAACGATTTTATATATTCATCAGCTTTTTTGGCGTCAAACTTAGAAATTCGCTTTATTTTAATTTCTGTCAAACGAACAATGTCATCTTGTGTAACTGCTCTTTGTAATAAGTTTTTGAAAGGGTTCAAACCTCTGTCAATTGCAGAAATAACACCTTCCCAAGTTTCTTCCTCTTCTATATCTCGATAAATTCTATTTTCAATAAATATTTTTTCCAAAGATGAAAAATGCCATTTATCTTGAAGTTCATCCAATAGAATTTCAAGCTCACGTTTTAATAATTGTACAGTTGTGTCTGTTGATATTTTTAATGCGGTTGAAACATCTGTAAAATGTGGTTTTTCATCAATTATTACACAAGTATTTGGAGAAATAGACAACTCACAATCGGTAAAAGCATATAACGCATCAATAGCAACACTTGTTGAGATATTAGGTTGTAATTCGATTTGTATATCTACATCTTTTGCAGTATTATCATGTACTTTTTTAATTTTAATCTTGCCTTTCTCATTGGCTTTTAGGATAGAATCAATCAAATTGGCTGTCGTTGTACCAAATGGAATCTCTGAAATCCGAAGTGATTTTTTATCTATCGTATCTACTTTTGCACGCACTCTTATTTTTCCACCACGCTTCCCATCGTTGTATTCTCTCACATCTACAAAACCGCCAGTTAAAAAGTCTGGATATAAAACAAAATCTTCTTTTTTTAAATATTTGATAGAAGCATCAATCAATTCACAAAAATTGTGAGGCATTACTTTGGTAGATAAACCAACGGCAATACCTTCAATACCTTGAGCTAATAATAATGGAAATTTTACTGGCAATAAAACAGGTTCTTTTTTTCGACCATCATACGAAAGTTGCCATTCTGTCGTATCTTCATTAAACATCACCTCTAAGGCAAACTTTGATAAGCGAGCTTCAATATATCTCGCAGCGGCAGCACTATCTCCAGTTCTAATATCGCCCCAGTTTCCTTGACAATCAATTAATAAATCTTTCTGACCTATATTTACAATGGCTTCATTAATAGAAGCATCGCCGTGTGGGTGATACTGCATCGTACTACCAACAATATTTGCCACTTTATTAAAACGACCATCGTCTAATGTTTTCATTGTATGCATAATTCTACGTTGTACTGGTTTTAATCCATCATACAAAGCAGGAACTGCACGTTCTAATATTACATAAGAGGCATAATCTAAAAACCAATTCTCATACAAGCCATCTAAAGTTGTAATATGTTGTTCATTTTGTTCTCCCATAAATTCAATCTTCTGTAAAATTCAGCGTAAATATACTTTTATCTATTTTGAAGGCAAAGAAATATTTGTAAACGAGTGTAGATTATTTCTTGAGTAAAAATAATTACATCAAATAATTAATTTTAATTAATTGATAATCAGCACTTTGGTTTTGTTTTCATTTTTTTGGGTTTTGCTTGTAACCTTTTCTTGTTTCATCAACTCTATTTATATAGAACCAATATTTATTAACAACAAAATTTAGAATATAATGGAAACACAAAATCAACAACAAATCGTAAAAAACGTTTTTAACTTATTAAAAATTACTTTCGTTTTAATTCCTATTGTAGCAGGAGCTGATAAGTTTACTAATTTATTGACCAATTGGGAACAATACTTAAACCCAACTTTGGCAGGGTTCTTGCCTTTTTCAGGTGCTGTATTTATGATGATTGCTGGAGTGATTGAAATTATCGCTGGACTAATTGTCTTAAAAAAGCCAGAAATTGGAGGATTAATTGTTGCGGCGTGGTTAGTATGTATAGCATTATCGCTTTTAGTTGGATTTAATTATGTCGATGTTGCAGTTAGAGATATTGTTATGGCAATTGCTGCATTTTCAATGGCAAAATTGGCAAAGGCAGTGTAAAACTTTTAATATTGTAAGATTTAAATAAAAACTCATGGCACATCAACAATTTGAAAAATTAACAGATATTGAAATAATCCAGCGAATCTTAAATGGCGAAAAACCACTTTATGAACTCATAGTAAGAAGATACAATCCATATTTATACAAGATTGGTCGTTCATACAATTACAATCATGATGATACGCAAGATTTAATGCAAGATACTTATGTTGATGCCTTTAGAAATTTAAGTCAATTTGAAAGTCGTGCTGGTTTTAAAACTTGGATTGCTCGAATAATGTTGAATAATTGTTTTAGAAAAAAGGAAAAACTAAGTTTTAAAAACGAATATGCAGAAGATAATATCAACGAAAAATCAATACCTATGTTTACAAGCAATAGCAATGATACAAGCCATATCATCAATAATAAAGAATTAGGCGGTATTATAGAAAAAGCACTCGAAGTAATTCCTGAAGATTATAGAATGGTTTTCTCACTCAGGGAGATCAACGGAATGAATGTGTTGGAAACTGCCAACTTACTAGGAATTAGCGAAGCCAATGTAAAAGTAAGATTGAGTAGAGCAAAGGAAATGTTGAGAAATATACTTGAAAATAATTATGAACCTAAAGAGTTGTATGAGTTTAATCTTATCTATTGTGATGCTATGGTGGAAAGAGTAATGTCTGAAATCAATAAATTATAAATTATGAAAGAAATCAATGAAAGTGATTTTTTAAAATCAATTACAAATACCCCACTTCGACACGATGCTTTTGTTTTAAGTGATGAAGAGAAAATTAAAAATATTGCATTGCATTTTGAGAAAATTATGCAAACATTGGGTTTAGACTTATCTGATGATAGTTTAAAAGACTCACCAAGAAGAGTTGCAAAAATGTATGTTCAAGAAACTTTCAGCGGATTAGATGAGAAAAACAAACCAGAAATTAGTCTATTTGAAAATAAATATGCTTATAATAAAATGTTGGTAGAAAAAAATATTACTTTATATTCTAACTGTGAGCATCATTTTGTTCCGATAATTGGGAAAGTACATATTGCATATATTCCAGATAAAGAAGTTATTAGATTATCTAAACTTAATCGCTTGGTACAATTTTATGCCAAAAGACCTCAGGTACAAGAGCGTTTAACCATACAAATAGCTGATGCTTTGAAAGCTATTTTTAAACATAATGACGTTGCAGTTGTTGTAGAAGCAGACCATCTCTGCGTTACCTCACGAGGAATTAAAGATTCCAATAGTTTAACCATTACCTCTGTTTTCTCTGGACAATTTGAAAAAGATAGTTTTAAACAAGAATTTCTTAGATATATTAAAAATTAATTACTATGTCATCTATTATTAAAATTAAGACCATTGAACACCTTACGCATGATGTTCTACGAATTGAAGCTGAAAAACCATCTGGGTTAATTTACCACTCAGGACAAGCAGCTGATGTTGCTATAAATAAACCAAATTGGGAAAAGGAGTGGAGGAGTTTTACTTTTACCTCACTGCCATCTGATAATCATATTGAATTTACAATCAAGACGTATCCTTCTCATAAAGGCGTTACAAATGAGTTACTTTCTTTACAAGCTGGAGATGAATTGATTATTGGAGATGTTTATGGAGATATTGCTTATAAAGGAGAAGGTGTTTTTATAGCTGGAGGCTCTGGTATTACACCATTTTTAGCGATATTACGTAGTTTAGAGCAACACAAAAATGTTGGAAATAACAAACTTTTATTTGCAAATAGAAAACAAGAAGATATTATCCATGAAGATGAATTTCAGGCTTTATTAGGTTCTAATTTTGTAAATATTCTTTCTGACGAAAATATTGAAGGCTACAAACATGGCTTTATCACAGCAGATATTATAAAATCTACTTCAGATAATAACACTAAATTTTATTATTTATGTGGTCCACCTCCAATGATGGATGCTGTTGGAAAAAGTCTTTCCAATTTGGGTATTAATGAAGAAAATATTGTAAAAGAAAGTTTCTAATTCATTAGAAGCCTACATTGGGTTTTTATGTGTTGCTCTCCAATATTTTATATTGGAGAGTTTTTATTTAACCCGATTTGTGCAATAGGATTCGTTGTGAAATTGAAAATGCCAATAAAATATAAACTTTTGCGATTGAAACATAGTAACTTCTATGGTGAATGAGCAAAAGTAAGCATAGTGTTATATTTTGCAGGCGTTTTTGATTGTAATAGAATATCTATTGTATAATTCGGATTTAAAGCAATCATCAATTTATAAATAGTACATTATAAAAATAAAAGCATTATTTTTGCACTATGAGAAAATATTATGTTTTGTACCGTTTTTATGCGGCATTTGCGTTAATTGCTGTGGGTATTTTAATTCACTTAACTGTACATAAAGGTTGGCAGTGGTCTTGGATTTTTTATACATTAGGTTTGGGTACTATTCTTTGGGATATTTTTATAGGGCCAATGATGTATTTACAAAAATTAGTAACCGATGGCGATGTTGATGGAGCAAAAGATATTTTGAATAGCATTAAGTTTCCTAATTTACTCATCAAACCAGTTCGTCAAGGTTACTATATGTTGAAGTCTAATTTTGATATGGCAAACCAAAATTTAGATGATGCAGAAGCAAATATTCGTAAAAGTTTAGCCAATAAAAGTAGCTTGGTTCCACAACAAGAAGGCGTTTCTTATTTACAATTAGGCACAATTGCTATTCAAAAAGGCGATAGTAAAGAAGCATTGAAGAATTTAAAAATTGCAATTCAAAAAGGATTGCCAGATGATGATAATAAGGCGACTGCATATTTACAACTTTGTTCTTTGTATGCTCAAAGACGTGAAATTAAAGTGGCTAAAGAATATTTAAGACGAGCCAATAATTGTAAAATCAAAAATGACGAAATCAAGCAACAATTGAGAGAAATTAATAAGCAAATGGCAAGAGCATAATTTATAGTAACAAGTAGTAAGACATAAGTCGTAAGAGAATTTGACTTACTACTCAATACTTACTACTCAATACTCATAACCTATGAAATATACAGCAATTAATCCTGAACTTTTTGTTGCCAACAGAAAAAGATTGGAAGCAAAATTAGTGCCTAATTCTATGGCTATCTTGTTTGCTAATGATGAGATGCCTAGAAGTGCCGACCAAAGTTTCCCATTTAGACAAAATCCTGATTTGTTTTGGCTCTCAGGAATTGACCAAGAGCAAACTATTTTAATTATTTATCCTGATTGCCCAAATTCAGCATATAAAGAGGCTTTATTTATTAGAAAAACAAATGCGCATATTGCAGTTTGGGAAGGACATAAATATACCATCGAAGAAGCTCGACAAGCATCTGGAATTGAGCATATTTATTGGTATGAAAGTTTTGAATCCGTATTGGGTTCTTTGATGTCTTATTGTGAGAATGTTTATGTCAATATCAATGAAAATGATAGAGCTAGTAATGTTGTACCCTATAAAGATATACGTTTTGCAAATGATTTAAAAAATAGATTTCCTGCTCATCAAATAAAAAGATTGGGTCCAATTATGGCTGAGTTACGTGCTGTAAAACACGAAATAGAAATTGAGGTCATCAAAAAAGCTTGTGGAATAACGAGAGATGCTTTTATTCGCGTGTTGCAATTTATGAAACCTGGCGTAAAAGAATTTGAAATAGAGGCCGAAATTATTCATGAATTTATACGTCAAGGCGCAAATGGACATGCCTATTCTCCAATTATTGCATCAGGAAAAAATGCATGTGTTTTACATTATGTCGATAATAATCAAGTATGTAAAGAGGGCGATTTAGTATTGATGGATTTTGGTGCTGAATATGCCAATTATGCATCAGATATGACTAGAACAATTCCTATAAATGGCAAATTTTCTCCAAGGCAAAAGGAAGTATATAATGCTACTTTATTTGTGATGAACCAAGCAAAAGAATTATTACGACCAGGTAAAACACTTGCTGATTATAATGCTGAAGTTGGTTTGGTTATGGAAGAGCAATTAATCCAAATAGGATTATTGAAAAAAGATGAAGTTGCAAAACAAGACAAAAATAATCCTTTATACAAGAAATATTTTATGCATGGTACTTCTCATTTTATGGGAATTGATGTGCATGATATTGGTAATAGATATGCACCGATGCAAGTAGGAAATGTGTTTACTTGTGAGCCAGGTATTTATATTCCTGAAGAAGGCATTGGAATCCGAATTGAAAATGATATTTATATTGGCGAACATGGCAATATTGATTTGATGGGAGATATTCCAATTGAAGTAGAAGAAATAGAAATGTTAATGAGGAAATAAAATCTAAACTAGTTGATTTTATTGAATAGAACTGAGTTTTTTACTTTGTCTAAATAGACATCGCCAATTGGAATTTCAATATTGTTTTCTTCACACAATAAATCTGTAAAGTAATTAATGAAAGCATCTTTTGTATCTAAAGAAGTTAATTTAGGAACGGCAAGTTGAACTTTCTTTTTAGTTGTATTTAGAAATTTTAGAAATTTAGAATTGATAATATAACTTTTATGCACTCTTATAAATTCATCAGATAAAAATGGTTCATATTCTTTCATGGTTTTACTAACCATGATATGTTGTAAATTTTTAGTATAGAAATAAGTATAGTTGGAAGCAGATTTTATTAAAAAAATATCATCAAAGTTGAGAAAAAAATAACCCTTGTTAGTTTTGATAGCAATTTCCTTATTTTGTTTCGCCTTTTTGATAAGGAATCTATTGATGGCTTTAAAATGCTCATCAGGGTCTATTGGTTTTAATAGATAATATAAAATTTCTTCATTTACAGCACCCATTGCATATTTCTCATAAGCTGTTGCCATAATAATTTCAGGCAATTCTTGCAAATGGTTTTGAAGTTCTTTTAATAATTCAAATCCAGTAAAATTTGGTAATTCAACATCTAAAAATACTAAATCAGGTTTTTGCTTTAATATCTCCTTAATACCTTCTTTGAAATCGCAAGTAACGATGGTTTTTTGAAATTCAGGATATTCTTGCATTAAAATATCCAATAATTCAATTTCTCTGGGATTATCTTCAATTACTAAGTATTTATATATCATATTTCACTAATATTGATATTCTAAAGGTATTGAAATTTCTACGATTGTCCAAGCATTTTCCCTTTTCAGTGCTAGACTAGCTTTCTTCTTATTATGAGCATTGATGAGTTCAAAAAATCTTTTATACGAAGCTAATCCAATTCCTGTACTTTCAGAGGATTTATTACTATTAAGTCCTATGCCGTTGTCTTTTATTATTATTTCTAGTTTTTGTTGAATAATATTTGCAGTTAGGATAATTTGTCCATTTTCTTTTAATGATTTCATACCGTATTTAACAGCATTTTCTACCATATTTTTTAATAATAATCTTGGGAGTTCAAAGTCTAGCTGTTCTAAATTTATTTCAAAATTAAATTCCCACGGATAAGGACTTATACTTTGTTGGAGTTCTAGATAATCATTAGCTTGTTGCAGTTGTATCTCCAAAGGTTCTGTGATTTTATCACTCAAAGATGCTCTTGTTACATTAAATAATTTTATCATTTTTTTATAGGCATCAGGAGCTTTAGTGATTAAATCAGGAGCAAAACTTGTAATCAAATTTTTAATTTCATGTGGATTAAGTTGGTTGTTGATATTGGAAAACTCACTTGTATTTAAGTTGTGTTTTAATTCCAAAATTAGGTTAGCATCTTCTAAGTCTTTCCTTTTATGTTTGTTTCTTAAAAATAGAATACTAAAGAACCAAACTATTAATAGAAGCAATGCCAATACTGATATATACCAAATTTTCAATCTAGATTCAGCCAATGCTAACTCCTTTTTATTAATCACCGCTTCTTTTTCTAAGGTTCTATACTTTGTTTCTAAATCAAAAAGTTGCTCTGTACTTTCTGTATCATAAATTAATGTTGAAAGCGAATCTAAAAGTGTAAAATCTCTAATTAAACTCTCATCGCCAATAGATGCTAGTTTGTTGTCTATTTTATTTTGTAGTAATAATTTCTGTTGAATATAGGCTTTGTCCTTTTCGTATAATTTGTATGCTTTTGCAAAATATTTATCGGCTTCTTTAAAATTTTTATTTTCATATAAAATAGAGGCTTTAAGTTCAATAATATCAGGATCTTTTGTAGTAGGAAGTAAATTATCAACGATAGATGCTGCCTTACCATATTCGTCATTGTTATAATATAAAATGGCTAATCTTTTTTTGCAATCTTGAATGAGTGTTTTGTCATTAATTTCAGTAGCGAAAGCCAATCCTTTACTCACTAATGGAATAGCTTCTTCAAATGTTTTAAAATAACTAGTGATTCCACTTCCAATACTACTAAAAACAAACGCTTTGAGTCTTTTGTTATCTGATTTTTCTGTAAAGCCTAATGATTTTTCAGCATAATATAAGGCTTTTTCTTGTTCTCCTAAGTCTCTGAATGCAAATGCCATATAAGTATATACTTCAATTAAGCTGTTGATATCATTGCTTTTTTGTAGTTCAGGAATTATTTTATCAAACAATTTTGCCAACTCTTGATGCCTTTTTTGGTGCAACAAGATTAGGGCTATTCTTATTTTGTTTTTTATAATTAAATCTTTATCCTTTAATTCTTTAGCTAGTACAATACTCTTGTTATAATATAAAATTGCAGAATCAGGTTTTTTATTAAAAGCTTTGCCAAGTACATTATAAACAGTAGCTTCTAGGTTTTTATTTTTCTCTTGAAATCCTATTGCTAAAGCTTTCTCTAAAATTTTAATTGCAGCTTCTTCTTTTGATAAATTAATAAGAATATTGCTTTTTTGAATAATGGCATTAGCGAAGCTAATTTTATTCTTACCATTTTGGGATAAAGAATAGGCTAAATCAGCATAAACAATTGCACTATCTTGTTGTTCATTTTCATAAGCTTTAGATATTTTTATAAGGTAATCTATTCGTTTATCTATAGAGAGCTTGTCGTCTTGTAATGCATTTTTTATATGGACAATTTGAGCCAACAAAGATGTTGAAATAAATAGTATAAATACTAAACTCAATAATTTATTAAACATAAGGCTCTATTTAATCCACTTTATGTAAAGATATATAAAATTTTAAGTATTTATTCTGTATAAAAATGGGAGGTTCATGCTTTATTTTAGGTGGTTCACTCAATAAACTGCCTAAAAACCACAAATATGAATAGTACAATATAAATTTACATAGAAGAAAAATTTTAGTTGTATAGGTTTTATTTAATGATTTAAGTCAATGAAAAAGCTAATTCCATATTCTTATACCTTCTATTTTGTAGTTACTTCTACTAAAGCAATTACGAATAACAAAAACCCTCATGCACTAAAAGAAGGTATAAGTGATATAAAGTCTAAAAACAGTTTAATCTTAAAAGGGTATGTTGGCTTAGCAGAGAATATTCCATACTATCTGAAAGAAAACAAGAAAAAATGCAAAAGAAACAAAACTAATGATTATAGTAAAAACTCTTGCAATTGGGAGGAGTTGGTTCGAAGAACCCCTCCTCCATTTATTAAACTTTAAAAAACATACTCATGGAAAAGTTAAAAATTATGAATATTATTTTGTTTAGCATTGGGTTGTTTGTGCTAAACTTTTCTTATGCTCAAAATTCTATAAATACATCAGGTGGCAATGCAATTGGTGCAGGAGGAGCAGTAGCTTCTAGTATAGGTCAGATTTTTTATACGGCAGACAAAAGTAATACTGCATTAATTGAAGCAGGCGTACAACATGCTTATGAGATTTATTTACTCAAAGTAAAAGGGAATGTTCTAACGGTTTCACTTTCCGTTTATCCTAATCCAACTACCAATCAACTGGCATTAAAAGTAGAAGGCTTAAAAAATGAACAGTTAAGTTTTCAGTT
>CAYYMF010000019.1:0-44859 GCA_964472755.1 uncultured Chitinophagales bacterium | reverse complement strand
TTTACGGACTTTGGTCTTTAATAGAACTAAGAAAGCAAATCGATAAATTGTATCCATAGTTCTTTTAGCGTAAAGTATTCAGTAAAAAAATATTTTGAAAAGATTATATAAAGACAAATATTTGTATATTTCCACGTAATGTCTGCTAAATTCTAAGGCTTATTGAATATCTAATTCTTTTCACAAGATGCAATAGAAATTGCAAACCCAAGGGATTATAAAAACAGTAAATTATTCATTGTATTTAATTTGCAATATAAATTAATAATATTTATAAATTAATTAATAATGTGAATGGAGAAATAAGATTAGATATCATTGTCCAACTTAATGCCTTTCCTGAATCTTTGATTTTTATTATAAACAAAGAATCTTAAATATTCGCCTTCAGCAACTTTTTTTTGAATTTTTCTCCAATATTTTGGATCAAAAAGTTCGCAATGTTCTGCCATAAAAATATCGCCCATAGGTCCATCTGGAGCCATAAAGGCTTTAAATTCTTCAGGGAAAATATCATTCAAATCTGCGGAAACATGCATTTCGCCATATCGTTCATCTTCTTCAGAGATTTCTGGTAATTTTCTAAAACGTAAGTCAGTAATTTTTTCAATTTCATCGTAATCATAAAAAATCACTCGTCCATGTCTAGTAACACCAAAATTTTTCAATAATAAATCGCCTGGAAAAATATTTACAGCAGCTAGTTCTTTGATACAATAGCCATAATCTAAAATTGCTTTGTAAGCATCAATCGGACTTGCTTCTTTTAAATATATATTCAGTGGTATCATTTTCCGTTCTAAATAAACATGTTTAATGATTACTTTATCATCTTTAAATTCTATAGATTCTGTACAATGTTTTTGAAACTCTTGGATTAGTTCAAAACTAAATAACTTTCTTGGAAATTCTAAATTCTCAAATTTATGTGCATAAGCCATACGACCAACACGATCGGAGAGTTCTACTTCTTCGTATTTTTTGATGACTGCTTCACGAGTTGTATTTTTGGGAGGTTCAAACTTATCTTTAATGAGCTTAAAAACAAAATTATAATACTTCAATGTAAAAACACACATTACCATTCCTTTAATACCTGGAGCAATAATAAACTTATCTCCGTGATCTTCATTCAATACATAATTCATGCAATCACGATATAGAATAGTTTTTCCGTGTTTATAATATCCGATAGAATCATACAATTCACCAACGCCCTTGTATGGTAAAATGCGTTTAAGATAGTCAATTAACTGAGCAGGATAAGGTGTATTGACCATAAAAGATGCTCGTGTAAAACTAAATATAATACTTATTTCAGCTTCATTGTGGATAATAGAATCTGCATATATTCCATTGTCTTCATTTAATAAAGGAATTACAAAAGGCATTCTCCATTTTCTATATCGAAAACGACCGATTATAAAAGCACCACGATTTCGATAAAATACATACTTAACAATCTCAATTCTGTCTAAATGTAAATTTGATTTTTGATAAATAAATGCTGGTGCTAATTCTTCAAAAATATTAATGGCATCTTGCTCAATATTTTCAAATGGAACATCAAATTTAAAATGTTGTAATATTTGCTTAATTGCGAGTGGAGATAGAGAACTTACTGAAATTGTATCATGTACACTTATGTTTTCTTTATTTTCTGAAGGCTTATAATCATCTTTGTCAAAATATTCAATTTCAGGATTAAAACTCTTATCTACAAAAATTTTTCTAGTAATTGAATTGTAAAAAGTTTCTGAATTTAAACGATAGGGTTTATTAATGATGATTTTACTATAATTTTCTTTGATTTTTTTCCAAACTTTTATGTCATAAAGTGAATCGCCTAAGTGTAATTTAGTATATTCTATAGTCTCTTTAGTATAATTTCCATATAATTTATAGCGATCTTGTTTTCTTGAAAATGATAATGAATATTGTTTTGTTTCAAAATCATGTTTAGCAGTTGAAGTAATTTCATTAAATTTAGCCAATAAATTATCGTAAGCATCACAAATATGATTGGCAACATCATTAATTATTATATCATTTATCATTATCTGAATATATAAATTTGAGTTTTCGTAATAGTATAAAAATAATCATTTTATTGTACTTAATGTTCAATTTTAATAATATTCTTTTTACAAAAGAAATTATTTTGAATGATAATTCAACAGAATTGTTACTCTACAAAAATAGTATTGGAGCAAATGAATTATACAAGAAAAATATTGAGCTAGATTTTGTTATTCAAAATAAAAGTAAAGAGTCTAGTTTTTATTTAGTTGGTATTAATCCAGTTTTAGACAGTTTGGAAATTAAGTTCAATAATCAAATTTATTACAATGGCGATAAAGTAAGTACAGAACGTAAAAGAATTAAAAGTTATAATTCGGTAGAATATTTGAAATTTCCAAGGGATAGTATCCGTAATTTACATATTCAAATTAAAACACAACAAGAACAGTTAAATTATCGCTTGCTGTTAGTTAGTCAAAATCAATTTCTAAAAATTATTAATAGAGATAGTTTGCTATTGGGTTTTTTTATTGGAATGTTTTCGATGTTTTTGTTGCTTTTGATTTCTATGTATTTGTTCAGTAACAATGTTTTTTTTCTCAAATATGTACAATTAAACATTATTACAATAGCCATCTATTTTTATTTTTCAGGTATTGGATATCAATACTTTTGGGGTAAATTTAATTGGGTGCAAAGTATATTGCCTACAATTTTGTTTGTGTTTTATACATTGGCGCATACATCTTTTGTAAAAGGCTTTTTTAATGTTGAAATTGAATTTCCGAAATTAAATATGCTTTTAAATGCTTATAAATTCATACTATTTGTATTTGTTACCTACTCGATTATTCGTATGTTCTTTTTCTTCTCTGATTATAGATATTTTAGTTGGTTTTTGAGTATTATCTATTTAATGTTTGTCGTGTATGTTTGTCTATCATTTTATATATCAATTTATACCTATTACAAAACAAAAAGACGTGAATCCTTGTGGGTAATTATTGGAATGATTATTCAGGCTTTTGGGTGGTTGGTATTTTTTAATACCTTATATTTAAGTATTCCAGCCTTTAATGCTATTAGTCGATTTCAGTTTTTTGATAGTTATCTATTTATCTCTCAGTTTAATTTCAGTTTGTATGTTTTAGAATTTATATTGATTACTTTTTTTATTGTAATCAACTATAAAAAGATTATAAAATTGAATGACGTTTCTTATAATAGAATGTTGTTTTTGCAACAGCGTAATTTAAAAGATTATCTCAAAAATATTGAAAATACAAGATTAAGTATAAATAGGTATTTGGAAAAAAATATTTTAAAAGAAATTAAATCAATAAAAGCCCAATTTGAAGAGTTTATTTTCTTTAAAGATATTTCTAAACTGAATACGCTTATTTTAAAAGACTTTGATAATGTTGAAAATGATTTGACAAGAATTATGAACGACAATAATATCAAAGGTTTGGTTGGAATTACATTGGTCGATTTAATTGAACATATTTTTGCTCAAACAGTTTGGAATATAAAACATAAAATTAGTTATTCTGATGATGTTCAAAATTTACAATGTAATGAAATTTTCAATAATCATATTTATCGAATTTTTCAGGAACTCATGAATAATGCTATAAAACATGGTGCTGCCAACGAAATTGACATTCAATTATTGATAGAAAATAAAAAACTAATTATTGTTTTTAAAGATAATGGTATCAGTGCAAACAATTCAGAAAGTAAAGGTTTGGGTATTTTGAATATCGAAAATAGATTGAAAGAATTTAATGGAACGTTGGAAATTAATAAGGATACAAATTGGAAAGTTACCTTGTATATTTTACTCAAAAATATTATATGATTAGAAAAATTGGGCTTTTAATTATGATTTTATGTTGCACATATTCGTCTGCAAAGCCTATTTTTATTGATAAACAGACAAAATATATTAGTTTAGATAAAAAAGTATTAACAACTACATTAAAAGATGACACCATAGTTCAAAAATTTGAAATTTATAATAATTCCAACGATGAACAAGAAGTATTTTTAGAAATTCCAGTAGAAAACATTCAGTTTTTATCGATACATTCAATTTTTGGAGTTGATATTTTTAATAATGAACGTATTCGAGATAGAACATTATATGATAGAGATATCGTTTTTGAATACAATTTTAATCCAAAATCTAAAAATAAGTTTACGGTTAAATATTTACGTACAGATAATAAGAAAAGTACTGAAATTGTGTTGTGGAACAAAATTTCAAGAATTTTGAATCATCAAGCAATAGATTTAAGCAGAGGTTTTTTTTATGGTTTTTTGATATTGTTTTTATTGATTTGCTTTGTTTTATTCATATTGATACGTGAAATTAATTATTTGCGTTTCTTTCTATTTTTGTTTTCAGGCACATTATATTTAGCAGTCAAACATAATTTAGCTTATGAATTTTTGTGGTCTAAATTTCCGACGATAGATTTTTTTGTTAAAAAAATTGCTTTGTTACTTTATTTAATTTCTGGACTTAATTTCTTTAGGTCATTTATTATTAAAAGACTAAATGATTTTTCCTTAGATAAATATATCAGATTGGTTATATTTATTGGTGTTTTAAGTATATTTATTTCTTTAGGTACTGGCTTTTATACACCAATTATTAGAGATATTTTCTACTTATTTCAGTATTTTTATATAGTCATTTGTGTATTATTAATTATTACTTCTTTTTATATAGCTTATTTTAAGCTAAATGACAAATCTGTTTTCCTTTTTTCAATAGCTTTTTTTGCCTCGTATGCTTTTTTTCTTTTTTATCCAGTTCCTTCATCTTCTAGGTATTTTGACGAAATTAATTTGAAATTGCTTTTTCCTTATTTGAATACTTCTATTATTTTTTTATTGATTTCATTTACAATTATTTGGAAAGTAAGACAAGTTGTTAAAGATAATAAAGCAATGCGTAAAGAAATTGGAAATATTAATGCACAGCAAATTTTTGGTGCAGTTACAGCACAATTAAGTGAACGGAAAAGAGTAGGAAAGGAGCTGCATGATGGAATCGGAATTTTAATGGCAATGGCAAAAATGAAATTATCTTCGATTAAAATAAAGGATAATGTTGAAAAGGAAACTCTTGTCGGAATTATTCAACGGTTGGATAGTACCACTCAAAAAATTCGTAAGTTTTCCCATGATTTACTGCCTCCTACTTTAATAAAATTTGGTTTGTATATCGCAATTAATGATGAGATTGAGCATTATAACAATGTAAAACCTAATTCAATAAGATTTCATGCTGATGAAAATATCAAAAACCTAGATGAAGTTTCAAGTTATATCATTTACAATATTGGCATTAATATTATAAAGTATTTTTATTATGCTAATAATTATAATATAACTATTGCAATTTTTATTAATGAATACAATAAACATTGTGATATTCAAGTTAATTATGCAGGAAATCGAATCAATAATAAGCATAGAAATATTATAAATATTGAAGAATTAATTGGTTTATTACAAGGTAGTTCTAGCGATGAATTAATTAATACTTTTACTTACAAGCTGGATTTAGATTTTCCAATTCGACTAAAAAATTAGTTGTTTTTTATTTAATCGTTTAGATATGCAGATAAATAACAATTTTGGTATTTTTGTACGAATTGAAATGTATTTAAAATGACTACACTTACTGCAATTTCTCCAATAGATGGAAGATATAGAAATAAAGTTTCAGAATTAGAAAATTATTTTTCTGAATTTGCTCTGATGAAATATAGAACACATGTTGAAATTGAATATTTCATTTATTTATCTAATGTTATTACCCAAATTGGTACATTAAGTGCAACACAAACTCAATCTTTGAGAGCAATTGTACATGATTTTTCAACTGAGCATGCTTTGCGTATTAAAGAAATTGAAAAAACAACCAATCACGATGTTAAAGCTGTGGAGTATTTTATCAAAGAAAATATTTTTGATGAAGATTTGAAACATAAATCAGAGTTTATACATTTTGGATTAACTTCACAAGACATCAATAATACCTCAATTCCATTGATGTTGAAGGATTTTTACAATCAGATTTATGTAAATAAATTTAAACAATTAGTTAATGCATTAACTCAGAAAGTTCAAGATTATACAGCAATACCACTTTTGGCACGTACACATGGACAGCCAGCTTCTCCAACAAAATTAGGTAAAGAATTACAAGTTTTTGTTGAACGATTAAATATTCAATCTAATTATTTTTCAACGATTCCTTATAGCTCAAAATTCGGAGGAGCAACCGGAAATTTCAATGCCCATTTAGTTGCATTTCCTACAATCAATTGGAGCAGTGAAGCCAATAATTTTGTAGAAAAAAGCTTGGGTTTAGTTCGCTCACAAACAACTACTCAAATTGAACACTACGATAATATGGCAGCTTTGTTTCATAATTATTCTAGAATTAATACCATTTTGATTGATTTATGTCGAGATATTTGGACTTATATTTCTATGGATTATTTTAAACAAAAAATCAAAGCTGGGGAGGTGGGTAGCAGTGCAATGCCACATAAGGTAAATCCTATAGATTTTGAAAATGCAGAAGGCAATTTGGGTATTGCAAATGCTTTGTTTACACACTTGGCTGAGAAATTACCGATTTCAAGATTGCAGAGAGATTTAACCGATTCTACTGTTTTTAGAAATGTCGGTGTACCATTAGCACATACACTCATTGCTATTGATTCAATTTTAAAAGGCTTGGATAAATTGTTAGTGAATGAAGATAAAATTAAAAAAGATTTAGAAGATAATTGGATTATAGTTGCAGAAGCTATACAAACGGTTTTACGAAGAGAAGGCTACGAACAACCTTATGAAAAGTTGAGAGATTTAACTAGAACTAATGCTAAAATCGATGATAAAGTTATTCATCAATTTATAGATAGTTTAGATGTTTCTGACAATATTAAAATAGAACTCAAACAAATTACACCATTCAATTATACAGGAATTTAGACAAGATTTTTCTTTGTTTTGATAGTATTGTAGTCGTTTGTGTTTTTTAAAATTTTTTGTTTTATATTATTACTGTAATTTATCCTAAAAGTGCTTAATCTCCACAAACCAATAAGGTGTGCATATCGAAATATCTAGTTTATTAAATAGTTGCTTATTTTTATAGACATGAAACAATATCAAGATTTTTTACAACATATTTTAGATAAAGGAACAATTAAAGAAGACAGAACAGGCACAGGAACGGTTAGTGTGTTTGGTTATCAAATGCGTTTTGATTTGAATGAAGGATTCCCATTGGTTACAACCAAAAAATTGCATTTGAAATCAATTGTTTATGAATTATTGTGGTTTATTGCGGGTGATTCTAATATCGAATATTTATGTAAAAATGGTGTGAATATTTGGAATGATTGGCCGTATCAGAAATTTAAAAATAGCCCAGATTTTAATGGAGAAACTATGAAAGAATTTGCTGCTAAAATAGCAAATGACCATGAATTTGCTTTAAAATATGGAGAGTTAGGGCCTGTTTATGGAAAACAATGGCGACATTGGAAAGATGAGCATGGTAATGAAATTGATCAAATTACAAACTTAATTCATCAAATTAAAACAAACCCTGATTCTCGTCGTTTAATTGTAAGTGCGTGGAATGTGGCAGAAATTGAACAAATGACTTTGCCACCTTGCCATACGATTTTTCAGTTTTATGTGATTGATGGAAAATTGTCTTGCCAGTTATATCAACGTAGTGCAGATACTTTTTTGGGTGTACCTTTTAATATTGCTTCCTATGCATTGTTTACCATGATGGTAGCTCAAGTTTGTGGTTTAGGATTGGGCGATTTTGTACATTCATTCGGAGATGCTCATATTTATTCCAATCATATAGACCAAGTGAAATTGCAAATCACTAGAACACCGTATGCTTTGCCCAAAATGAAAATAAATCCTGAGGTTAAATCAATTTTTGATTTTAAGTATGAAGATTTTACGCTAGAAAACTATGAAGCTCATCCTCATATAAAAGGAGAGGTTGCCGTTTAGATTTTATAAAAAAAACAGAGCTTTAGAAAATTCTAAAGCTCTGTTTCTAATATTAGTAATTAACAATTAAAGATTAATTTTTGCGAAGGTGTAGCTTTCGCCATGTTGAGAAATATCCAAACCCAATTCTTCATCTTTTTTACTTACTCTAATAGGTTTAATTTTATTCGTAATATAATAGATTGCATAAGAACCAAAAAATACATAAGCTGCAACACTTACTAATGCAATGATTTCAGCAAAAAATGTTTTCGTTTGGCCATAAGCTAAGCCAAAATCAGTAATTCCAGTTCCATAATCTGCAGCAAAAACTCCAGTAAGTATCATACCCATCATACCACCAACTCCATGACAAGGGAATACATCTAATGTATCATCTAAAGAAGATTTGTTTTTGTAATGTACTGCAAAGTTACTTACCATAGCAGAAATTGCACCAATGGCAATACTTTCACCAGTATTAACAAAACCACAAGCTGGTGTAATAGCTACTAAACCAACAACTGCTCCAACACAAGCACCAATTGCTGATATTTTTTTACCTAATAAGGCATCTAGGAAAACCCAAGCAACCATTGCAGCAGCCGCAGCCGTATTTGTTGTAGCAACTGCATTTGCAGCAACTGTGTTACAAGCAAGTGCTGAACCTGCATTGAAACCAAACCATCCAAACCATAATAAGCCAGTTCCAATTACAATTAAAGGAATATTAGAATATTCATGAGTGCGTTCAGATTCTGTTCTAGGACCTAAGAAGATGGCACCAGCTAAAGCTGCAAAGCCAGCACTTAAATGTACTACCGTACCACCAGCAAAGTCTAATACACCCATTTTAAAGAATATTCCGTCTGCATGCCAAGTCATGTGGCAAAGTGGTGCATAGATGAATATAAAAAATAGTACAATGAAAATTAAATAAGCTGAAAATTTTACACGTTGAGCAAACGAACCAGTAATTAATGCAGGTGTGATAACAGCAAATTTTAATTGGAACATTGCAAATAAAATAAATGGAATGGTTGAACCTTCTTGAGGTGTTAATGTTACGCCCTTAAACATAAAATAGGTAAAAGGATTGCCAATGATGCCATATCCGCCAACATCCTCTCCAAAACATAAGCTAAACCCAAAGGCTACCCATATCACACTGATAATTCCTAAAGAAATGAAACTTTGCAAAACGGTTGAAATGATATTTTTTTTATTGGCTAGTCCGCCATAAAATAATCCAAGCCCAGGTGTCATAATCATAACTAATGCGGTTGCAATAATCATCCATGCTGTATTACCAGTGTCAATAGTGCCAGCTGAGTTTCCTTGTATGGATTGTCCAGGGTTGAAGGCTCCTGCAGCCACGATTGCCATCAAAAGTAGAAAAGGCAATAAAAACGATTTTTGTAGTCTCATAAAATTAATTTTTAATGTTTTTTAGTAATTTTAGTCGAATTTATATCTTTTTTGCAAAAATAGTTCAATTATTTTTAGTAAAAATGTTGAAAATAAAGATTTGTTAAAATAAAAGTTCAATAATTTTAATGAATAATATATTTTTTCTGCTCTAGGTATGAAAATAGTTGAGTTTTTTTTATTAAGATGTCAAAGCTTGAACTTAAAAAATAGGCTTGAATGGTAATATTTCTTAAATTATTATAGAATTGATAAAACCGCAGTAACTTTGTAGCTTAATATATAGTATGAAAAAGTTTAAAGTAGAGGTGTGGAGTGATATTGTTTGTCCATTTTGTTATATCGGCAAACGCAATTATGAAAACGCATTAGCATTATTTGAATTTTCAGAACAAATTCAGTTGGAATTTAAAAGTTATCAATTAGATCCGGATTTTATTCAAATTCAAGATGAAAAATATGATATTAGAGCTCATTTATCCAATAAATACCGTCGTTCCTTAGAAGAAATTGAAGTGATGTTATCACAAATTACTGCAAGTGCTAAGTCTGTTGGCTTAAACTATAATTTTAATAAAGTTGTTAGATTTAATACTTTGCAAGCTCATAGAGTTTTAATGAAAGCAAATGATGAAGGTTTGGGTAATAAATTAATGGAAACGTTATTTTCAGCTTATTTTGAACAAGGATTGGATTTAGGAAATACTGAAGTTTTGAAAAGTATAGCTTTGAAAAATGGATTAAAAGAACAAGCGTTTGAACAAGCAATATCTGATGAACAGTTTGCATACCGTGTGAATCAAGACATTCAAGAGGCAGCAAATTTAGGTATTACGGGTGTCCCTTTCTTTGTTTTTAATAGAAAGTATGGTGTGTCAGGAGCTCAGCCAGTTGCAGTATTTTTAGATACCCTTAAAAAAGCTTTTCATGAATGGAAAGAGAGTGCTGATTCCAAAATTGAAAATATCGGAAATGGTTCAACTTGTTCTATTGATGGAAATTGTGAATGAGTTTATAGAAAAGAAGAGGCTATCCTACAAAGTGTCTTATAGCAAAGCCTCGATTAAGCATTTCGCTTTAAACAAGACAAAAAGCCCTGACCCAAAGCACATGGCTTTACTTTTCAGGACTTTCTTTTGTTTGGTGTAATGTTGTACGTTCGTTATTAATCAGTTCCAGTTAAATGTTCCCAAAAATAATATACTATGATTGAAGATACATTATCTGCCGATGGCTCTTCAATCTTGCAATCTAAGGCAAGGTCAAAATTACCACGATACAAACCAAAATAATTCCTTATTCACATAGCCAAACCACCAAAACAATTATACTTTTCGTCAAACTGCTGCCATGACATTTGTTTCATCTGCATTAGTTCTTGATTATCGTATTGAGAATAAAGTTGAAGTAAAGCGGCCTTTACGGAAGCTGGCCACAAATGCCTGTCATTAGTTGTGTCAGAATTGAAAAATATTTTATACTTTAGGAAAGTTTCTTTATTAATACGTAATTGCTTCCTGTCTTCAATATTCAGAGGAATGCCATTAGATGCCATTTTTATTGTAATAATATCTGAGTCATTTAATTGTTCAACCTTGCAATGAAAATCAATCTTACTTTTCTCATCCCATACAATCACAATATCTCCTTTCTTTGGTTTGTGGTCAAAGGTTAGAGGAACAATATTTGCAGTGATTTCATAACTCATATACTATTATATCCAAAGCTTTTGTCAAAATTAAAAGAAGAGTGAGTTAAAATAAATGACGCACAACGTTTTGGGTATTGCCGAAGGCGGGGATTTATAGCACAAAAGTTCAATAGAAATACTGCTGTTGAACTTTGCACAAATGTCCAATCGAAGCCGTTCCACCCCGCTTTTGGCAATACCCTTGTTCAAGCGACACTTTCGGTGAGCATTCTCCCAAGCTACGTTACAATTCTCAAATATAAGCTTTCTATCTTTAAAATTTACAAAAATTTTTAGATAAGAAAGGAAATTCAATTTCAGTTAAACCGCTTAATGAATGTAAACAAATTTTGAAGGAATTTTAGTATTGTCCACTAAACTTTTAGGATAAATTGTTGTTAATATTAGAAAGGTTTTTTATTCTTTTATCTTTAATAAAAGTGTTCCTGATTCAACAAATTGTTTATCTGTAACATAAATCTCTTCAATCTCTCCGTCAGTATGTGCTTCTATTGTGTTTTCCATTTTCATTGAAATCATTTTTACTAAAGCATCTCCAACTTTTACTTTATCGCCT
Source organism: uncultured Chitinophagales bacterium (assembly GCA_964472755.1). Lineage (GTDB taxonomy): Bacteria > Bacteroidota > Bacteroidia > Chitinophagales > JADIYW01 > JADJSS01. The sequence continues at coordinate 33,094 of CAYYMF010000019.1, read as the reverse complement.
GCTTTGATCAAAACTTTCGTTACTTCGCCTGGCATTGGTGCAATATAACCACCTTTCACCGTTTCTTCTATTTGTAACGGGTACCTATCTACTGAGTTCAACTGAATTTGTCCCAATTGAGGAGAACTTATGAAATATTGATTGCCATTTTGTGAAAAATAAAATGACCTTCGGATATTATTTATCTCAAAAATATATACTTTATCATAGTTGCTTATAAATTTGGAAATAAAAGTTTTGCCCGCAAAAGAAACTTCTAAGTACTCATTTTTATTAACATATTCTACTTTAAAATCAAAGCCTTGATATGCATATTTTTCATTTTGTGCTTGATAGAAATTGTTACGCCAACCTGCGGGAACACCGTTTGCAATAGTTCTTTTATCATTTCTTTTTAGAAAACGATAATGTTGTAAAGTACAAGTTAAAATATCTAAGGTATTTTGTGGGTAATTTTCGCCATTATAAATAAAAACTTTATCTAGAAAATGGGTATTAAAATTTCCAGCTTGAAAATCTGAATTTTCTAATATGGCAGAAAGGAAATTTTTATTGGTTGTAAATCCAGTTACTACTGTATTTTTAAGTGCTAAATTTAATTTATTAATCGCCTCTTGACGATTATTCCCTTTTGCAATGATTTTAGCAATCATTGGGTCATAAAAAGTTGATATTTCAGAACCACTTTCTATTCCAGTATCATAGCGTAAACCATCAATTTCGGAAGGAATCCAATCTATAATTTTGCCAGAAACAGGAAGGAAATTATTGGCCGGATCTTCAGCATATAATCGTACTTCAATCGCATGTCCTTTTTGTTGTAATTCTTCTTGTTTTATATTGATAGGATTACCTTCGGCAACTTCAATTTGCATACGAACTAAATCTATTCCAGTAACTTCTTCCGTAATTGGGTGTTCGACTTGTAATCTAGTATTGACCTCTAAAAAATAAAATGATTGGTCAGGAGTTACAATAAATTCAACTGTTCCAGCATTGTCATAATTTATTGCTTTACAAGCCAAAATTGCAGCGTCACCCATTTTTTTTCGTGTGTCTTCAGTAATAAATAGCGATGGACTTTCTTCTACTACTTTTTGGTATCGTCTTTGAATACTACATTCTCGTTCAAATAAGTGAATTGCATTGCCGTGTTTATCTCCAAAAATTTGAAATTCCACATGTCGGGAAGTATCAAAATATTTCTCTATTAATAAAGTATCATCTCCAAATGCATTCATCGCTTCAGATTTTGCTTCATTAATGGCTTTATCCAATTCATTTGCTTCTCTAACTATACGCATACCTTTTCCACCACCACCTGCACTTGCTTTTAACAATACTGGAAATCCAATTTCTATTGCTTTTGCTTTTATGGTAGTTTCACTTTGGTCTTCACCTTGATAGCCTGGAATAGTGGGTACTTTATTGGCTTGCATTATTGTTTTTGCCCCAATTTTACTGCCCATTTTTTCAATAGCATACGGATTTGGACCTACCCAAATAATATTTTCATCTATACAACGTTGTGCAAAATTTTCTTTTTCAGACAGAAAACCATATCCAGGATGTATTGCATTGGCACCTGTTTGTTTTGCAGCATCAATAATTTTATCTATTAATAAATACGATTCATTGGGTTGTTTACCACCAATTCTTACTGCTTCATCGGCATATTTTACAAATAAACTATTTTCATCGGCATCTGAAAAAACGGCAACTGTTGCAATACCCATTTCTTTACAAGTTTTGAAAATCCTCATTGCAATTTCTCCTCGATTGGCTACTAATAATTTGGTTATTTTATTTGTCATTATTTTTTATTTATGTGATTTTTTATGTTAGTGTTTAATGGAGTAATGTTGTACTGGTTTTTGAAGACACAAACCACGACGATGCAATGGTTTGTGTCTTCACAAACCATGATGCGAATGCTATAGAGTTGGTTCGTGAGGACACGAACCAATGCAAGAAAGACACGAAGCACAATGCTGCAATGATTTGTGTCCTCACAAACCACAATATCAGTATTCTGATAAATAACGCTGAATCAGAATGAATTTGTGCCTTCACAAATGATAGTTTATAATTATATTTGATCATAAATATCATTTAAGAAGGAGTAATTTTTCTGGTTAGTTTCATAAAAATAAGCAGATGAATATTTATATTCGATAGGTTCATTACATAGCTGCCATTTATCTTGTATTGGATTTGTATGAATATATTTTAATTTTTGCTTTATAAAATCTATTGTACGCAATTCGATGGCTAATGCGTCTCTTTGCCAAAATTCATAATTTTTATTTTTAGAATTAACATAAAATAGATTTAAATTATAATCAGCATTACTTTTTATTTGCTTTTTGAATTGATGTGCAGTATATTTAAGAAAAGATACATCAGGCATTTCTTTTCCATTTAATTTTAGATTTTCTATAATGAAATGTATATGATTAGGCATAATTACAAATGCATATATTTTTAAGTATTTATTTACTGAAAGAAATTCTAACGAATCTAAAATAATATTTTTATAGGACTCTATTTCTAATAAGCGTATCCATTTATTAATAGTTGCTGTCCAAAAATAGATTTGGTTTAGCTCCATATTAGATTGACGTTTATATTTTAGACATTCTTCTTTCATTTGTTTGGTAGAGCTATTGTAGTTTTCGAAGACGAGAGCCAATACAAAAAAGATTAGTTATTTTATTTGTCATTTTCGAGTTTATATCTTATCGAGTTACATTGATGAAGGCTATAAATTATATTAGTTCGCAAAAAAAATATTTAGACTTCATACCACTTGTACAATCAATTTCAGTTAAAAGTAAATAAAAAAAATATGCCAAACAAACGTTTGGTTTGTTATTTTATACATCTTTTCTTTCGTTAATTTGTTATCATTACAAACTAAATTATTCAAATAAAATGAATCAGCTACAATACGAAACTTCACCTTATTTATTACAACACAAAAATAATCCAGTGAATTGGTATGCTTGGAATGATGAAGCATTAAAAAAAGCACAGAAGGAGCAAAAAATGATATTGGTTTCTGTTGGATATTCAGCTTGTCATTGGTGTCATGTCATGGAGCATGAAAGCTTTGAAGATGAGGAAGTGGCTAAAGTTATGAACCAATATTTTGTTGCCATAAAAGTGGATAGGGAAGAGCGTCCTGATATTGACCAGATTTATATGAATGCAGCTCAAATGACGAGTGGGCAAGGTGGTTGGCCTTTAAATGTTGTTTGTTTGCCTGATGGGAAACCAATTTATGGAGCAACTTATTTTCCAAAAGAAAGATGGCTGCAATTTCTGTATCATTTTCAAAATTTGTTTGAAACAGATAAAGAGAAAATGATTGCACAATCGGAACGACTTCAAAAAGGCATTCAATTGGTAGATACAGTTCAATTTAATACAGTTGATAGAAAAATTGATGAACAATTTTATCATCAAATATGGTATAATTGGAAAGATAAATTAGATTTTGAAGATGGTGGAGCTTTGGATGCTCCAAAATTTGCAATGCCAATTACATTGGAGTTTTTACTAAGGTATCAAAATAGAACTAAAGACGAAAGACTTGCAGCCTATTTGAAAACTACTTTAAAGAAAATAGCATTTGGTGGCATACATGATATTGTTGTGGGCGGATTTGCAAGATATAGTGTAGATGCACATTGGAAAGTGCCTCATTTTGAAAAAATGTTATATGATAATGCTCAGTTGCTAACAGTTTATGCCCAAGCTTATCAAATTACCAATCGACCAATGTATAAAAGTGTTTGTTATAAAATATTAGATTGGATTAATGAAGAAATGACGGATAAAAGTGGTGGAATTTATGCTGCTTTAGATGCAGATAGCGAAGGTATTGAAGGTAAATTTTATTGTTGGAATTATGATGAATTTATTCAAGTAATTGTTCAAATAGATAATCAAAAATTCAACCATATTGATATTGAATACTTCGCAATTGAATTGTACAATATTACAAAGGAAGGCAATTTTGAAAATGGAATGAACATTCTTTTCAGAACAAAAGAACATGAATATTTCTGTGAAAAATATCAATTAGAACAAAAATATTTTCATGAATTAGTAGATGAAATAAATGCTCGATTAGCAAATGCAAGAAAACATAAAATAAGACCTCATTTAGATGATAAAATTTTGACGGAATGGAATGCATTAACAATTATTGGTTTGATGAATGCTTATAAGACTTTTGGCGATCAATTATTTTTGAATAAAGCAGTTTCAATAGCTAATTTTATTATAGATAAAGTACTGCAATCGGATAATAGATTATACAGAAGTTTTAAAAATGACAAAGTGAGTATCAATGGTTTTTTGGCTGATTATGTGTTTTTTATTGAAGGTTTAATTTTATTATTTCAATCGACATTTGATGAGCAATATTTTAAAATTGCCAAACAATTAACGGCATATTGTATTCAACATTTTTATTCAGCAGAGCATAAGATGTTTTATATCACTTCAGATTTAGATACAGCTTTGGTCGTGAGAAGTATGGATAGCAGCGATAATGTTATTCCATCAGCAAATGCTCAAATGGCAAAATGCTTATTGTTTTTGAGTAAATATTTAGACAATCATGAATATGAGCAAATTGCCGTGGCTATGCTTAATAATGTTTTAGATAGTGTGGTTAAAAATGGACAATATTATGCCAATTGGGCAATTGTTTTGGATATGTATTTATATCAAAATATAGAATTGGTTATTGTAGGAGAAAATGCTTGTTTAGAATTGCAAAAACTGAATGGAAAATACTTGCCAGATATTTTGATTGCAGGTTCTAAAATTCATAGTAATTTACCACTTTTAAAAGATAGATATATTGATGATAATACACTAATTTATTGGTGTGAAAATAAAGCTTGTAATATGCCAGTTGAAAATTTGGAAGCCTTAAATTTGTTCTAAAAAAATTTCTTAACCTACATCAATGCATGACTTTTTTATGCTGATTATTTTTGTACCATAAAATTAAACAATATGACAAATTTAAAAATTATTACATCGACAAGTAGAACAGTAGGAAATGGAAAGTATATTGCAAAATGGATTACTGAATTAGCACAACAATCAGGGTTATATAATGTAGAATTGTTGGATTTGGCTGAAATAAATTTGCCATTTATGGATGAAGCGAACCACCCAATGGCACAAAAGTATGAATTAGAACATACAAAAGCTTGGAGTAAAAAAATTAATGAGGCAGATGCATTTATTTTTGTATTAGCAGAGTATAATTTTGGTATTCCTGCAACTATAAAAAATGCAATGGATTACTTACATTTTGAATGGAAATATAAACCTGTTGGAATTGTTAGTTATGGTGGAATCTCAGCTGGATTGCGTTCTGCACAGATGTTTAAACAAGTGGTTACCTCATTTAATATGATGCCGATTGTTGAACAAGTAGCAATTCCTTTTTTCTTCAAAAGTTTGGATAATGAAGGTAAATTTAATGCAGATGAAATGGTTCAAAAATCAGCAGATATTATGTTGAGTGAACTTAAAAGATGGAGTGAAGCATTAGCTGTACTAAGAAAATAAATGCAATTTTATTGAATTTTGCAAAGCCATAGGATAAAGATATTTTGTATTTTTATACTATGACTGATTTTGGTTTAATAGAGACAATTCGTGTTTTAAATGGAAGTGCTGTATTTTTAAGCAACCATACAAATCGACTATTTAAAAGTTTACAGCTATTAAAAATTAATATCGATTCAGAAACTATCTTTCGAAAAATTTCTAATTACATTCAACATGAATGTAAAATTCAGGATAGCCAAAATATTCGACTAAGAATACAAGTCAAAATTATTGAAAATAGTATTGTTGAATGGTTGGTAAGTTCACAAAAGCTACATACTTCATTGTTTGAAATAAATGCAGTGCCTTTGAAAATGGGCTTTTATGATGAAACTTATAAAGAACAAAATCTACACTCAAATTTTAAATCTAACGATAGATTAATTTACGATAAAGCTCAGAAATTTGCACTTGAAAATTCTTTAGATGATGTACTTGTATTTAATTCGGACAATGCTTTAGCTGATGCAATGATTTTTAATGTATTTGTCGTCAAGGAAAATCAAATTTATACTCCGAGATTAAAAGATGCACCAGTTGATGGTATTTTAAGACAGTTTTTATTAAAGAATATTTGTAGTTATACTATCATCGAAAAGTCATTGTATAAAGAAGAAATTGAACAAGCTGATGAAATATTTTTGACAAATGCAGTTCGAGGAATTCAAACTGTTGGTCAAATTGAAAATAAGAGATTGAATAATACAATTACCTTTAAGATTTATGAAGAATTTATTAGCTTATTAGATAAGACTATGAATTAACGTTATAAATACAGCAGTTTCACAATCAAGTTGTAATTTTGTTTCCAAAGATGTTGATTTATGAATGCACAAATAGTAAGAGTAACCAAAAAATTTACTTTTGATATGGCTCATGCTTTATATGGTTATGATGGTCCTTGCAAAAATATTCATGGTCATACATACCATTTGAGTGTAACTTTGATTGGAACTCCAATTCAAAATAATGCTGATGTGAAATTGGGTATGGTAATTGATTTTGGAGAGTTAAAAGGTATTGTAAAAAAGCAAATTATTGATATTTATGATCATGCTTTGGTTTTGAATGAAGAAGCACCTTATTCAAAATCTGATGTGATTACAAATGAATTTGAAAAAGTAATTTTAGTGCCGTTTCAACCTACTTGTGAAAATTTATTATTACATTTTGTCCATTCCATCCAATCTCTATTTCCTGAACATATACAACTCATAAGTATTCGATTAGAAGAAACGCCTACTTCTTTTGCAGAATGGTTTAGGCAAGATAATTAAAAAAGAAAAGTCATTATTTAAAATAATGACTTTTCTTTTATGGGAAAAATAATATAGACAATTATTTTTTATTTTTCAATTTCTTGATTTTTACATCTTTTTTCTTGCCGTATTTGTTGTATTTGGTATAAGCTTTTTCCCCAATTTCTTTAGATTGATTAACAGATTCAGGTGTTTTAACTTGGTCTTCTGCTTTCTCTTTTGGTGCCTTTTCAGTTTTTACTTTTGGAGTAGAAGATGTTTTTTTCTTAGGCGTTTTATCAGCATCTTTTAAAATATTATAGCCAATCTCAAATTTTAAACCCACAAAGTAATTTTTAGATTTTTTATATTCTGGATGTGTTCTATAAGGTTTGGAATTGATATCATTTAAGCCAACTTTTGCATCAAGACCAACTCCGAAATACATATTGTTTTTTAAGATATAGTCGAAGCCATAGTTTATAGTTAAGCCAGCTTGTAAGGGAACAAAATAGTCTTTTTGTGATTTTGGTTTTCCTAATGCGTAATAGGGTTCATAGCCTCCATTTCCATAAGGACTAACTGCTGGATATGCTGGCGGTAAACCAAATGGGTTTCCAGGTTTAATATATGGATATTCTGAAAAATCAGGTGCAGGATTTGGGTCATACCATCCTTGCCAATTTTTATCTCTTAATTGCTCTTCAGTTAATCGTTCAATCTTATATTTCATTTTAGCATTAACTAATGCATCAACTTCTAAGCCAACTAGCAAACGCATTCTGATTTTATATTGACCATTTGGATAATTGCCATTTGGATTTTTTTCCTTTTGACCTTTTAAAATAGGAGCAAATCGGTAGGAAATATTGGTGTTTACAAATTGAAAATTAACTTCCTTTGTATGTTGTCCTTGTAAACCATAAATTGGCCATTTGAAAATATCTTGATATTTTTGACCTTCTAAACTATAACCAGCCAATACCCGAATACCATGTTTTTCTGCAAAATTATATCCAAAAAATATACCTGCATTATAGCTGAATTTTGCCTTGTAATCCAATTCTTTACTAGAATTGGCACCATCTACTTGTACATTTGGAGCTAAAAAATAATTATTTTGAGCTAACATATAGGATAAACCTGTGGTGAAGTTTCCGCCAACTTGAAAGCCTTTTTGTGCAAAAGTGCTTAATCCTGTTAATAGAATTAAAGCAAAAAGCGTATTTTTTTTCATATTTTGTGCAATCTATCGCCAAAAATACTAAATAATTTATTATAAAAAGCGTTTAATGTCGTCAAAAAACCACCAACTTAGTAAATCCACACTTATTCGTTCTATTCAATGTCTTAAATCTTTATATCTATATAAAAATCATTATAATTTAAGAGATATTCCAGATAGGAAACAACAACAAAAGTTTGATAGAGGCCATCGAGTTGGGAAATTAGCTCAGCAATTATTTCCTGGTGGGAAAGATTGTACACCTCCAAGTCCAATGCATTTTCAACAAAGTATAGCCGCAACAAAGTTGCTGGTGGAAAAACAATTTTCAGTCATTTATGAAGCAGCGTTTAAATTTCAAGGAATTTTGGTGGCTTTAGATATTTTAGAATGTAAAGGCGGAAATTTTTATGCTTATGAAGTAAAAAGCTCGATGAGTATTTCGCAAACTTATATACAAGATTGTGCCATTCAATATTATGTAATACAACATTTTGGTATTCAATTATCAGATTTTCAAATTGTTTATATCAATAATAATTATGTAAAAAATAGAGTTTTGGAAGTTGATAAATTATTTAAAAAAAAGTCAGTACTAAAAGAAATATTAGAATTGCAACCTTTCATTCAACAGAAAATTGATGCTGCGATTGAGGTTTTGAGTAATACACAGATGCCTGATGTTTCAGTTGGTGCACATTGCACTAAACCATATCCATGTGATTTTATGAGTTATTGTTGGAAAGATATTCCAGCAAATTCAATTTGGTTTTTGCAAGGTGTTTCCTTGAATGATAAATTGGAGGCTGTCAATAATGGGATTTTGACAATTGATGCATACGCCAATCAACATCAAGAGGATGTTAAATTACATAGTTATCTTTCTAATAAAGAAATTATTCAATCAGAAAATATTGCTAATTATTTCAAAAATGTACAATATCCAATTTGTTTTTTTGATGTAGAAGCATTTCAGAGTGCGATCCCAATTTTTGACGGTACAAAGCCTTATGAACGAATACCATTTTTATATTCTTTGCATATTCAACAAGAAGCAAATGCCCCATTTATTCATAAAGATTATTTTTCGGCAACAGATGGAGATTATAGAAAGACATTTATCAAACAGTTTTTAGAAGATACAAAAACCTGTAAAACGATTTTAGTATATAATGATTTGATTGAAAAAGGTGTGTTGTATTATTTGGCTAATCTTTTCCCTGAATTCAAACCTGAAATTGATAAAAGGATTGCGATTATGTTAGATGTCGAAATTCCATTTAAACGCCTAGATTATTACCATCCAAAACAATTGGGTAGTCTGTCTTTGAAAACTATTTCAGCAACTATGTTAGATATTAATCCATATAATGCAGTTGATGTAAAAGATGGCCAAGAAGCCATGGCAATTTATAATGAACTATTTTATAAATCCAAAGAAGAGCAAGAATTATATTATGATAAACTTAGAAGTTATTGTAAAACAGATACTTATGTTTTGTCAGAAGTTTATAAAAAACTCTTAAAAATTGCAAATCTAGGCTTTTAACTTTTTTTTAAAAGACTTTGTACCTATTTTTGTGTAGCTGAATATAGTATGAAACTAATTGACCCAGAATTAAAAGAGAAAATACCAAGCATTTTTAAAAGCAAAGTCTTTTATATTGTTGTGGCTTATCTTGTCTATTTAACTTTCTTTAATCAATATAATCTATTAACTCAATTCAGTTTATTCAAAGAATTACGTCAGCTTTCAAAAGAAGAAAAGTTCTATGAAAAATCTATTATTGATATAAAGGAGCAACAAGCAGATATTTTTAAGGATAGAAATTCTATTGAAAAATTTGCACGTGAGAAATATTGGATGAAAAAAGATAGTGAAGAAATATACATATTTGTCCCAAAAGAATAAATAAATATGAAAAGAGAATTAACGATTTTTACAGGTTCATTTGCGATTATTTTAATGTCACTTTATATGATTGCATCAGGTTTTGCTCAAGGCAGACCAATAAATAACAAGCACAAGCAATTTGTTAAGCCAACAGTAAAAATATCACCAAAAAATTGCATCGATTCAATTAAAACTGAATTTTTAGGAATTGATATTGCTAAATTTTATGTAGAAGAACACCAAGTAGGCAGAAGAGAATCTTTAAATAAAATTATTGGAAAGTTTAATTATTCTAAAAAAGAAATTAAAACTCTAACCAAACAATTAGATGGCATTGAAGGATTTGAATCTATAAAAACAAAACAAAAATATTTTACATTTAGTTCAATTAAAGACTCTGTTTCTACTGTAGATTTTATTGCTTTTGAATTGGATAAAAAAGATTATTTAATTATTGATTGCAATAACAAAACGACAATTAGCATATATGAAAGACCAATAGATACCATTCAACAACAATTGGCTTTTGTAGTTAATAATAAAGTCAATAAAATTTTAAAAGCTAAAAATATTAATGTTGCTTTGATTGATAAAATTAATCAAGCATTCAATAATAAAATTTCTGTTGGACAACTTAGAACAGGTGATACTTTACGGGTTTTGTTTTCTGAGTATTATATAAATGGATCTTATTATGAAACAGGAGCTATTCAATCGGCAGAGGTAATTACTAAAAAGAAAAATTATTTTGTTACCAGCTATCAACCAGAAGGTACAAAAACACAGCAGTATTTAGACGAAAAAGGCACTTACACACACATGACTTTTTTAAAATCGCCATTAAAAAATGGTCGTTTAACTTCAAAATTTAATTTAAGCAGATTTCATCCAGTTTTGATGGAAGTTAGAGCACATTTGGGAACTGATTTTGCAGCACCGAAAGGCACACCAATTCTAGCAACTGCTGATGGAATTGTTGAAGTGGCTGGTTCATCTAGTAACAATGGAAACTTTGTTAAAATTAAACACGATAAAGTATATGAAACTCAATATTTACACATGAGTAAAATTGAAAAAGGAATGAAAAAAGGTATTCGTGTTAAACAAGGTCAGGTAATTGGATATGTTGGTAGCACTGGTTTGGCAACTGGACCACATGTTTGCTATCGTTTTTGGAAAAATGGTAAACAAATAGATCCATTAAAAGAAAAATTAAATGTCAGTAAATCCATACCTAAAAATCAAATGTCGCAATTTGAACAAGTTGTGCAGGTGCAAAAAGCGAAATTGCACAATATCATAGTAGGATAATGGAAACGCTAACTAATTTTTCATTAAAACCATACAATACCTTCGGATTAGTAGTGTTTGCTCATTCATTTTGCAGAGTCAAAACTAAAGAAGATGTACAATTGTTACTGGTTAATGGATTGTTGAAAGAACAAGCATTTTTAATATTAGGTGGCGGAAGTAATATTTTATTTACTAAAAATTTTGAAGGGCTTGTAATTAAAAATGAAATTACAGGCATAAGTATTGTTCAAGAAACAGATAATGAAGTTTGGATAACTGCCCAGTCAGGAACAATTTGGCATGATTTGGTATTGTTTTGTGTGCAAAATAATTATCAAGGTATTGAAAATTTAGCATTGATTCCAGGAACGGTTGGTGCGGCACCAATACAAAATATTGGAGCTTATGGCGTAGAAGTTAAAGATGTTTTGGAAAATATTTTTGTTACAGATTTATCAACAGGAGAGGAGAAGACAATATCAGCATCTGACTGTGCTTTTGGCTATAGAGATAGCAAGTTTAAACAAGAATGGAAAAATAAGTATTTCATAAGTAATATTACTATCAAACTCAAAAAAAAAGATTTTAATTTTAATACTTCTTATGGAAATATCCAAGATTATTTGGGTGATAAACCAGTTAGTGTTGAAAGTATAGCCAATGCGGTAATAGCGATTAGAACTTCAAAATTACCCAATCCAAAAGAATTGGGTAATGCTGGTAGTTTTTTTAAAAACCCAGAAATTAATCCATCATTATTCAAAAGTTTACAAACCAAGTATCCTGAAATTCCTTATTATATTATTAATGACAATTCAGTGAAAATCCCTGCTGCTTGGTTGATAGAGCAATGTGGGTTTAAAGGAAAAGTTATTGGAAATACTGGTAATCATGCCAAACAAAGTTTGGTGGTGGTTAATTATGGCGAAGCAACTGGAACTGAAATTTGGGAACATGCCCAAAATGTAATTCAATCTGTAAAAGTTAAGTTTAATATTGTACTTTCTCCTGAAGTGAATGTGTTATAGATAAATACATACATTCTCAAGTTTTTGTCTTACACGTATTTTTCTACATAAATATATTTACAATTCCATAAGTAATAGCAGCAATCAATGCAGAAATAGGAATAGTTAAAATCCAAGCCCAAAGTAAGTTAATAGTAACACCCCAACGCACAGCACTTAGTCTTTTTGTTGCACCAACACCAATAATTGCACCAGTAATCGTATGAGTTGTTGAAACTGGTATTCCCATTTGTTCAGTTAAGAATAATGTTGTTGCACCAGCAGTTTCAGCACAAACACCTTCCAACGGTGTTACTTTTGTAATCTTACTACCCATGGTTTTAATGATTTTCCAGCCACCACTCAAAGTACCAATACTAATTGCTAAATAACAAGAAAGTGGTACCCAATCTGGCATATTTTTAATATCTGTAATACTTCCATTGGCTACTAAAGCCGCAGCTATAATTCCCATTACTTTTTGTGCATCATTTCCGCCGTGTCCTATACTGAAAGTCGCTGACGATAACAATTGTAAGTTTTTAAAATTATTAGCGGTTCTTTGTGCACTTGGTTCTTTAATTTTTTCATTATAAATAAAGGAAAGCATGATGATAATGAGCATGCCAATTAATCCAAACCTAATAATACTATTGTCTGCTCTAGAAATTTCATTTGAAATATCACTTTTTATATCGTATTCTAAAACTTGCTTAAACTCTTTGATTTTATTAGGTTGTATGGCAACTTTAGCCATCATGGCTTTAGCATAAGCATCTGGACTCAATTCTTTGTATAAGCCAATATGAGGTTTTAAAGCATCTATTGCATCTATTGCAGATTGATAAGATTGCTTTTCAGAACTATCTTTTTGTGATAAAACTTTTAACTGTTCTACTTTGAAAAATATTTTCAAATTATCTTCAATATGTAATTTTATAGCTCTATCTAAATCAATATTATTTACTATTTCATTTGCAACAAAATCTGCACCTTTTTCATTATATAAATGGATATATGGTGCGACTTCAGCAAGTTCTGCTTTTGCAATAGTAGCTTTTTCTTTGTTCTTTTCAAGGTCATCAATTAATCTTGGATCATTAATTGCTTTTTCATATTTATCCAATTTGAAAAAATGAGCCATATTAGAATTCATTTTCTTTTCTTGGAAGTGAATAAATACATGCCATGTGAATATACAAGTAACAGTTAAGGCAGCAACTTTTATCCAAGTGTTTTTATTCATCATGATAATGGTATAAAAAATGGATATAGCCATGCCAATGACTGGAGCTAAAAATATAAATGCAATGATACTTAAAATTTTTCCACTATCAATAATTTCTCGGATTGGCACCCAACCACCTTTGTCGATAAAGGCATGTGTAACTGCAGCACCTGCAAATCCGCCGATTAATGTATGTGAAGATGACGAAGGAATACCATACCACCAAGTTAATAAATTCCAAATAATAGCAGCAACTAAGCCTGAAAAAATTACAGGAAGTGTAATGAAATCTTTATAAACCGTTTTGCCTATTGTATTGGCAACAGCATGATCTTGAAAAATAAAAAAAGCAGCCATGTTGAAAAATGCTGCCCAAATTACAGCTTGAAGTGGCGTTAATACTTTGGTAGATACAATAGTTGCAATAGAGTTTGCAGCATCATGAAAGCCGTTGATATAATCAAAAATTAAAGCCAATATAATAATAACTACAATAAACTCCATTCTTATTTTTTTAATTTTTCAAAAGATAAGTTCAAATTAAACTTCGACTTAGCTATACTTAATTACAATAGAAGAAATAACATTTGATGCGTCTTGGCATTTGTCGGAAATTAATTCCATTTCTTCATATAAGTCTTTAAGTACAATAACTTTGATAGGATTATCTTTGTTGTTTCTAATTAAATCTCCCATTGCTTGGTTGTAAATTGTATCTACAATAGACTCGTAACCATGAACTTTAATACAAGCATCTGTAACTTTTTCTAATTCTTTCATACTCTTTAAACCATAAATAGCATTTTTTAATTCTTTTACAGATTGATTGTTGTATTCAGCCATTTTTAAAATGTATTCATTAGATTCACCAAATTCGTAATTTTTTATTTTACTACCTACTTCATCTATATAATCAATAACATCATCTAATGCAGAAGCTAATGCATAAATATCTTCTCTGTCAAATGGTGTAATGAAATTTTTATTCAGTTCAGAAAATATTTGACGTGCAATATCATCAGCTTGATGTTCTAAATTTGAGGTTTTAGCTAATATCTCAAAACGTTTAGCACCAGTTTCGCTCATTGCTTCAACGAAAATTTCACTTATTTGAGCACATATTATTATTGAATCTTCAAATAGTTTATGGAAAATCTTATCTTTAGGTTGGAAGAATTTTAAAAATGAAAGTGCCATATTTTAAATATTTTGTTGGAACAAATTTACAATTTTTGTTTTGTAATTGTCTTATTTTTAGATTAATTGTGTATATCTTTTTTTCAATATTATTTTTAAAAATTTAATCTATAAAAAGTATTAGAATTAGCTACAACTGTTGATTAAATATTACTTTAAATGAAAAATGCAGTTCCTAAAGAACTGCATTTTTATTAAACTAAAATAGTTTATTATTTTAAAGCTGAAGGATCTAATTGCATAGGTGCTGGAGCATCTGGCTCAATAGAAATTAATTCTACTTCAAAAACTAAAGGTTCGTTTGGACCAATACCTGCTTGAGGAATTCCTTGAGAACCATAAGCTAAATTTGAAGGAACATAAAATTTAAATTTAGAGCCAACGGGCATTAATAAAATACCTTCTTTCCAACCTTGAATTAAATTTGCTAAAGGAAATATCGCAGGTTCTTTTCTGTCGATTGAACTATCGAAAACTGTTCCGTCTAGTAATTCACCTTTATAATGAACTTTTACAGTATTCGTTTCTTTTGGTTTAGCACCTGTACCTTCACTGATTACTTCGTATTGTAAACCACTAGCCGTTGTTTTTACATTTGCTTTTTTGCCATTCTCGCTGAAGAATGTTGCTTCTTTTTTCTTATTTTCTTCTAATTTAGAAAATGATTGTGGGTCAAAGTATTTTATTAATACAGCGGCAACTGTATCGCCTCCAAATAATTTGCTTTTTTCATTCATTACATCATAAATTGCTCTAGCTACTAGTTCAGGATTTATTGACTTATCAATGCCACCTCTTTGTAAGTCTGATGCAATTTGAACACCAATAGCATACGATACTGAATCGATTTCTGTTTTTGGTTTTGCACTTTGGTAAGCTTTTGAGCCTTTGTTACAAGCAGTAAATAATAAGGCTATTGCTGCTACGTAAAATAATTGTTTCTTCATTGGTTTGTATTTAATAATTATATTTTATTTTGGAGCTGTGGCATCTTTTATTCCTAATAATTCCACATCAAAAATTAATACTTCATTTGGACCAATAACTGGCGGACTTCCTTGTGCACCATAAGCTAAATGTGGGGGTAAATAAAATTTAAACTTTGAACCAACTGGCATTAATTGTAAACCTTCAGTCCAACCTAAAATTACTTGGTTTAATGGAAATGAAATAGGTTCTTCGCCAATATTGCCATCAAAAAATGTTCCATCAACTAATGTCCCATTATAGTAAACTGTTACAACATCAGTAGCTTTTGGTTTAACACCATCACCCAATTTTATAACTTGATATTGTAAGCCAGAACTTGTTGTATTGATACCTTCTTTTTTACCATTAGTTTCTAAAAATGTTTTATTTTGAGCATCTTTTGCTGATAGTAAGGCATTCTGTTGTTCTTGAAAAAATTTCTGTACGATTTCTTGATATTTTCCTTCAGGGATTTTATAAGGTTTTTTATTATAAGCATCACTAAAGCCTAATTTTATGCCTTCTAAAGAAGGTCTATCTACGGTATTTTTGCTAATATCTTCAGCAATTTGAAGTCCTAAAATATATCCTACAGAGTCTAGTTTTGTTTTTAATGAATTTTCAGAAGCTGTAGTTGTTGGTGTGGGAATTGGAGTTTCAGTTTTCTTTTTTTTACCTTTCCCAAATGCGATAAAGGATAGACATACAAAAAATAGTAAAGATAGTTTTTTCATATTAAAAATTTATTGTGCAAAAGTAAGTTAAGTATTTGAATTTTTTGAGGTATTAACCTTTTTTATTAAATTAAATCTAGACTGATTCTGAAAGTCTTTTCATTATTGGATACCAACTGACATTACCTCTATCAATACCCAATCTAATCACCACAACATTTGTAGTTTCATTTATCATCATGGTTTGCCCATTGAAACCAGCTGCAAAATAAACATCACTATTGTCATCGTCCACCATATAATACCAACCTAAACAATATTTATCATCTGAATCACTTCTAAATGATGTATGGTCGCATTGATTGAACCAATCTTTGGGTAATATTCTTTTCTTGTTATAGATTCCATTATTGGCGACCATGACACCAAATTTTGCCAAATCTCTTGCTGTAATATTTAATCCACCATAAAACTTAGGTGTTCGTGTTATTTTATTATCGACTGTAAAAAAAGCGGAATCTTGCATACCTAAAGGATTCCATATTTTTTCATAGAAATATTCCATAAAAGATTTTTTACCTAAAGCTTTTGTAATGCATTCGCCTAAAATTTGTGTATCTATAGATTTATACATAAATTTTTTTCCTGGCTCATCACTAAATGTCGCATTTTCTATAACAGAATGTAGGTTGTCGCTATAATAAAAACGGATAGTTTGAAGTAGATTTCCGTATTCATCATAATTTAAACCAGAAGTCATTTGACATAGATTCAAAAGCGTAACACTATCAAATTTTGTATTTTTTAGTTCGGTATAAAAATGAGAAACAGGCAAATTGATATCTTCAATAATTTTATCTTCAATAGCCATTCCTAATAATGCTGTAATAAAAACTTTGGTTACTGAAAATACTTGCGTAATATCACCTTCTTTTACGCCATTCAAGTATCTTTTAAAAATGACTTTCCCATCTTTAACAACCAAAAATGATGTGGTGTTGGAGTTTTGAAGAAGAATGTCAGTATATAAATTTTGATTATATGTAATTGAGTCTGCCCATAATTGTAATTCAGGAATTGGTTGTAACTTTTCGGGTAAAATTTTAGGTTGTTTTGCTTTTGGAATGTTTATAGTATTATAAAATTTTCCATCAAAAATACTTGGTACACGAAGCGAGTCATTGAGCTTAAACGTTGCAATACTTAATCCGAGTACAATAATAACAGTAAATATTTTTAGAGGTGGTATTTTACTGCGAATTGGCATTTTGTTATTTGTCTAATTTAATTTGGATATTATAGGCTATTCCTAGATTAAAGTAAATATTGTTGATGGAAGTTTTTTGATAAGTTGGTTTTTGATAATTATTATCGAAGCCTTTTGTTTTGAATCTAAAATATTCGTAATCTATACCAGCAGAGAAACCAAATTTATTTTTAATAAAATAACGCATTTTTAAATCTAATCCTAAATATATTTTTTTACCTAATCCATCAAAATAGCTATCGGCAGCATAGCCACCAATTCTGAATGTGGGCATCAATTGTAGATTCTTCTTTTTTAAAAATTCAAACGAATAACCTACAGATGTGGCAATGGCAAAAAACATTGTATTTTTCTTAGATAACAAATCTTTGCCACGTCGCTTATAATTTTTGACAGTAAAAAATTCATAATGCAAGCCATTATACAAATTCTTCCAAAAGTTAAATTGAACGCTCATTTGCATATTGGTAGCTGAAAAATTTTTATTTAAATTGTTTTTGGAATTTCTATCTACAAAAGCACGGGTAGAGTCATTTATTTTGCCCACTCCTATAAAGTGGTCGTTTTGTTGCATTAATGGAACAAAAGCTGTGTAATTGATACCTACTAAAAATTTTACTTTTTCAGGTTTGAATTTGTGTTTTATATTTAATGTGTCGTTTTGTTGAGCATTTAGTATTCCGAAATTGATACTAAAAAGTAAACAAAGGAGCAATATGTATCTCATAGATAGCTGTAAAAATATAAAAAACTTTCTGAATTTTAGATTTAAAAATAAATATACTAATTTTGAGCTAATTATGAGTTTGGCTTTAAAGACTTTTATGGCTAATTATGCGACATTTCCACCTGATGATTTAGAACAAATCGTGTCAAAATTTAAACGTAAAAAATTTAAGAAAAATGAATTTGTACTTACGAAAGGTAATGTGTGTCAAGATTTGGTATTTGTTGAAAAAGGTTGTTTGAGATTGTATTATATTCAAGATGATGTGGAGATTTCTGTTTGGTTTGCCATGCAAAATTCGTCAGCAATAGAAATGCATAGTTTTATTAGCGAAACACCTACTAATTATTATATTCAGGCTATTGAAGATTCTGAAATTGCTTATTTGCCAAAAATAGAATTAATTTCTTTATATCAAAAATATCCTATTTTACAAGAAATGATGCGTAAGTTTTGGGAAGATGTCATTATCAATTTGTTAGAAAGATTTACGGCTCTACAACGAGATAGTGCTGAAAAAAGGTATTTGGATTTGCTCAATAAACCAGATTATTTACAAAATATACCACAAAAATTTTTAGCCTCATTTATTGGTGTAACGCCAACTTCATTAAGTCGTATTAAAAAACAAATTATGTCGTAAGGTCAATAAATTTATTTATTGGACACTCAATATTTTTACTTCAACTCTTTGATTGATTGCATCGCCTGGCTTAGAAATTAGATATTGTTTACCATAACCTTTATAAGATAATATATTTGCATTTATACCTTTGTTTATTAAATAATCTACTACAGATTTTGCTCTATCATTCGATAATTTATTGCAAAAAACATCATCACAAAGTCCATTGGTATGTCCGCCTATCTCAATTTTTTGGATTTTTGGGTTTTGCTTTAAAAAGGCAACCAATTTATCTAATTCAGGATAGGATTTATTTTGAATGAATGAAGCATCTGCCATAAAATAAATACTTTTCATAATTGCAACAGCACCTTCTTCAATCGGAACATTAAAAATCTCATAACGTTGTAAACTAGCATTTGCATCTATTGCTTTTTGTTGTGCCTTTTTAAGTGAATCAATATTTTGTGTTAAAGCCATCACTTCCTTTTCTTGTTGTTTACGAAGTTTTTCAAGGAGTAGTTTGTCGTTTTCCATTTTCTCTTTTTCTTTAGCCAAACGGTCTCTTTCTTCTTGCATTTGTGCTAATAATTGATCCATAGATACTTTATCAGCTTCTAGTTTTGCTTTTTCTTTTGCAATCTTATCATTTTCTGCTTGCAATTGTTTTTTCTCATCAGTAAGTGATTCTTTTTGTTGGTTGAGTTGGTTGATATCCTTTTCTAAATGTGTTTTATTTTGATTTAAATTACTTAAAGTTTTGTCTAATTGTTCATTCACTTTATTTCTTTCATTTGTTAAATCATCTATGTCTTTTTCTAAATTATTTTTATTTAAGTTTAAATTATTGAGAGTACTATTCAATTGTTGAGTTAAAGAATCTTGTTCCTTTTTTAAATCATCAATTGCTTGTTTGTGTTGGTTATAATCAACATCATTTAATGAATTTACTGGTGTATAAGTTTGTAGTTCATTTTGAATTTCTGGTGTTACTTGGTTTGTAGTAACTAATTTATTTTGTTCCGTTTTTAAGGCTTCTATCTTTTCTTGGATATCATCATTTTTAATTGGGGTTTGCTCTTTTAATGGCAAATCAGTTGAAGTAGTAATGTTAGGTTGATTATTTAAAGTTGTATTGTTATTTGATGGTGTATGGTTTGAAATATTATTCATTTGCTCTTGAATCTGTTTTAGTTTCTCTTGATATTTCAATACTTGTGGGTTGCTTTCAATTTGTGCTGTTGATATAGGTTGTTCATTGCTCGGGATGTATTTAATATTAGGATTGGTATTATCTACTTTTATTTCAGAAGTTTTAGGTGCTTTGGTGTTACTTGGATTTATCTGTTGCTGTTGTTGTTTTAATTGTGCAATTTTATCTTGAGTTTCATTGTAAGCTGGAGTGTAAGTGTCTTCTTGTTTTGGTTTAAGTTCTTGTTTTTCGTAAGGTTTTGGAGCTTCGTAATTGGTCAATTTAGTACTTTCTTGATAAGTTGGTGTATTTAATTCATATAATTTTTGCTCCATGGCATTTTTCTTTGGATCTATATTATTAGAATAATCTATAGTAGGATTTTCATAATCTTTCTTTTCGGTATATTTACTATAATCGACAGAAGATGTATTTTTAGTTGGGTTCGTTTTTGTTTCGTATTGTTGTTGTTTTAGTTGAGCTAATTTTTCTGCTAATGGGTCTGAACCCATTTCTTGATGGGGTTTTAAATTTGTAGGTTGCGTATTTGTTTGTTGGCTATTTGGTAATTGAGAACTTTGAATAGAATACTGTGAATTATTTATTGGTTGAATACTCGTTGGAATTTGTTCAATGGTATTTTTCTGAGAATTATTGACAGGCGATTGTGGATTTGTATTTGTTGGTGTACTATTTTTTAAATTATCAAATACTTGTTTTTGTGGGTCATTATTTTTAGCTAATGGAATATTTTGAAAGGAATCTATTTTGTATTTATTGGGTTGCTTAGGTAATTCCATTACGGCACTTTGTGGTAATGCATTTTTGTTAACAAGCGTATCTTTTTTTGGAACAACTGGCGTCGTTTTTTGAGTAGTAGTTGGATTGTTAGTTGGTTTTTGTGTCAAAGTAGTATTACTCGTTGGATTATTAATAGTTTGAGGTTTATTTAGCATTGCTTTTAAAGAATCTAATTTTTTTTGCAAGTCATTTGTTTGATTATTGGTTGGATTGTTTACTAAAATAGGTTCTTTTGGGGAAGTATTCTTATTGTTAGCTGGAGTATTTATTGTTGTTTTAGTTGGTTGTTGGACTGTAGATGCCGTATTTGTAGTTATTGGATTATTGTTTACTACTTTACTATTTGCTAAAATTTGAGGATTATTGATAATAACTGGCTCTGGTTGTAAAACTTTAGGTAATCTAACTCTATATAAATCATTTTTTCCAAAATAACTTCTTCCACTTGAATAATAAGCATATTCTCCATTTGAGGTAATTGTGTAATAAATATCCATATCTTCAGAGTTGAATTTTGACCCTAAATTCAATGGTTCACTCCAATTTGTCCAGCTATTGTCTAATCTTTTGCTAACATACATATCATAACTGCCATAACCTTGATGTCCTGCAGATGAAAAGAATAGAGTTCTACCATCAGCAGCTAAAAATACACTCGCTTCAGCACCAACTGTATTAATAGTTTTGCCTAAGTTTTTAGGTTTGCTCCAAGTTCCATCAGCATATTTCTGAGAAACATAAATATCTAAATCACCATATCCATCTAATCTTTCGACACATAACAACAAAATATTCTCATCTAAATTCAAATGATAATGTGCATACTCATTGTTGTTATACATATCTGGAATTGTAAGCGATTTTGGCGTACTCCATTGTCCATTTTTATCTTTTGAAGTTACAGATACGCCTGTCATATTGCTTTTTTTATACCTATTCGCTAAGTACAATCGGTTATTATCTTTACTTACAAAGCACACAAAATTATGTTCACTTGTATTGAGTGGCGTTCCAATATTTATTGCTTTTGTGAATGCACCATTCGCTAATTGATAACTGTAATAAATGTCATCTTTTTGGTCTTTTCCAGTATTGTCATCTGCCCATTTTCTTGCAAAATATAAAATCTGCTCATCTGGCGAAAGTATTGGCAAATGGTCATAAAATTCAGTATTCACATTAGGTCCTAAATTTTCAGGCATACCAATAGTTTCATTATAACTCACTTCATTAATTTTTAATTTTACAGGTGCTGTTGATGAAGAAATACCTATGCAATCTATTTGCTGCATACCACCAACTTTATTAGTATTAATTATTAGCTTTAATTTTTTTGTTTTATAAGGTGTTGGAGCAATTTTATATGGAATTAGCACTTGCCCTTTGTGATCGTTATAACCAATATTTTTATTTTCATAAACAGTATAGCCTTTTCCTTTATCATCATATAGTATAATTTGATAAACTGCACCTGCATTATAAGTTTCTCCAATGATGATTTGTTGAACTTGTTGTGGTTGGTCAAATTCTACAGTAAGATGTTCTTTCCCAGCCACAACAGCTGCTGGAGCCCAAGCCAATGGAGAAGAACCATATACTAATGTATTTGGAAAGCCCAAAACTTGTCGAGCTCTAAAATTTGAGGAGTTTTCTGGTAATCCAGTTGTCCATTCAGAAGAAAAATCAACTAATTTACTCGCCCATTGTACTTGTTGGCAAAAACCGTAAGAATAAAAAACAAAAATCAGTATAAAAACAATGCCTTTCATGAATTGAAACTTTTAATAAAATTAGTAAATATTAGACAAAAATTGTTCCAAATAATTATAACGGATTATTGTACAATGTATTTATAGAAAATAGGAGTTTTATGACTTAATGTACCTAAAATTAAGAAAATATGATATTTATCATATTTAGTAATGATTGAGGTCAAAAGAATGTCGATAGAATAGCTATATTTTTGTAAAAAAAAATTATAATGCTTGTAAATGTAATTCGTTATGAGGAGTTTGAGCTAGGAGATTTATGTGCCTATTTAGAAGATAAATTTTATAATCCAATCAATTCAAGCTTATTTTTGATAAAAGATTACCTTACAAAAAGTAATTTATATGAAAAAGATAATGATAATGCACATGGCATCGTACGTGTTTTAACGGATAGACTGGCTGATGAAATTCATAAATTATTTAAAAATGATACTCTAATTTTATTTCCAAAAATTAAAAATGGGGCGCATTATTTTCCTGAAAACACATTAAAGATTTTTAGTAAAATGCATTATTCCATCATAAACATTATAGAAAGAATTAAGCCATTAATGAATTATTATATTCCCGAACCTTATTGGAACATACATACACATTTGCTAACTTTGGAGTTTAAACAGATAGAGCAAAATTTTGAAACAATTGTGTATATTAAAGAAAATTATCTGTGGCCAAAAATTAAATTAAAAGACGTTGTCGGTTAATGAAAATATTAAAACTTCATGCTATCATTGTGGCAATAGCTGTTCTAATCATTCCTATGTTTTAAATGATAAATATTTTTGTTGCAATGGTTGTAAAAATGTATTTCAAATTCTAAATGAACATGACCTTTGTGCTTATTATGATTTTAATGAACAAGCAGGTAATACACCAAATGTTGAAGTAAGAGGCGATAAATTTGCTTTTTTAGAAAATACTGAAATTGAAAACCGATTAATTCAATTTAAAGATGCCACTCAAACACATGTAACTTTTTATTTACCACAAATTCATTGCAGTTCTTGTTTGTACCTATTGGAGAATATCTCTAAAATTAACAAGGAAATAGTCGCTTCTAAAATAAATTTCAATAAAAAAGAAATCTTCTTAGTTTTTAATCATCAAAATATAAGTTTAAGAAAAGTAGCAGAAACACTGACATCATTAGGTTATGAACCGCATATTAGTTTAGAGAGTTCTGAACAAAATATAGGCACCAAAATCTCACGTTCTAAAATCTATAAAGTTGGTATTGCTGGTTTTTGTTTTGCCAATATTATGATGTTGAGTTTTCCTGAATATTTATCTAGACAAACCTATATTGAACCAGAACTCAAAACGATATTTGCTTATTTAAGCTTAGTATTATCGCTTCCAGTTTTATTATACTCAGCTACGGAGTTTTATGTTTCTGCTTGGAGCAGCTTGAAAAATAAATACTTAAATATAGATATTCCTGTTGTTTTAGCAATTCTAATTACTTTTTTTAGGAGTTTATACCATCTTTTTTATTTAGGAGAAAATGGCTATTTCGATAGTATGAGTGGTATTGTTTTCTTTATGTTAGTTGGTCGAATTGCACAAGACAAAACCAATCAATATCTTTCTTTTGAACGTGATTTTACATCTTTTTTCCCAATTGCTGTAAATAAATTATTTGGTGAAAAATTTAAACCAGTTCCGATTGAACAACTGAAAGAGCATGATGTTATTCAAATTTATGCAAATGAAATTGTTCCAGTAGATGCGATGTTGTCTAAAGGAAATGCATCTATTGATTATAGTTTTGTGTCAGGCGAAAGTGCTCCAATTGCAATAAATGTAGGCGACTTAGTATATGCTGGCGGTCGTCAGATAGGCGAACGAATTGAACTTTTGGTAGTAAAGCCAATGAGCCAAAGTTATTTGACAAATCTATGGAATAAAAATAATTTTTCAGAAAAGGATAATGAAAATTCATTTATAGATACGTTAAGTAAGAATTTTACAATTTTAGTTTTATTGATTGCATTATCAGCTTTTGCTTATTGGCTATTTAATGGAAAGATTTCTACTGGCTTAGATGTTATTACCACAGTTCTAATTATAGCATGTCCATGTACTTTATTATTGGCATCAACATTTGCTTATGGAAATATGATGAGAGTTTTGGCAAAGAATAAAGTATATGTTCGCCATTCTTCCATTTTAGAAAAAATAAATAATATTGATACCATTATTTATGATAAAACAGGAACATTGACACAATCCAATGATGTATTGCTCAATTTTGTTGGCAATCCATTGTCTGAAATTGAAAAACAATATTTAAAATCAACAGCTGCAAACTCCAAACACGTTTATAGCAAATCTATTGTTGATTTCTTTGAAAATATGGATACTCTATCCATTACTGAATTTAAAGAAACGATAGGCAAGGGAATTGAAGCTTGGATAGATGAGCATTACATAAAAATTGGTTCTTCTAGTTTTTTTAATTTACAAAATACACATGAACAAAGTTTGTTGTATGTAGCTATTGATAATATAATTTTAGGTCATTTTATTGCTTCAAATACTTATCGTAAAGGATTTTCTGCTATGTTAAATAAACTAAAATCAAAATATCAGCAAATAATTCTTTCTGGTGATAATAATTCTGAAAAATCTTTTTTAGAAAAGACATTAGGAGAGGACATTGAAATGCGTTTTAATCAAAAACCAGAAGATAAATTTCATTATGTACAATATTTACAAAGTAATAATTCAAAAGTACTGATGATAGGAGATGGTTTGAATGATGCCGTTGCACTAAAAGAAAGTGAAGTTGGTATCGCTATTACAGAAAATAATAATAATTTTACGCCTGCTTGTGATGTAATTTTAGATGCTTCATTCTTTAAAAATTTTGATAAATTATTTGCTTATGCCGATTATGGTAAACGAGTGATTAAGTTAAGTTTTTCGTTTTCATTTATATATAATGTTATAGGTTTGTATTTTGCTTTGCAAGGCAAATTAATTCCTTTAGTAGCTGCAATAATAATGCCTTTAAGTTCAATAAGTATTATTGTAATGACCTTTGGTTTAACACAATGGTATGCCAAAAAATTGAATCTATTGGAATATGATAAAAGTCATAACCCAAAGTGATATTATTAATAGTAATTAAACATTTAAAGGAATATCTTTGTAAAGTGTTAAAATATCCTAATTATGAAAGTAATTATTTTATTGTTTATATGTAGTTTATTAGTCGCAGCTGGCTTTTTGATTGCTTTTATTTGGAGTGTTAAAAATGGGCAATACGACGATGAATTTTCATCTGCCAATAGAATTTTGTTTGACGACATCAATAAATCAAAAAAATAAATAATCAATCAATCAATATGGAGTTAGAAAAGTTTTATTACGACAACAAAATTCCCCGTGCATTTGCCATAGCTACATTTACTTGGGCTATAGTTGGTATGTTAGTTGGGGTTATTGCCGCTTTTCAGTTGGCTGAACCATCATTAAATTTGGGTGTTGCTCAAACAACATTTGGACGTTTAAGACCTTTACACACCAATGCAGTGATTTTTGCATTTGTGGGTAATGGTATTTTTACAGCTGTATATTACAGTTTTCCAAGAGTACTTAAAACCTCAATGTACAGTATGAAATTAGGCTGGATTCATTTTTGGGGTTGGCAGTTTTTAATTGTTTTAGCTGCTGTTACTTTGTTATTGGGCATAACTGTTTCTAAAGAATATGCTGAACTAGAATGGCCTTTAGATGTTTTATTGACTATTATTTGGGTTATTTTTGGTATTAATATGATTATGACAGTGTTGCGAAGAAGAGAACGCCATCTTTATGTTGGTGTTTGGTTTTTCTTAGCGAGTTGGGTAACAGTAGCTATGTTACATATTATTAACTCTCTAGCAATTCCTGTAAGTTTGACAAAAAGTTATTCAGTATTTGGTGGTGTTCAAGATGCATTAGTACAATGGTGGTATGGTCATAATGCTGTAGCATTCTTCTTAACAACACCTTATTTAGGTTTGATGTACTATTTTGTGCCTAAAGCTGCAGGTCGTCCTATCTATTCATATAGATTAAGTATAGTACACTTTTGGTCTTTAATTTTCTTATATATTTGGGCTGGACCTCACCATTTATTATATACTGCATTGCCTGAATGGGCTCAATCTTTAGGAACAGCATTCTCTATTATGTTGATTTTGCCAAGTTGGGGAGGTATGATGAATGGTTTATTTACACTGAGAGGTGCCTGGGATAAAGTAAGAACTGATCCTATTTTAAAATTCTTTGTTGTTGCTTTAACTTGTTATGGTATGGCAACATTAGAGGGTCCATTATTATCCTTAAAAAATGTAAGTTCTTATTCTCACTATACAGACTGGATTGTTGCACACGTTCACGTTGGAGCATTAGGTTGGAATGGATTTTTAACTTTTGGTATGTTATATTGGTTATTCCCAAGATTCTATAAAACAAAGTTGTTTTCAGAGAAATTAGCATCTACACATTTTTGGATTGCTACTTTAGGTATGTTATTGTATGCTGTTCCAATGTATTGGTCAGGATTCAAACAAAGTTTGATGTGGAAATCTTTCACTCCAGAAGGTCAATTAACTTACACATTCTTAGATACTGTTCAATCAGTTGTTCCATTCTATTTATTGAGAGCAATTGGTGGAACTATCTATTTATTGGGTGTTATTTTAATGGTATATAACTTATTTAAGACTGCAAAACAAGGAGCTTTTGAAGAAAGTATTGAAATGGAAGCAGCACCATTATCTAGTACTTATGTTGCCCCAGCAAATGCACATTGGCATTCATGGATTGAAAGAAAACCATTCCAATTATTGGTATTCTCTTTCATTGTTGTTGCAATCGGAGGTTTAGTGGAAATTGTACCAACAATTTTGGTAAAATCAAATGTGCCTACCATTGCAAGTGTAAAACCATATACACCACTAGAATTACAAGGTCGTGATATTTATATTAGAGAAGGTTGTTATACTTGCCACTCTCAAATGATTAGACCTTTTAGAGATGAAGTTGCAAGATATGGTGATTATTCTAAAGCAGGCGAGTTTGTTTATGATCATCCATACCAATGGGGTTCTAAGAGAACTGGACCAGATTTGGCTAGAGAAGGTGGAAAAAATCCAAATTCTTGGCATTTTAACCACATGCTAGATCCACAATCTACTTCTCCAGGTTCTGTAATGCCTCCATATCCTTGGTTGTTTGAAAATGACTTGAATAATAAAACTTTACCTAATAAAATTAGAGTAATGCAAAAGTTAGGTGTGCCTTACGAAGCAGGATATGATTTAAAAGCTCAAAAAGATTTGGATAAACAAGCTAAAAGAATTGCAAAAGATTTGAAAGCAAATAAGATAGAAATAAGTGAAAAGAAAGAAATTATTGCAGTCATTGCTTATTTGCAACGTTTAGGAACGGATTTAAAAGCTGAAACTAAATAAAAAATGAAGTTTAAAAATTATTTAGAAACAATTTCTGGAGTAGGTATTTACCCATTAATTTCATTATTGGTATTCTTTGTATTTTTTACTGGTTGTGTAATTTATGCACTAAAAGCAGACCCTAAAATGATGGACAAAATGAAAAGTATTCCTTTAGATGAACAATAAAAATTAGATTTATGAAATTTATAGATATTTTAAATAAAAAAACAAGCTTATTTTCTCTTGCAGTATTGTCATCTTTTGCAAGTTTTGCTCAAGAAGCTGCACCTGCCGTTGAAACTGGATTTTCAATTTCAATGAATACAACGTTAACTATTATAGTTTTAGTTTTATTAGGTATCATTTTGCTATTATCTGGAGTTACAGCCAAAGCAGTTGATGTTTTCACTAAAGAACACACTAAAAAGTTATCAATAGCATTGTTGTTAATGTCTTTTGGTTTCGTTGCAAATGCTCAAGATATAGCTGCTTCAGCATCAGCGAAAGTAGGTCAAACAAATACTGGCGTGATTTCTGAAGGACTTATTACAATTTTTTTAGGAGCAGTTATCTTGGTAGAGTTAATGATTATTGGCTATTTATTAATTCAAATAAGATTCTTGACTGGTATTGAAGATTTTGTAGAAGCACAAAAAAAGAATAAAAAAGAACAATCACTGTGGGCTAAATTCAATAAATTTAAGCCTATAGAGGAAGAATCAAGCATTGATATTGGTCATAGTTATGATGGCATTCGTGAATTAGACAATGCTACGCCACCTTGGTTTACTATTGGATTTGTTTTGTCAATTTTATTTGCAATTGTTTATATTTATAGATTTGAAATTGCTAAAACTGCACCTAATCAATTACAAGAATTTGAAATGGAAATGCAAAAAGCAAAAGAAGCACAAGCAGCTTATGAAAAATTAGTACCTCAAAAAGTTGTAGATGTTAATAATTTAGTGCTATTAGATGCTGCTGGAATTGCAAAAGGAAAGGAAATATTTGTAAAGAACTGTGCAACTTGCCATGCCAATGATGGTGGTGGTGGTGCAGGTCCAAACTTAGTAGATGATTATTGGATACATGGAGGAAGTTTAAAAGATATTTTTGTGTCTGTGTCTGATGGTTATTCAACAAAGGGTATGCCTGCGTGGAAAAGTATTTTAAAGCCTGCACAAGTAGAGGAATTAACTTCCTATATAAAATCTTTAAAGGGTTCTAAACCTGCAGCTCCTAAAGATGCTCAGGGAGATTTATTTACTGAATAATACTATTCAGATACTTACTGAAAAGCAACTGAATAGTAATTGATATTACTATTTGTGATTTGAAAATGAAAAAAGAAAAGAAACAATTTGACCCAGATGCATTTAGGGATTCATTATCCGGAATGAATGATGACGGAAGTAGAAAATGGGTTTATGCCGTACAACCTAAAGGAATTTATTATACTATAAGAACCTATATTAGTTGGGTTTATTTAGCGATATTTTTTGCCATGCCGTTTATTTCTATAAACGGCGTGCCATTTTTACAATTTAATGTAGTCGATTTGAGGTTTATCCTTTTTGGAAAAATCTTCACACCAGATGACTTCTTCATTTTTGCAGTTGGAATGATAGCCTTTATTGTATTCATTGTTTTGTTTACAATTATCTACGGTCGTATTTTCTGTGGTTGGATTTGTCCGCAAACAATTTTTATGGAAATGGTATTCAGAAAAATTGAATATCTAATTGAAGGTGGTGCAAATGCTCAAAGAGCTTTAAATAGAAGTCCATGGAATGCAAATAAAATTTTAAGAAGAGGTGGAAAACATATTGTATTTTTCTTGTTGTCTTTTCTTATTGCAAACACATTTTTAGCCTATATTGTTGGAGTAAAAACGCTTTTTAAATATATTCCAGAACCATTTGAACACATGTCATTGATTTTTGGATTATTTATTTTTACGCTATTATTTTATTCAGTTTATGCATTTTTAAGAGAATTAGCATGTACAGTAATTTGTCCTTACGGTAGATTACAAAGCGTTTTGATTGATAAAGATACTATTGTTGTTGCTTACGATCATGTTAGAGGAGAACCAAGAGGTTTTAAAAAGAATGTTTCGCAAGAGGAGAGTGGCTTAGGAGATTGTGTAGATTGTAACCAATGTGTGGTAGTTTGCCCAATGGGTATTGATATTAGAAATGGTACTCAAATGGAATGTACTAACTGTACTGCTTGTATAGATGCATGTGATGATGTAATGGATAAAGTTGGACGACCTAGAGGTCTAATTCGTTATGCTTCAGAAAATAATATAGAACAAGGTAAGAAGTTTGTTTTTACTGGAAGAATGAAAGCATATACAGGCGTGTTGGTTTTATTGATAGCGTTTATGGCTTTTTTACTCATTACAAGAAGTAATTTAGATGCTCATATTACACGTTCTCCTGGACAATTGTATGCTGAAATGGAGAATAATAAACTTGCTAATTTCTATCAAATTAAATTAGTGAATAAGACCAATGGAGAATTTCCTATTTCCTTAAAATTAGAAAATATAAAAGGAGAATTGAAGATGTTGGGTGCTGAATCTACTGTACTCATCAATCCATTAGAACACGAAAAAGCAAACTTTATTATTTTAATAGATAAAAGCCAAATTAAGTCTAGAAAAACAAATTTAAAGATAGGTGTCTATTCAAATGGGCAAAAAATTAATACAATTAAAACTGCATTTTTAGGACCTTTTATGTAATAATATTATGAATGTAATCAGTTGGGGAAAAGGAATTGCTTTAGTTATTTTACTGTTTATTATTGGTATGGGCTATTTGGTATATAGAACGACAATAGTTAAATCTGAAATGGTAACGGATAATTATTATGAAAAAGAACTTAAGCACGAAGAAGTTTTACAAGCAGAAAGAAATGCACTGAATTTAAGTGCTTTGCCAAAGGTTGAATTACAAACAAATCAGCTTGTAGTCACTTTTCCTAAGGAAATGTTGCCAACAAAGATTTTAGGAGATATAGTATTTTACAAGCCTAATAAATCTGCTGATGATAAGACTTATCCAATTTCATTATCTGCTGATAATACACAAGTAATTAATTTGTCTGAATTAGCCAAAGGTGTTTATCAAATTCAGATTAAATGGAAGCAAGATGAAGTACCGTATTATTTTCAGAACGATATATACATACCTTTATGATTTACGCATTGACATCTGGTTTTTTGCTGGGTTTAATGGGTAGTTTTCATTGTATGGGTATGTGTGGTCCAATTGCATTATCATTACCAATCCATAAACTCAATACTTTAAAAAAGGTATTGTATATCTTGATGTATAATTTTGGCAGAGTATTTACTTATTCTGTTTTAGGCTTACTTTTTGGATTATTAGGGAAGGGTTTGTTTATTGGAAAATATCAACAATACTTCTCCATAGTCATTGGCGTTTTGATGTTATTGGCATTAGTTATCCCTACGTTATTTAAAAAAGCTGATAATAAATATATTGCTCAGTTTAGTGGTTTTGTTCGTAAGCAATTATCTAATTTATTTAAAAAAGAAAAGAGTGGTGCTGTTTATTTAGCTATCGGTATATTTAATGGGTTATTGCCTTGCGGTTTAGTTTATTTTGCCATTGCATCAGCTGTCAGTATGGGCAATTTGGAAAATACTGTTGGCTTTATGTTTATGTTCGGCTTAGCAACAATTCCAATGATGTTTGCAATTGCTTTTTTAGGAAATTTTATATCACAAAAGTTTAGACAAACTATTCAGCGTTTAATACCTTTTTTTATCGCAATTATGGCAGTTTTAATGATTTTGCGAGGATTGAACTTGGGTATTCCTTATATCAGTCCAAAAATAGAACACACCAATCATGGTACTGAACAGTCTTGTTGTCATCCTGATGAATAGTATTTATTGTTTAGATTATATATATTTACTTACAAAACATTACATTGTCCAATAAACAGATTTATACTAATTTTATTGAAAAGCATAGCGATATTTATATTCCTATTTTTATGCAACCATTTTGGTTAGATAATTTTTCCGAAAATTGGGATGTGGTTCTATTCCAAATTAATGGACAAATTGTTGCGGCTTTGCCTTATTCGATAAAAGGAAACTTATTAACCAAAAGAATTTATTTACCAGATGTAAATTTTTATCAATCTATTGTGTTTTTTGATTCTTTTGATGCAAAAACAAACACTAAAATTACAAAAGAATTATTTACGCAATTACCTAAAACTATAAAACAGTATTTTAAATTTTTACCTGAATTTTTGGATATTGATTTATTCAAATTAGGATATAAAAAGTCTATATATTCAAGCTATTTATTAGAAGCAAACAATGTTGTATCAAAGCATCATCTACGTAAAATTAATAAGGCAAAAATTGAAAATTACCAAATTATTCATCAAAAATTCGTCAAAGAGGCTTATGAATTGATTGCACAAACTTTTGTACGTCAGAAAGCAAAATTTAAATTGACTTTATCTGATTTTGAACACTTAAATAAAATAATTACAAAATATAAATGTGGAACTTTATATACTTGTTTGGATAATGACCATAAAATTTTGGCAACGGCATTGATTGTTGAAGATGATCAAGTTGCTTATTATTTATTTGGTGCATTTAATACACAAAATAAGAATAGTGGTGCTATGCATTTTTTGTTAAATCATATTGCTATTCATACGCATCAGCAAAATAAAACATTGAATTTATGTGGAAGTTCAAAGCCTAGTATTGCCCAGTTTTTTAAAGGTTTTGGAGCAAAGCCATTGGATATTCCAATTTGGAAAAAATCTATTTTTTAAACCGAATTATGCAATAGGATTCGTTATGAAAGTGAAAATACCAATAAAATATAAAC
>CAYYMF010000018.1:40061-47136 GCA_964472755.1 uncultured Chitinophagales bacterium | reverse complement strand
TTTATTGCTAAATTTTAACAAACAAAACCTTTATATATATAGGGTCATTCGAGAGAATGGCCTTTTTTATTTTTAAAATATTACAACAAATGTACAATTTGATAAAATCAAATTGTACATTTGTTAAATTCATTCTCAAGCAATTTAATCCTACTTACAATTTGAAAACATTAGATAAAAATGAAAAAGAACACTTAACGCCAGAAATGGCACTTCAAATTCTAAAAAATGGCAATGAACGTTTTGTCAATAACCTAGAAGCAGACCGCAATTTGTTGGAACAAGTGAATGCCACTAGAGAT
Organism: uncultured Chitinophagales bacterium; assembly: GCA_964472755.1. GTDB lineage: Bacteria > Bacteroidota > Bacteroidia > Chitinophagales > JADIYW01 > JADJSS01. The sequence continues at coordinate 46,834 of CAYYMF010000018.1, read as the reverse complement.
GGGCAATCGCCTTTTGCAATTATTTTAAGTTGTATTGATAGTAGAACTTCTGCAGAATTGATTTTTGATCAAGGCTTGGGTGATATATTTTCAGTTAGAATAGCTGGAAATGTTATCAATACAGATGTAATTGGCAGTATGGAATATGCTTGTAAACTTGCAAACTCTAAATTGATTGTAGTACTTGGACATACTAAATGTGGTGCCATCAAAGGTGCCTGCGACTTTGTAGAACTCGGAAGTTTAACAGAATTATTAACCAAAATTCAACCCGCAGTTTATGCTGAAAAAACAACACCAACAGAACTGAGAAACTCAAAAAACCTTCAGTTTGTCAATAATGTTTCTGCAATTAATGTAAAGAAAAGTGTACAAGCCATACTTGACCGAAGCTATATTTTAGAACAAATGGTAGCATCAGGTGCAATAGGAATTGTTGGCGGTATGTATGATATAGAAACTGGGAAAGTAGATTTCTATGAAGATATTCATCATTAACTGAAATCGTATAGCTTTTAAAACTTGACTAATTAAAGTTTAATAAATTCTACACGTCTATTATTTGCCTTGCCTTCAGCAGTTGTATTTGTGTTGGCTGGTTGCAATTCTCCTTTTCCTTCTGTTTCCATTCTGCTCAACTCAATACCAAATTCTTTGTTTAATATAGCTTTCACAGCATCGGCTCTTTTCTTAGATAATGCCAAATTACTAGCATCATCACCATCGCTATCTGTATGTCCTACGATTTTAACTTTCACATCTGGTTTTTCTTTTAGCACATCAGCAAAATCTTTTATTGTATCATAAGATTCTCCTTTAATTTTGTCGCTATTAACATCAAATTTAATTCCAGTGGTAGAGTATTTGCCTAATTCTAAAAACTTATGACGTGTATTTGGAGCTCCAGTAGCAACACGTAAATTGCTTAAAAAATAAGCATCATTGTCATTGTGGTAATTATCTGTTCTAAATCCCATAAAGTTATACTTTGCTGTTGCACTAAATGCTTTTGGAATGTCCCAAATTTTTGTTTCATTTATATAAACACGTAAACGTTTTTTTTGTCTCCAAATAGATACTTTTACAACATTTTTATTTTCATGATTAAAGTCTGGGAAGTCTGCTTGGTTCTCAACAATTTCTACACCAGTTTCGTCATAAGTTGTAATCCATTTTTTATTTGATTGCCTAATGTTCCCCATTGTCCAAGTAATATTGATGAATTTAATATTGTTAGCAATAATTAAATTATTACGGACTTAATTTTTGAGCTAGTTTCCATATTAATATTAGTTTTAAATTAAGAGATGCTTTTTTAAAATTAAATCAAAATTACATTATATAAAAAATACAATAATGTGATAAAAATATTCTTCAATATTTATATAATAATATCACAATCAAATCATTATAGAAATTAAAAAGGTTCAGTTGTAGATTTTTCAAGACTATCCTTTTTAAGTAGAATAATTTCCTCTTCTTTCTTTGGCAAACTATCTAATTGTTTTAATATTGTTGTATCCTTTTTTTGTTGGAGATTAGGTGTATTTATGATGCTATCTGTTTTGATTTTCTGTATCGTTGTTTGTTTTGTGGTATTATCTATTTCCCCAAAAATAGTGGCTATAATAATACTATCATTTTTATAAGTATCTGCATAAAATTTCAAGTTTTCATTCCAATCTGCTTCGGCTGTAAAATATTGTAAATAAACTGGAATTGGATTTTTTAAACTAATATTTTTAGTAGCAATCTTTTTTTCTTTCAATCTGATTAAGGAGTCATAATCCATCGCTGAATTATCCATATTTAATAACATTCCTGCGACTTCAAATGGATCTTGACAACGAATACAACCATGACTATGTGAACGATAATCACTCTTAAATAAATATTTTGAAGGCGTGTCGTGTATATAAACGGAATGTTTATTTGGAAAAAGTATTTTAACTGCTCCCAATGAATTATTTAGTCCTGGCGGTTGCACAACTGATGTATAGCCATTTTTTTTCGAAACGATATAGCCTTTAAAACTTTTCATTTCATTTTTGATGATAGATTGAGGAACTGACCAAGTTGGCCAAACTACAATTTGGTTTATTGCACTAATAATTTCTGGAGATTCTGTTCTGCCACCTGATTTTCCTATCACAACATTTTTCTGTAACAACAAAGAATCATTGCGAATTATATTCAATTTATAGGAAGGCAAATTTACCCAAACATATTTTTGTTCAATTTTAATATCATTTTTCTTACTTCTCCATCTATCAATATTAATCAACAGCAATCTAAATTTTTGACTATTATCTCTTTCTAATGCACGAGCTGTCATATTGCCGACTACACCATCTGGATTATAGCCTTGGTCTTTCTGAAATGCTTTTAATGCTGATAAATATGCAACATTATTATTTAACATCGTATCGTGCAAATAATGATGATAGGTCAAAGCTAGTTTTGCATCATTGATAGCACCAATTGAGTCTGTTTTATAATTACGAATGCTAATTTTTTGGGGACTGATATTATTTTTAGATACAAATTTATAAACCGCCGCTATAAACCGTTTGTACATTGGATGTTGTGGCTCTAATTGTTCTAAAACCTTCTCAGGGTTTTTTCCAGCCTTTATCGAAGCTAACAGATTAATATAATTATCTTCCTTTTCAAAAAAATTAGTATTAATTGATTTTTTCTGTTCATTATAAATACCTTTATCAATATGCAAAGCGATTTGTAGGAAAGCCTTAGTCAATTCAATATCTAAATTTTTAATTAATTGAAATTGGATAGAAGGCAAATTGTGTTCTAAGGAATCCTTTAGTTGTTTTATTGTAGCATAATTATACTTTTCTTTTATTAAAGCATGTAATTCAGCATTAGCCAAAAAATAAAAAAAGGATTTACCATTTTCATTTAAAATATGCTTATTAACCCAAATCGGCTGAAAATTTGTTGATTTATAAGTGTTGTGAAGAATAGTTTGCAAAGAGGTAAAATTAGCTGAATCCACTTTATTGTTCGCTAATATTTCTATTTCGCTTTTTATCAAAACACTTATTTGTTTATTAAAATCCTCATCAGAAACTTCTTCTGAATTTATTATAGTATCGACGTTGTCTTTAGTCTTTGCAGTTTTACATTGTAACAAAACTACACTAACAAATAAAAGAATATTTAGGTGCAAGAAAAATCTATTCATTTGCTTAAAATAATGGTTAATACAAAGGTACTAAATATTATGCATCAGTCTGAATAGAAAGCCTATTTAACATAAATTAGTTCAGTCATAAATTATATACTTTCTTTCATAAAATACCTAATTAATAATGTTAATTTAAAAGGTATTCTTATTGAAAATGGTAATTTAGCTAAATTAAAATAGAAATATATGAAAGTTGCAGTTGTAGGCTCTACAGGATTAGTTGGTAGCGAAATGTTACAAGTACTAGAAGAAAGAAATTTTCCGGTAACAGAATTAGTCCCGGTTGCGTCAGAAAAATCAGCGGGTAAAAAGATACAATTTAAGGGAAACGAATATACAGTGGTAACGCCACAACAAGCTATTGCTCTAAAGCCAGATGTAGCTTTCTTCTCAGCAGGTGGAGATACTTCAAAAGAATGGGCACCAAAATTTGCTGAAGCAGGAATCACAGTGGTTGATAATTCATCAGCTTGGAGAATGGATCCAACTAAAAAACTAGTTGTACCAGAAATTAATGGTTCAACATTAACAAAAGAAGATAAAATTATTGCTAATCCAAACTGTTCTACGATACAAATGGTAGTAGTTTTAAATCCTTTGCACTTAAAATATAAAATAAATAGAGTTGTTGTTTCAACTTATCAAAGTGTAACAGGTACTGGTAAAAAAGCGGTTGACCAATTAATGAATGAGAGAGCAACAGGTAGCTCTGATGAAATGGCTTATAAATACAAAATCGACTTAAACGTAATTCCTCAAATTGATGTTTTTTTAGAGAATGGCTATACAAAAGAGGAAATGAAAATGATAAAAGAAACTTGCAAAATTATGCAAGATGACAGTATTAAAGTTACGGCTACGACTGTAAGAATTCCAGTAATGGGTGGACATAGCGAAAGTGTAAACATTGAGTTTGAAAATGAATTTGATGTAAAAGAGGTTATTGATATTTTAAGTAAAACCGAAGGTATTATTGTAGAAAATGATGATGCCAACCAAATTTATCCAATGCCGATGAATGCACATAAAAAAGATGAAGTTTTTGTTGGTAGAATCAGAAGAGATGAGTCTCAACCAAAAACATTAAATTTATGGATTGTAGCTGATAACTTGAGAAAAGGTGCAGCAACCAATACAATTCAAATTGGTGAGTTTTTAATGAAAAATGGATTATTAGGATAATCCATTTTAATCATAGATAAAAGCCCGACTGTGTCGGGTTTTTTTTATGTGTGAACTTGAGCAGTGTACTTTAAATCATTAAAAAACACTTCAAATGCAATTGCATATTTGAATTAAGATAGTTTATTTTGGCTTATTTTTTGTATTTTTGTTGTGATACAAGTATAGATGTTAGGACAAAGATTATCACAAAAAATGTTGCAAAAGCTGTCTCCTCAACAGATTCAGCTAATGAAGTTATTGCAAATACCAACTTCTTTATTAGAACAACGCATTAAAGAAGAAATGGAAATCAATCCTGCATTGGAAGAAAATCCAAATGATTTTGACAACCAAAAAGAAGATTTAGCAGAGCCTCAAGAAATCAAGGAACAGGAAGATGATTATGAAAATCAAAGTAATGAAGATGATGAATTTGGTAGCGATTTAGATATCAATGAATATACTAAAGATGACTACGATTATAATGCAGATGATGACTATACTGGAAGACAAGAAGAAAAAAAGCAAATGCCTTTAACTGTCGGAAAGTCTTTTCATGACTATCTATTAGAACAATTAGCCTTGCAAAATGAATTAAGCGATCACGAATATTTAATCGCTGACCATTTAATTGGAAGTTTAGATGATGATGGTTATTTAAGACGTGAGTTAGAAGCCATTGTTGATGATTTAGCATTTCAAAGAAATATTAGCACAGACGAAAAAGAAGTAGAATACATACTCAGTCTTATCCAACGCTTTGACCCTGCTGGGATAGGAGCTAGAAGTTTACAAGAATGTTTGATTTTACAATTAGAAAGAAAAAAACAAACAAAAACAGTAGAACTTGCAACTGAAGTTTTAAATAAATACTTTGATGCATTTACAAAAAAACACTACGATAAATTAGCCAAAGCATTAAACATTAGCGAAGACGAACTTAAAGCAGTTTTAGACGAAATTATACAACTAAATCCAAAGCCAGGCGGAACGAATAGCAATAGTGGGGCTTCTATCTCTCATCAAACTATTATTCCTGATTTTACAGTAGAAGAAATTGGAGGAAAATTAGAGATTTATTTGAATGGTAAAAATGCACCTGATTTACGCATATCTGATTCTTTTAAAGAGATGTTGGTTTCTTATGGAAAAGGCAATGTAAAAGATAAGAAAAACAAAGAAGCTGTAACTTTCATCAAACAAAAGATTGATGCTGCCAAGTGGTTTATCGATGCGATAAAACAAAGGCAACACACACTTTTTGCTACGATGCAAGCCATTGTCCAGTTTCAAGAAAAGTACTTTTTTTCGGGCGATGAAATGGATTTGCGTCCGATGATTTTAAAAGATATTGCAGAAATTACAGGATTAGATATTTCTACCGTTTCGAGAGTAGCTAACAGCAAATATGTACAAACAGAATTTGGTATTTTCTTACTAAAATACTTTTTCTCAGAATCATTGCAAACAGATAGTGGCGAGGAGGTTTCTACAAGGGAAGTAAAAAAAATACTCTCTGATATTATTGAAAATGAAGAGAAATCCAAACCAAAAAGCGATGAAGATTTAACTGAATTATTGAAAGAGAAGGGTTATAATATTGCACGTCGTACAGTTGCAAAATATCGTGAACAACTTAATATTCCTGTTGCCAGATTAAGAAAAGAATTATAACTGAGAAATTATGCAATTTAAAACAACTTATTTAATCGTATTACTATTTGTATTTTCTAGTATTTCAGCACAAGACACTACGCAGACAAATATTCTAAAATGGGCAGAAGTTATGCCAAAATTTCCAGGAGGAGACAAAGCATTAATCCAATATCTTGCAACTAATATCTCTTATCCTGTTGAAGCTAGATTAAAAGAAATCCAAGGAAAGGTTATCGTTGGCTTTTATATAGACAAAGAAGGAAATGTTAAAGGTTCAAATATTGTAAAATCACTAGGAGGTGGTTGTGATGAGGAAGCATTAAGGGTCGTTAATTCTTTGCCAAAATGGATTCCTGGAATGCATAATGGTGAACCAGTTAATGTTTCTTACCACTTTCCAGTTACTTTTAAAATTGAATATAGAGAAGAAGATTCTGAAACATCCAAATACCCGGGTGGTACAAATGCTTTACTTAAATTTCTTTCGGACAATCTAGAGTATCCTATTGAAGCACGAGAAGCAGGGAAGCAGGGCGTGGTTAAAGTGCAATTTTATGTTGATATAGATGGCTCAATTCAAGACCTTAAAGTTATAAGTGATCCAGTTGGTAGTGGTTGTGCTGAAGAAGCCTTGAGAATTATAAGATTAATGCCCAATTGGATACCAGGAACCGAAAATGGTAACCCAATAAAAGTTCCCTATATGTTATCTATTACTTTTAAGTTAGATGATAATACTAAAATA
>CAYYMF010000018.1:32977-39961 GCA_964472755.1 uncultured Chitinophagales bacterium | reverse complement strand
GCACGTAATAAAGGGCTAGAAGGAAAGGTAATTATTTCATTTGATGTTGATATTGATGGAACCATTTTAAATCCTAAGATAATCAAAGATTTAATAGGAGCAGGTTGTGGTGAAGAGGCTTTAAGAGTGGTAAATTTAATGCCAAAATGGATTCCAGGAACTAAAAATAAAACTCCCACCAAGTCATCTTATACACTTCCTATATATTTTAAATTGTAATCATATTATTTCTAAATTTAAGACAAAATATACAATGAAAGCCATAGCTAAAATAATATCTTATATTTTTCATCCTTTATTGATACCAACTTATGTTTTGTGTGTTATGATTCAATTGAATCCATACTATTTTTATACTATTGAGGCTAAAAAAGCTATTGCTATTGTAGCTTACAGTACATTTTTCTTCCCAATAATTGCCCTTTTATTGATGAAAAAACTAGACTTTGTAGATTCATTAGAATTGCCTGACAAACAACAAAGAATTATCCCAATGATTATTGCTATCGTTTGCTTTGTTTGGACATTTTTATCCGTAAAGAAAACAGGCTTTCCTCAAGCTTACACTTGGTTTCTTTTGGGAGCTACAATTTCCCTATTTATTGCATTTTTTATCAATGTATTTCATAAGTTAAGCTTACATATTACCGCAATGAGTGGTGGATTAATGGCAATTTTGATGATGTTTTTTTATGCTCAATTAGATGCTAATTATTATTTCATTGGAGCAATAATTGCATTAGGAGCTGTTGCTTCTTCTCGTTTATTTTTGAATGCACATACACCAAAAGAAATCAATACAGGCTTTATTGTTGGTTTGATTGGGCAAATAATAGCAGTAAATTTCTTTTAATCAAATAATACCAAAGATATTTACCTAACTAATAAGAAAGTGCCTTTTTCTTTGTAAGTAATATTGTCTTTTCCTGTATAAGTTACAACAAATGTATAGCTATCAAAAGGAGCAATTTCGCCTTTATAATAACCGTCCCAAGCTGCATTGATATCGTTGGTTTTAAAAACCACTTGATTCCAACGATTGAATACTATCCATTCATAATCCTTATCTATCGCAAACAATAAAAATGGCTTGATGGTTTTATTGTAGCCTTCAGGAACAAATGCATTTGGAATAAAGAATTTTGGCGTTGGAGCTTTACAAAAATAATTAGACTTTGATTGTAATAAAGTTCGTGGTTGTTGATCTTTTAAATGATAGTAATTGGCAACAATAAAATAGCAAACATTTTCTAATTCAAGATTCTTGGTGTCAAATAATTTATTATCTGTTTCTTTTCTTACATCTTGAGCGGAATAAGTATGCATTAAAACAGTATCAGAAACTAGGTCATTGGTGATTTTATATAATTGATAATTGACAAAATCTATATTTGGAATATTAAAGCCTTTCCAATTTATTTGAGCAACATTGTTGGTATTTTCAGTTGCAGAGATATGTAATGTTTGAACAGTATCTGAATACAATTCATTATTACAATCATCTCGATATTCTATACGATAAAAATAGGCATCAGCATTTGGATTTATACTTTTATCTTCAAATAATAAATGCATTGCATTTTGACTATAATAGGAACTGCCCGCACGTTGAAAACTATTTATTTTTGTTGTTGTTTCTAAATTAATAGGTGTTTTCAGCACCGCATTCGTATCTTTCATATACTCAATACTCACTGAACTATCAGCATTCACAGTAATCCAACGAATATAATCTTTTTCAATTGGAATCGGTGTTTCTGAAAAGAAACTTACTTCATTAGAATAAGCAGATTCTCCATTAGGCAAATTAATTTTTAACCGAATATAAGTAAACTCTTGCGGAGCAACATTCCGCACAGCATAATTTGTTACAGAACTTTCCAAAGTATCTACTGACTGAAAAGAGGTTGATGCAGTTCTCGTTTGTACTTCATAATTAAGTACATCTTTATCTTCAAAAATATATTTTTTCCATTCCAATCCTGCTGATGCAACACATTTATTGACATTTGTAACACGTAATTGTGCTGAGGTATGAATTTGTTTATCCAAGGTGATTGCACCATCTGGGTCACAAGTCATTAAAGTTCTAATTTTATAGGAATATTGAGAATCATTTACATTTACTTTTGAATCGGTATATGTTCCAATCATATTCCCAAACACCGTATCAATTGGTGTATTAAATTGGTTATTGGCAGTTTTGTTAGAATAAATTAAATACCCTTTTATTTCTTTATAATTTTCAGGAGTCCATTGCAATTCAATCTGATTATTAACCACAGACACTTTTTTAATTTCTACAGAAGGATAAGAAAGTCGGCTATCTAATGTATCAGAATAAATTTTTGTTGTCGAAGAATTAATGCAGCTTCCACGTTGGGTCATATAAAAATAACCCGTTTGTCCTGGGTTTGGATGATTAATGGTTGTGTCTTTTTTGTTAGAATTATTCAATGAAAACAACAAACTAAAATTGCCGTTTTCAGGTTTGTAATATACATCATAAGCTACAAAACAAGGTGCGATAGCAGGTTTATTCCACGCCAATACAACTGAGGTGGGAGTAAAATTTCGGACACAATACAAATTAGGTGCTTCAAATAAATTATTTTGAGCAAACCCAATTGTCTGAATAATTAATAGACATAGGAAAAAATATTTTTTGATTTTGACTTTCATATTATCCAACTATTACTTGATGCATGGTATCTAAAGATAAATATTTTTGAGCCAAATTCTGTAATTGTTTAGCATCTGCATTTTTTATATCTTCAATAAATGTATTGAAGTGTTGAATATCTACACCTTCTATTTTATAACTTTTAAAAGTTTCCATCAAACTGAAAGCACCATCTGTTCGCTTCAAGAATCGTCCTAATAAATAATTTCTTGCTAATTGAATTTCTTGTTCTGAAATTAAATCATTTTGTAGTCTATCTAATTCGATTTCAATTTCTTGAATACAAATATCTAATTTATCAATATTGGTATCTGTATAAATTGCCCAAAAGCCATCATGTTTTAAAGGATTCAACATAGAATAAATGCCATACGTCAAACCTTTATCTTCTCGGATATTATTCATCAATCTTGAGCCAAAATAACCGCCAAAAATCGTATTTAGTAAAATAAAATTGCCATAATCTTTATTTTGTTTATTAAATAAAACTTTTCCCATTGTCAATGAGGCTTGAGTACTTTTTGCTTTCTTTTCTCTAATTTTTAGAGGACTATCCGTTTGAATAATATTTTGTGGATGATAAACGTGCGTACTAGTTTTCTTGAATTTAGACAAAACATTTTCTAATTGCATTAAACAGATTTCGTTAACATCGCCAGCAATAAAAACAGTACAATTTGTAGATAGTAAATTATTTTGATAATAATGAAAAATTTTATTTCTATCTATTTGATCAATACATTCATTGTTAATTCGATAGCCATACGGATGATCTTTCCCAAATATTGTTTCTCTAAAAATCACACCAGATAAATAATCCGTTTTTTCATTATTTACTAATAGTTTTGCTTTAGCATTCTTCTGGAAAATCTGTAATTCATCTTCTGGAAAAACAATATCTGTCAAACAAGTTAAAGCCAATTCCAAACAAGGTTCTAAAAATTTACTCAAACATGATATGGAAAGTGTACAAGTATTAAAGCCTGTTCCAATTTTTAAAGTTGCTCCTAATTGGTCAATTTCCTCATTAATTTCAAAAGAGCTTAATTCATTAGTACCACTTTTAGATAAAGCAGCCATCGCATCTGCAGCTAATTTTTGTTCTTCTGTCCATCTGCCAGCATCAAAAACAATATCTAATTTTAAAATAGGATTTTTATCATCATTAAAAATATAGACTGGAATTTGATTACTTAATTGCAATTGTTTAGGTAGTGTAAATTGTATTGGTCCAATCGCTTGTATAGGTGGAATGTTCATCTTATAGTTGTTTTAGATAATACAAAGTATTACTTCTTGATTTGTTTAAATATACATTTGCAAAAGTTTGTATAGCTTCAGCACTAACATTTTCATAAGCCTCAATTTCTTTATTGATTTGATTGGCATCGCCCAACAATTCAAAGTGTGCCAATGCTACAGTTCTATTCATTAAGCTACTTTCAGAAAATGCCATATAAGTCAACATTTTATTTTTTATTTTCTGTAATTCTTTAACACTGATTAGCTCTTTTTGTAATTGCTCTATTTCATTCCAAATTAAAGATTCTGCTCGTTCAACAGTACAATCTTCAGCAATCTTTCCTTCAATTACAAACATACCAACATCATTGCTTCCAGTTATGTAAGCATCAATTTCAATAAATGCTTTTTCTTTTTTTACTAAATTTTGATACAATCTTGAAGATGTGCCAGTCGAAAGAATATCTGTTATAGTATCTGCTGTATAATAATCTTTATTTTTCTTATCTGTAATTTTAAAAGCAATATAAATGGCATTCAAGGGTACATCATTATAAGTTGTTTGTGTTTTGGCAGTTTGTTGTTCTGGCTCAGAAAATATTTTATGTTGAACAACTTTTGATGTTAGTTGTCCAAAATATTTTTCTGTCAATGAAAATGCTTTTTCTTGCTCAATATTCCCTGAAATCACCAATATCGCATTACTTGGTGTGTAATAAGCGGCATAAAAATCTCTAACATCTTGCAAAGTTGCCTCTTCAATTTGCTTTAAATTTTTCCCAATTGTTGGCCATTTATAGGGGTGTTGCTCATAAACCAAAGCCCGAAGTAAATGCCAAGCATCGCCATAAGGTTGATTTACATAATGCTCTTTAAATTCCTCGCACACAACATCTTTTTGAACTTTTAAGGATTGCTCATTGATATCTAAAGACTGCATTCTATCGGCTTCTAAACATAGTGCTGTTTCAATATTTTCTTTGGGAACTACATCATAATAATTAGTATAATCATTATTTGTAAACGCATTATTTTCTCCGCCAGCATCTTGTAAAGGGTGATCAAAATTTGGAAATAATTTTGTTCCTCCAAACATCAAGTGTTCAAACAAATGAGCAAATCCAGTTTTATTTTCATCTTCATCTTTTGCACCAATTTGATACAAGACATTTACAATAATAAATGGGGTTGATGCATCATAATGATGAATAACTTTTAGTTTGTTTTCTAATTCTATTTTTGAAAATCCAATCATAATTTTTTATTTGCCGATTACATTCATTGTAATCTATACTCAATTTAGTCCCAAGTTGATATTGTTTTTATTAAAGTTGTATCTCTACCTCCAGGTAATTTTTCGGAAACTTTAATTTTTATATTTCCACTTCCAGCAAACTCAATCAGTTCTTTTCTATTTTGTGTAATATCATTTTCTGTAGCTTTAAAATTTGCTAGTTGTTTCCAGTTGCCTCTTTTATAACTATATAAAATTATACTACCATAAGAGCCATCAGGCTTTTTTATCACAATAGAAAAATCATCGGCACCATCACCATCAACATCATTTTCATTCATAATATTTACGCCAATGCAATTCTCAATATCAATCTCAGGAATATTAAAATTTGTAAAAGATATTTTTGTTGTTGTAGATAAATATTTTCCAGTAGAATCTTGCGATGGTTTAATAACAATCAATTCTTCTTTTTCTCCATCACCATCAAAATCTCCCTCAGATGTCGATTCACTTTCTTTGAAATCAGTAAATAAATTAGCCAATTCAGGTTGTGCATCGGATTCTTTATCACTTTCTACAATTACTCTCCAATCATTATTAAATCTTTGAAATACTAAATACGTGTGATACACTTTAGGCTTACCATCGATAGTAACTAATTTCAAGAAGTCACATTTATAATCACCAGTATCAGATGGATAAATTCCAACTCTTCCAATTATTCTTTGCTTATAAGAATCTGCTCTTTTAATTCTATTTTTTTTAGTTTCAATAATATTTCTCTTGCTAAATGTTTTTTTATAAAACAATACAGTCTCATTATAAATAGAATCCAAACCATAGATAGCATTTGTATCATGAGCATTATTCCAACTATATACTAAATTAATAACGTCTTGCTGCTCTGTAGGTAATAGTTCATAAGCCACCATCGTTGAGTCTTCTATTAATTCTCCAACATTACTTTTTTTATTCTTACAAGATGTGTAAACAATACTTAATATAATTGTCAGCAAGAAAATATAAACTATTTTTTTCATCTTTAATTTTATTGATACAAAACTACATAGATAGAATTAATATCTTATCCTTATTTGAATTAAAGTATGTTATATTTTTTTAAAAAAAATATCCACATTTTTTAATGGATAATATTTGCTGTAAGTACCATTTTTACAAGCGTTGTAGCCTAACTCAATAAAATATTTAAGTATATATTTTCTGAAACAACTTTCTAAGGAGCCTTATTTTATTATGGTTTCAGCGTTGTATAAATATTACTTCATCTATTTTATGCAAAACAATTAACCCTGTTTTTATAGATTATATACTTATACTTATTCACATTACAAATCATCGTACATCAAGTTGTTACAAGTAGAAAATAGGATTATATATAAATTATGTTTTACATTTATATTGTAGGAATTTTAAAAGATTTTTTTCAACCTATTTAAAAATAAAAAGATCTACAGTAATTGTTTCAGCTGTAACCAAATGAAACAAAAATTAAAAGTCATACAATGGCAAAGAAAACAGCAACATCGGCTCCGGCTAAAAAAGCGGCTGCTCCAGCTAAAAAAGCAGCAGTAAAAGCACCTGCAAAAAAAGCGGCAGCTCCAGCTAAAAAAGCAGCAGTAAAAGCACCTGCAAAAAAAGCGGCAGTTCCAGCTAAAAAGGCAACAGCGAAAGCACCTGCTAAAAAAGCAGCAGTAAAAGCACCTGCAAAAAAAGCAGCAGCTCCAGCTAAAAAGGCAGTAGCAAAAGCACCTGCTAAAAAAGCAGCAGCTCCAGCTAAAAAGGCAGCAGTGAAAGCACCTGC
>CAYYMF010000018.1:1393-32877 GCA_964472755.1 uncultured Chitinophagales bacterium | reverse complement strand
AAAGCACCTGCTAAAAAAGCGGCAGCTCCAGCTAAGAAAGCACCTGCAAAGAAAAAATAAATTAATCTATTCTGCGCAGAAAAAAAGCTCGATAGTATTATCGGGCTTTTTTAATTTTAGTATATACCTCTTAAATTTTATTTTCTACCCATATTAAACAAAGCAAATGTCATTCTATCACAAGCTTCATTAATATAAGCTTCAGTAGATTTTCCAGCACCATGTCCTGCTTTTGTATCAATACGAATTAGAATTGGGTTTTTGCCTATTTGCTTGGATTGCAATGCAGCAGCAAATTTATAACTATGAGCAGGAACGACTCTATCATCGTGATCGCCTGTTGTAATTAAAGTTGCAGGATATGAGATGCCTTTTTTTACATTATGAATAGGCGAATAAGCTCTTAAATAATCAAACATTTCTTTACTATCTTCAGCTGTTCCATAATCATAAGCCCAACCTGCACCAGCTGTAAATTTGTGGTAGCGTAACATATCTAAAACGCCAACTGCAGGCAAAGCTACTTTTGCAATATTTGGTTGTAATGTTATGGTCGCTCCAACCAAAAGTCCACCATTTGAACCACCCGAAAGTGCTAAAAAATTTGTTGATGTATATTTATTATTTTTTAAATAATTAGCAGCTGCAATAAAATCTTTGAATACATTTAGTTTATTTAATTTTCTGCCGCCATCGTGCCATTTCTGACCATATTCACCACCACCACGTAAATTGGGAACAGCAAAAATTCCACCATTTTCCATCCAAACAGCATTGCTTACACTAAAACTTGGTGTAAGACTCACATTAAATCCGCCGTAACCATATAATATTGTTGGATTATTCCCATTTAAAACAATACCCTTTTTATACGAAATCATCATCGGAATCTTTGTTCCATCAAATGATGTATAAAATACTTGTTCTGAAATATAGTTTTCAGGGTTGAATTTAATTTTTGGCGTTTTATATATCAATGATTTGCCAGTTTTTACATTGTATTCAAAAATAGTTGATGGTGTTACATAATTGCTGTAGGTATAATATAATGTTGTGTCTTCTTGCTTTCCAGAAAAACCTGCGACAGAACCTTTTCCTGGCAACTCAATATTCCTAACTTTATTGCCTTTTGTATCTAATTGTATAACAACATCTATCGCATCTTGCATATACTGTGCAAAGAAATAACCTCCCGACGTAGAAACACTTAAAACATTTTCGGTTTCAGGAATTACATCAATCCAATTTTCTGAAGCAAGATTTTTTAAATTTACTTTTACCAATCTATTATTTGGTGCATTCAAATTCGTCAATAAAAACAAATCATCACCAATATTATAAACAAAATCAGTACTTGTTTCAAAATTATTTAGGATTGGAATGATAGGTGCATTTTTTACAGATAAATCTTGAATATACAACTCATTTCCTGTTGTAGAAACTGCTGTAGAAATAATTAAAAATCTTCCATCTTCAGAAACTCCACCACCGATATATCTTCTAGGTGTTTGTTCGCCTCCAAAAATTAATTTATCGTCTTTTTGAGCTGTTCCTAATTGATGAAAAAACAATTTATGTTTGTCCGTTTTTTCAGACAATTCACTGCCTTTTGGTTTATCGTAACTAGAATAATAGAAACCTTCATTCGTTTTCCAAGATATACCACTAAATTTTACATCAAATAATGTATCGCCAATTTGTTTTTTATCTTGAGTATTTATGACAATAACTTTACGCCAATCTGAGCCACCTTCAGAAATTTGATAGGCACAAAGAGAACCATCTTTAGAAAAACTTATATCAGCTAATGACGTTGTTCCATCTTTTGAAAATTCATTTGGATTAATAAATACTTCTTCATTCCCTTCTATTGAAATTCTATAAAGTACAGATTGTTGTTGTAGTCCATCGTTTTTATAAAAATAAGAATATATACCTTTTTTGAATGGGGCTGAAATTTTTTCATAATTCCACAAATCAGTTAGTTGCTTTTTGAATACCTCACGAAATGGAATTTGTTCTAAATAATTAAATGTAACTGTATTTTCTTCTTTTATCCATTTTTTTGTATCTGTAGATAAGTCATCTTCTAGCCAACGATAAGGATCCGCAACCTTAGTTCCAAAATAAATATCTTGCTGTTTTCCTTTTTTAGTTTTTGGATATTTTCCTGAAAAATTTTGTGCCATAAGGTTTGTACTTATTATAATGCTAAATAAAAAAATACTTAATATTTTCATTTTATTTGTTTTAACAAATGCAAAGATAATCAATCATTAGAAGAATTGTCTCATCTACCAAATTGACTAAAGTCATATAAATTAGTAAATCTTAACGTTAAACATCTAAAAAAATAAAATAAAAATTAAAAAACAAGTTATATTTGAATAATAATGAATTCGATTAAGATGCCTGATATTAAAGATATAAATGATATAGAAACTATAATTTTAGCTTTTTACGAAAAAGTAAAAGTAGATAAATTATTACGTCCATTTTTCTTTGGAGAAAAACCAACTAAATGGGAAAAACACATTCCATTAATGATAAGTTTTTGGGAGAATATTTTATTTTATTCTGGAAATTATGAAGGGGATCCATTATTAATTCATCGAAAAATAAATAAAATTAAAGCTACAGAAACAAAGCATTTTGAGCGTTGGAATAATTTATTTGATGAAACTGTAAATGCACATTTTGAAGGTGTAAATGCTGAAAAAATGAAGCAACACGCACAAGCAATTGCTGAAATTATGCTATCAAAAATTGAACCTAGTAATTAATTTATGAAATAGTATTCCTTTGAAAGATTCAGTTTCTTAGTAATAAAATCAAGTATTTTTAGTTTTGAAAATTGTATTTTTGAAATATGATTAGACCACGATTTCTACAAACAGGAGATACTATCGGGATTACTTGTCCAGCTAGAAAAGTTGATATAGAAGAAATTGCGAAAGCCATCGAAATATTAGAAAGTTGGGGATTAAATGTAGTATTAGGCAAAACAATTGGAAAGGCAAATCATCAGTTTGGAGGAACAGATAGAGAACGCTTAGATGATTTACAAAGGATGTTAAACAATCCAGAAATCCGTGCAATTATTGCTGCTCGAGGAGGATATGGAACTGTTCGAATAATAGACCAATTGAATTTTAATACTTTTATGGAGCAACCAAAATGGTTAATTGGTTTTTCTGATTTCACTTATTTACATACTGTTTTGAATAGCAATATTGGCATAGAAACAACACATGGAATAATGCCGATAACCTTTGAAAAGAGTACGCCTGAAGCTTTAAAATCATTAAAAGATGTCTTATTTGGGGAAAGTTTGGAATATCACTTTTCTTCTTATAAATTAAATCAACTTGGAACGATGGAAGGTGAGATTGTGGGTGGAAATTTATCAATTTTATATAGTTTATTAGGTACAAAAACAATTGTGAATACCTCAAATTCAATTCTATTTATTGAAGATTTAGATGAATATTTATATCATATTGACCGAATGATGATGGCTCTAAAACGTGCAAATAAACTCTCCAATTTGCGTGGCTTGATAGTTGGTGGTATGACAGAAATGAAAGACAATACAATTCCTTATGGCAAAACCGCTGAAGAAATTATTTTAGAACATGTGTCGGAATATAACTATCCAGTTTGTTTTGGTTTTCCAGCTGGACATATTGAAGATAATCGCTCAATTGTGTTGGGTAAAAAAGCTAAATTAATTGTACAGAAAGATAAATGTATTTTTAGCCAATAGAAATTTACTTTTTCTTATTTGAACATTTTTCTTTTTGGCAATTTCCATATAAGGTCAAGGCGTGGTTTCTAACTTTCTGGTCAAAAAGTTCTGCCGCTGTTTGCTTTATTTGGTGTAACCTTGGATCACAAAATTCAAATACTTCGCCACATTCCATACAAATTAAGTGGTCATGTTGCCTAGAGCCATAAGCTTTTTCATAGACTGCATGATTACTACCAAATTGATGTTTGGTTACTAATTCACAAGCTACCAAAACATCTAAAGTATTATAAACAGTAGCACGACTGACGTTTATGCTTTTATTCTTGATATTGATATATAATTGTTCGGCATCAAAATGACCTTCTGTATCATAAATCATTTCCAAAATAGAAAAGCGTTCAGGTGTTTTTCGCAACTGATTTTTTTCTATGTAATTGGTTAGAACTTCTTTGGCTTCCTGTTGTATTTTACTTAACATCAGTATAAAAATACGAAAAGTAATTTGAATTCAAACTAAATAAATGTAAAACTAATTATAATGAACCTATAAAAGCGAAAATTATTTTCCGCCTTTACGTTTTCTTTCTCCTTCGTCTAAATAAATTTTTCTAATTCGGATAGATTTTGGAGTTAATTCTACATATTCATCTCCTTGAATATATTCTAGAGCTTCTTCTAATGAAAATTTTACTGGAGGAGGTAATTTTACTTTATCATCTGTTCCTGAAGCACGAACGTTAGTCAATTTTTTAGTTACTGAACAATTCACGACCAAATCATCTTGTCTTGAGTTTTCTCCAATAACCATTCCTGTATAAATTTCTTCACCTGGTTCAACAAAGAAACGACCTCTATCTTGTAATTTATCTAAAGAATAAGCAATTGCTTCGCCTGTTTCTTTAGAAATCATAGAACCATTAATTCTACCTTGAATGTCGCCTTTATGTTTTTCATATTTAATAAAACGGTGGGTCATTACTGCCTGACCTGAAGTTGCAGTAATCATTTCAGTTCTTAATCCAATTAATCCACGAGATGGTATTTCAAATTCCATAATAGAACGGGTTCCCTTTAAAGTCATATTTTTCATATCACCCTTTCGCTTAGATATCATCTCGATTGCAGTACCTGCCAATGTTTCTGGCAAATCTATTGTAAGTTCCTCTATTGGTTCAGATTTAACCCCATCAATTTCTTTAAATAATACTTGTGGCTGTCCAACTTGTAATTCATAACCTTCTCTTCTCATGGTTTCAATCAACACCGACAAGTGTAATACACCACGACCATATACTAAAAATGAATCAGCTGTTTCTCCTTGTTGTACTCTTAAAGCCAAGTTTTTTTCTAATTCTTTAGTCAATCTATCTTTAATATGTCTAGAAGTTACAAATTTTCCTTCCTTACCAAAGAATGGAGAGTCATTAATTGTAAATAACATACTCATAGTTGGCTCATCAATAGCAATAGGTGGCATTGCTTCAGGATTTTCAGCATCTGCTATAGTATCTCCAATATCAAACCCTTCAATTCCTACAATTGCACAAATTTCGCCAGCATGTACTTCATCAACTTTTACTTTGTTCATTCCTTCAAATAGCAACAATTCTTTGATTCTTGATTTAGAAATTGCTCCATTTCTTTTGATTAAAGCAACCGGCATATTTGTTTTTAATACACCTCTAAATACACGTCCGATAGCAATACGCCCAACGAATGAAGAATAATCTAAAGAAGTAACCTGCATTTGTGCTGCTCCTTCTGCAATTCTTGGTGCAGGAATATGTTCTATAATTGCATCCATTAATTCTACTAAGTCAGTAGTTGGACGTTTGTGGTCTAAACTCATCCATCCACCTTTTGCAGAACCATATAAAGTTGGAAAATCTAATTGATCTTCTGTTGCATCTAATTGGAACATTAAATCAAATACTTTTTCGTGTACTTCATCAGGTGTACAATTTTCTTTATCTACTTTATTAATAACAACGATAGGTTTTAATCCCAATTGTAATGCTTTTTGTAATACAAAACGAGTTTGTGGCATTGGTCCTTCAAAAGCATCAACTAATAATAAAACACCATCTGCCATTTTTAATACACGTTCAACCTCTCCACCAAAATCAGCGTGACCTGGCGTGTCTATCAAATTAATTTTGTAATCTTTATATTTTACAGCTGCATTTTTTGCAGTAATTGTAATTCCTCGCTCTCGCTCTAATTCATTATTGTCTAATATTAAAACTCCAGTATTTTCATGCTCAGAAAATGTTTTACATTCCCAAAGGATTTTATCTACTAAGGTAGTTTTACCATGGTCAACGTGTGCGATGATGGCAATGTTTCTTACTTTTAAGTTTTGTATCATATATTTTTAAAACTATTTTTTTGATATTAATTCTGATTCCAATCATTAATAAGCCTAAATAATTTAGAAAAAATCAGAATTAGGGTGCAAAAATACGGTTTTATTTTTTGCCTTTAGAATAAGAAAAGTTTAAGAGAATAGAATCCAATACATTCTATTAGATTGATTTAAAATTGAAAATGAATACTAAGACAACAAAACATTATCATATTTTAAGCAAGACTATCACTGAATTAAAGTATTGTTTAAGTATAATAAAAAGGCATTCCGAAGAATGCCTTTGTGGCTGTGGTCCCACCTGGGCTCGAACCAGGGACCACCTGATTATGAGTCAGGTGCTCTAACCGACTGAGCTATAGGACCTTTTTGACCTTGGAAGGATATTTCTATCTAATCCGTCAAAATTGACTGCAAATGTAGTATTTTTTTCTGAAAAATTGCTTACTATAGCTTTTTTTTATTTTTAAGGGTTGATTGTTAAAAACACATAAGCAAACAAATTCACTAAAAGTACTACACCATAGACAAAATTACTTTTTCCACCTATTAATGATAACATTACTGTAAAGACAGAAATAACTAATAAAATAATTGGCATTATTTCTAGTCCTAAAACAAGAGGCAAGTCGAACAAATAGCTAACAAAAGAAACAGAAGGAATTGTCAATCCTATACTTGCAAGTGCTGAACCCAAAGCTAAGTTTAAACTATTTTGTAATTTATTTTGTTTAGCTGAAGAGACGGCAGCAATGCCTTCTGGTAGTAGTATTACGGCAGCAATGATTATTCCAACTAAACTTCGAGGAAGTCCGTAAGAAGTCAATAGACTTTCTATTGGTGTAGAAAGTGATTTTGCAAGTAAAACGACTATTACAAGACATATTAGTAAAAATGTCAGGCTAATAATAAATGCTAAGTTTAAAATATTGTTATGTGTATTTTCGGCATTAGATGTTGATTCCGTAATAAAATATTCTCTATGTCTAATGGTTTGTGCAGAAATAAATGCTATATAAATAACAAGACAAGCTATAATTTCAAATAGTAATTGTCTTTCTGTATAATATGGTCCAACAATGCTACTTGTAAATGTTGGCAATATCAATGTAAATGTAATAATAGACACAAGTGCAACTAGAGCAATTTTTACGGAATGAGGAGAAAAAGTCTGGGTATGATGTTTTCTCCCTCCAATAAAAAGAGAAAGTCCAATAATTCCATTTAAAATCAACATAACAGCAGCATATACTGTATCTCTTGCAAATGAAGCATATTCATTCCCGCCAGTCATCATTAAAGAAATAATTATAGCAACTTCAATAATCGTAATTGATACTGCCAATATAATTGTTCCATAAGGTTCTCCCACTCGATGTGCAACTATTTCAGAATGGTGAACCGCAGACATTACACAAAATAATAGTAAAATCCCAGCAAATATTTGAAAAAAAATATTATTGTCTAATAACCCTGAAAAATAAAGTAAACAAGTAATTATTGGTAAGGAAGTCGTCCACTCGTATAATTTTACTGTTTTTTTCATATTATCATTTTTATTATATTCGTATATATTTCCAATTTTAGATGAAATAATTATCTGCACATAGCATTGCAAGTAATACAGATGTTATTGCAAAATTTGGAATGATTGAAAAAATTGTTCGTTTTTCAAATCAGTAACTTGTTTTTTATTACCAGCTATCATCACTTGATAAAAAGTATTATTTGCAAAGAAATAACGTAATCTATAATAAGCTTTACGACTTGTAAAAACATATTCTTTAGCTGGGAATTTATAACCAAACAAATTAGTTTCAGATTTCAATTTCCCATTTCCTTCTGTTTTTAAAGATGTAAATGCTGTCTTAAACAATGAATCAGCTGTTATACCTAATTGGTAAGGATAATTCCTCTCGCTGACTAAATAAGATAAACTTTTGTCGCCTTTTTGTAAATAAAAGTTTTTAACTAAATAATAGGTACTATCTACTTGTTGTACAACGTAAGTTTTTGAATTCGGTTCAATAGGAAATTTACTCGTAAAATTATCTTGTTTAAAAACTATCCAAGGAATTTCAGAATTCGGTTGTTTATTTTTATCTACAACATTATGTTCATTACTATTTATACTAGAGAAAGGTGTGAACGAATCAAAAAAGGTATCTACAACTGTTTGATTTTTATTTGCTTGATTGGCTACAGTTGACAATATAACCAAATATCCATCTATATAAAAAATACGGCTACTTATCACTTTTCCTTCTAAAGTGTGAATTAATATGTAATCATAATTACGCCCATTTTTATCTTTTTCTTTATAAACATTTGGATAGCCACCATACTGAACTGCCATTCTATTTATCTCTTCTTGAATTGCTTTTTTTTGCTCTTTTGAACTCACTTGACGCATCGAAACAGAAAGTGTCAAGTCGATTGCCGTTAATTCAGATTTAAAAAAATACAACGTTTGCAATCCATTGGTGGTGTATATATCTTTTTTTTCAAGATTCGTTTGTTGTGGAAATTTTATCGTTGCAAATACAAATTTCAATGGTGTATTTATCCATTTTGTAGTATCGTTAATTGAACTAGCGTTTTGTGCAAATAGAGAACTAATTGGCATCAACAAACAAAAAAGAATACAGAAACTGCTCTTTTTAAGCATATTTAACAATTTATAGCCTAAAGTTATATCTTAAACATTAATCATTACTGGCATCACCAACATCATTAAATCTTCATTTTCATTTTTATCTGTTGGTTTAATAATTCCAGCTCTGTTTGGTGTAGATAATTCCATTACAATTTCAGCATTATCTAAGGTAGATAACATTTCAATTAAGAATTTTGCATTAAATCCAATTTCCATTGGGTCGCCTTGGTATTCGCAAACTAATTTCTCAGAAGCCTCATTTGAAAAATCCAAATCTTGTGCAGAAACACTCAATTCAGAACCTGATAATCTTAACACAACTTGATGTGTTGTTTTATTAGAGAATATAGAAGTTCTTCTCAAAGCTGCATGCAAATCATCTTTGTTAATACTCAATAAGTTTGGATTGTCTTTAGGAATTACAGCGTTATAATCTGGATATCTTGCATCGACCAATCTACAAATCAATTTTGTATTGTCAAAAATAAAAAAGGCATTAGATTTATTGAATTGCAAACTTACCGCAGTATCATTATTTGCTAAAATTCCTTTCAACAAATTCAAAGCTTTTTTAGGAACGATAAATGAACTTGGATTTGATGATGTAATATCACTTCTATTGAATTTTACTAATTTATGTGCATCTGTAGATACTAATGTCATTCCATTTTCATCAATTGTAAAAAACACACCAGTCATTGCAATTCTCAATTCATCGTTGCTTACTGCAAAAATGGTTTTTTGGATTCCATTTGCCAAAACATTTGACGCCACTGAAACTTGTTCAACATCATCAGCAACTGGTTCTTTAGGAAAATCTGCACTATTTTCGCCTGATAATTTATATTTACCATTATCTGTAGTAATTTCAATAGCATTTGTATTTTCATCAACAGCAATAGTAATGGGTTGTTCAGGAAGTGCTTTCAACGAATCTAATAAAATCTTAGCTGGAATTGCAATTTTAAAATTCTCTTTAGACTCTACTTCCATATCAACAATCATTGTCGTATCTAAGTCTGTTGCAGTTACTGTAAGCTTTCCATTATTTATATCAAACAAAAAATCTTCTAAAATAGGCAATACGGTATTTGAACTGATTACGCCACTAATTTTCTGTAAATTCTTTAAAAGTTGAGCCGATGATATGATAAATCTCATAATAATTCTATATTTTATAGACAAAAATACATTTTTTTTATTACAATACCAATGCTGATAAAAAATGATTTAATTTTAGTATTTTCTACAGTAATTGATGTAATAATTTTCAATAATACACCTAATTTTCTTTAAATATACTCAAGCCTTTTGATATTGATAAATTGTAGAATATTATCTTTTTCATCTGGCCTAAACCACTGAAATTCCTTATCTTTTTTAAAAAAAGTCATTTGTCTTTTTGCATATTGTCTTGTGTGCAATTTTATTAATTCAATCGCTTCGTCCAAATTTGTTTTATTATCTAAAAAATCGAACAACTCTTTGTACCCGACTGTTTGTAATGCATTATTGTTTTTGTGTTCATAAACAGATTTTGCTTCCTCTAAAAAGCCATTTTCCATCATTTTATCTACTCGATTGTTTATATTTTGATGTAAAATTTCTTTAGGCAATTCCAATCCAATTTTAATAGGAACAAAATTTCTCACAATTGATTTTTTCATTTTAAAGTCTGAAAATTTTCTTTTTGTTGCTATGCACATTTCCAAAGCACGAATCACACGTTGAGGATTCTTAATATCCATCTTATTATAAGAATCAATATCCAAAATTCTTAATTTTTCTTGGAGTGGTACAATTCCTTCATTTTTATAAATTTCATTCAACTCGTTTCTAATTTCTGGATTAATTTCTGGCATTTCATCAAACCCATTCAAAACCGCATTAATATAAAAACCAGTTCCTCCACACAAAATAGCAACATCTTTTTCTTTATAAATACCTTCTAACAATTCCAGCACTTCACGTTCATAAGTTCCAGCGGAAACATATTCATCAATAGATTTATTGGCTATAAAATAATGTTTAACGTCGTTTAACTCATCTTCACTTGGGCGAGCAACTCCAATATTTAATTCTTTGAAAATTTGCCTTGAATCCGCTGAAATAATTTCGGTGTTAAAATATTTTGCAATATCGATAGCCGTCTTGGTTTTGCCAACTGCTGTTGAACCAGCTATAATAATAAGATATTTTTGATTTTTATTTTTCAATCTATCTCAACATTAAAATTTACTTTACAACCTTCAGAACAATTGCTACAAATATCTATTTCTTTTCTACCTTTTGTAATTTGTCGTCTGAAATTCCAATAATTTTGATTGTGCCAAATCGTTTGGAAACTATCTTTTTGCAAATCTCCCAAGATATGTTTTGCATCTTTATCAAAACAGCAAGGCACTACTTTCCCGTCCCAAGTTACCGCATTACTATGCCATAATTTCCAACAGGCATCATCTAATTTATTTTTTAGTGCATATTTTCCATTACTCAATTTTTTATATCGAGAATATTTTTCTTGCAATGGAATTAAATCATTGCCGTTTTCATAATTATACACTTGGGCAGTTTTTAAAATAACTTCATCTACTTGCATTTCCTTTGCAATCTTTTTTAAATCTTCAATTTGATGTTCGTTGTGCCTTACCACCAAAAACTGAAATATAACATAAGGTGAAGTACTATTCAATTCCTTTTTCCATTTTATAATATTTTTTGTTCCTTCCAGAACTTTATCCAAATGACCGCCCACTCGATATTGTTGATAGGTTTTTTGCGTTGTTCCATCAATAGAAATAATTAATCTATCCAATCCTGACTCGACCGTTTCTTTAGCCACAGCATCCGTTAGATAGTGTCCATTTGTAGAAGTTGATGTATATATTTTATTTTTCTTGGCTACTTTTACCATTTTTAAGAAATCTCTATTCAAATAAGGTTCTCCTTGAAAGTAGAAAGTTAAATACAACAAATGGAGCTTAATTTCATGAATTATTTTATCAAAAAAAACTGGCTCTAGCATGCCTGTATTTCTAGTAAAAGCACGTAAACCACTTGGACATTCTGGGCAACGTAAATTACAAGATGTTGTTGGTTCTATAGAAATAGAAAAAGGCAAACCCCATTGAATCGGCTTTTTCAAATATTTTGACAAATAAAAAGAAGTGTAAACTAAAAGCATATTGTACAGCTTCCCAATTGTCAAACATTTCAAAATTGCTAAGATATGTTGTCGCTTAAACATCTTTGCTAAGGTACGATTTCAAAAAGTAAAAAACACAAAATTCTTACATTCCCTAAATTGCAACAATTGATTTATAGAAATATTAACGCTGATTTTTTTGTAATATTACAAGATAGAAAATGAATAGTGAAAGAAAAATATTAATTGCATTTTTAGATTGGGGTTTAGGTCATGCGACAAGATGTATGCCAATTATTGATGCACTATTGAAACAAAAATACCAAGTCTTTATAGCTGGAAATGGCAAATCATTATTGATGATGCAACAGCAATATCCAAATTTAAAAAGCTATGAATTACCAAATTATAACATTCAATACAATGGAGACAAAAACGCTGCTTGGCAGATTTTATTTCAAGCAAGAAAGATTTACAATGCAATAAAAAAAGAACATCAATTTTTAAAAAGCATAATAGAGCAAGAAAGTATTAATACTATTATTTCAGATAATAGATATGGCATTTATCATCAAAATTGTAAAAACATTTTCCTAAGTCATCAAATTGCAATACAAGCACCTCGACCGTTTAAATTTGTTGAACCTATTTTATTAAAACAAATCTTAAAATTAATTTCAAAATTTAATGAATTATGGATACCAGATATTGCAGACGAAAGTACCAATTTGTCTGGAATTTTATCACATCAAATTAAATTTACAATTCCTGTAAAGTATATTGGAATACTGTCAAGATTTAATGATATAAGCTTTTCATCTAAAATCGACGATAAACGATATAATATTGTTGCTTTAATATCTGGTGTAGAACCTAGTCGATCTAATTTTGAACAAAAAATGATTAAAGCTTTAGAAGAAACGAATAAAGAATGCTTATTAGTATGTGGAAAAATCGAAAAACAAAAAACAATAAAACAACAGAAAAACATTACAATCATCAACTTTTTGCAAGGCTATGAATTAGAATACTATTTACAACAAGCCGAAGTTGTTATATGCAGATCAGGTTATAGTACAGTAATGGATTTAATGGCATTAGAAAAAAAAGCAATTTTCATTCCAACGCCAGGACAAACAGAACAAGAATATTTAGCTATGAACTTAGCTAAACAAGGCATTGCAATTTATCAAAAGCAATCTTCAATGAATTTAAAAGTTGCTTTGTTACAAATTGAATCCATAAAAGGCTTTAAGAACAACACCTCTTTTCTATTCAGAAAAGAGGTGTTGATGAATTTATAAATCCTTATAATACTAAACAGAAACTCCGAAATCTCTCAGTGCATCATTCAAAGACGTTTTGGTATCTGTACTCTCTTTTCTTTGTCCAATAATTAAAGCACAAGGTACTTGGAAAGTTCCAGCAGGAAATTCTTTTGGAATGGTTCCTGGGATAACCACGCTTCTTGCAGGTACTACGCCTCTATATTCTTTTGGTTCAGTCCCTGAAACATCAATAATTTTGGTACTCATCGTCAATACCACATTCGCACCTAAAACTGCCTCTTTCTCTACTCGTACACCTTCCACAACAATACATCTAGAACCAATAAAACAATTATCTTCAATGATTACAGGAGCCGCTTGTACTGGCTCTAAAACACCGCCAATTCCAACGCCACCACTTAAATGTACATTTTTTCCAATTTGAGCACAGCTTCCAACTGTTGCCCAAGTATCCACCATAGTACCGCTATCAACATAAGCCCCAATATTTACATAAGAAGGCATCATTACAACACCTTTTTGAAGAAATGCTCCATAACGTGCAATCGCATGAGGTACGACACGAACGCCCAATTTTTCGTAATTTCTCTTCAATGGAATTTTATCATAAAACTCAAATGGACCAACTTCTATTGTTTCCATTTTTTGAGTTGGAAAATATAAAATCACAGCTTTTTTAATCCAATCATTTACTTTCCAGCCATTTTCAGTTGGCTCAGCCACTCGAAACGCTCCACTATCTAATTTTGCAATTACCTCATTTATTGCATCTAATGTGCTTTTTTCTTGCAATAAAGTTCTGTTTTCCCAAGCTTGTTCAATAATTTGTTGTATTTTATCCATTTTATTCCGAAATTTGTTTTGCAAAAATAGCCATTTTAATTAAGTTTACGAACAACAAAAAATCAAAGATGCATTTTAGAATATATATCCTGCTTTTTACAGTACTTTTATTTTCCGCTTGTAAAACAAAAATGGTTGAAGAAAAAGACCTCAATGGAAATATCCTAAAAAAATATAGTGTCTTAAAAAAAGATGTATCAAAAAAACATGGAGCATATACCGCCTATTACGATTCAGGCGAATTATTGGAAAATGCAAATTACAAAGATGGAAAGTTAGACGGAGAAAGAATTTTGTATTTTCAAAATGGAAAAATAATGAGTAAAGAACACTATAATATGGATAATATGGAAGGTGCTTATGAGAATTATTATGAGAGTGGAAATATAAAACAAAAAGGAATATATAAGAACAATCAGATTGCAGATACTTGGACGAATTATTATGAACAACCAGCTAATCAAATAAAAGAGAGCTTTACAATAAAAGATGGAATGATTAATGGATTGTATAAAGAATATGCAACAAATGGTACTTTAATAATAGAAGGTAATAAAATTGAGGTAGAAGTTGGCTTAGATTTCTTTGATGGAAAAGTTACCATGTTTGATAGTATCAGCAAAAAACCAGTGATGGTATTTGAATTTGACAAAGGAAAAATGATTAAAAAAGATTCAATAATTTAAAAAATACATTTTATGAAAAGAGTTAATCTACTGGTATTGAGCTTAGTTATATTTCTAGCTACGTCATGTAATATGCCAGAACCAAAGGAATTGGGTGCTAAATTTGAAGAAAATAACCCCATTTCAATTGATGACTTAATTGCTCAATTACAAACAACCCCTTTAATTAAGGCTGTTCAATTAAAAGGAGAAATCAATAAGTCTTGTTTAAGTGAAGGCTGTTGGTTTACAATCAAAGATAAAAATGGAGAAAGTCATACTATTGATGTAAAAGATAAAAAATTTAGATTACCTAATTCAAGTGCAGGAAAAACTGTCGTTGCCTTGTTAGATGCGAAAATTGATACTACACAAGATGAGCCAGAAATTATTTTAGAAACTATTGGAATTAAATACCTTGATGAAAATTCATCAACTCAATAAGGAACTATTTTTTAGCTTATCGGATTTTAATAATTGTTGGATATACTTATCTTTAAGACAATCATCTAAATAGATCGTATGTTTAGGTTTGTGAATATCTGTACCTACAAAATCTATCATATTCTCTTTTATTAATTGTTCTGCTACCATTTTTGCACCTTTTCCATAAATACCTAAAACGGAAAATAAATTTAATTGAAACAAAACACCTTGTTCTTTTATTTGCTTAAGTTGACTTAGATTCTTATCATAAAAATAAGCATACCGTTCTGGATGAGCTAAAATAGGTTGATAGTCTGTTTGAGAAATATTCATGAATATATTCTGATAATCATTTTGTTTTTGAAGATAGGAAAACTCTACCAAAACATAATTTTCTTTCCCAAAAGAAAGGATATCACCATTAAATAATAAATCCAAGAAGTGTGTATCAAGATAATATTCTGCAGAGGCTTCAATCTCCATATCTAAATCTAGGTTCTGAATCTCTTGACGGATTATTTGAAGTTTATCTTTTATAATTTCAGATGTATTATCATAAGTTCCCTTCATAATATGAGGTGTTGTGATAATTTTTTTATAGCCTAACCCTATAAAATGTCTAATGATTTCAATACTCTCTTCTATTGATTTAACACCATCATCTATGCCAGGAAGCAAATGAGAATGCATATCTACTTTAATGTTTTCGACAAAAACAGAATCAGATATTTCTGACTTAGAAAATATTGATTTTAAAGAATCAAACATTGTAGATTAACTAAATAAATCCTTCCAATACTTAAATTGCCAAAATTTGTATTTCTCTTCTGCTTCAAAATCTCCATAAGCACCATAGCCCCCATATTTTCCATAAGTACCATAACCATATTCAGATTTTCTAATATCTTCAGCATTCAGAACCAATCTAAAATCTGCAAAGCGGCCTTCATTATATAGTTTTTCAGATATTTTTAATGCTCTTTTATCTAAATGATCTGCTCTTACAATATACAAACACATATCAACAAAAGGAACGAGAGATAATGTTTCTGATACTAAACCAACAGGAGCAGAGTCAATTATTATATAGTCATATTTTTCTTTTAATTGATCCATCATTAATCTCAATCGGTCGCTTTTTGTAATATCTAAGAATACAGGAGCAATCAATCCTGGATATATAACATCAAGCCCTTCAACCTTAGAAGGGTTTAAAATATCTTCAATTTCTAAATTTTCATCCTTAATAAAATGTGTAATTCCTTTGTTTTTGACATTCTTAAAATAAATATTTAGTTTAGGTGCTCTAAAATCCATTCCAAGCAAAACCACTTTGTAATTAGAATAAGCCAAAAATGCAGCTAAATTAGAAGATATAAATGTCTTTCCTTCACCCGCAATAGTTGAAGTCAAGATAATCGTTTTACTTTTACTGTCACTAATATGAGAGAGTGAAAAAGCCAAATTAGTAACTAAAACTCTAAAAGATTCCGCAATACCTCTTCTATCGTCTTTTTCTAAGATTTTAGTTTCTGGTTTTCTTGTTTTAACTATTGAAGACAAAACTGGAATAGGTGATAATCGTTCTAATTCTGATAAGTTATGTATTTTAGAATCTAATAAAGATAAAACATAAATTATTATTGTAGGAATAATCAAGCCCAGTACAAGAAATATCAAAATAATTTTTCCTTTTTGTGGAGAAACGGGTATCCCAGAACTAAAAGCAGGGCTAACAATTTTAGCATCGGGTTTAATTGATATAGTGGAGATTGCAACCTCTTCTCTTTTTTGCATCAAAAATAAAAATAAAGCTTCTTTCGTTTGTTGTTGTCTTGAAATATCTCTTAAGACCCTTTCTTTATTAGGAATTAAACTTAATTCTCCTTCTAAAATATTATCTTGCTTTCTTAGATTATTGACTAACATTTGGTTGTTTACCCTTAAATTATTCAAGGATGCTTTAATATTTTCACGTAACGAACTTATGCTTTTTGAAAGTGCTATACGTTCTGGATTTAACTCACTTACTGAGCTTTTATATTGCATATCTTGTAATACTAAATCATTATATGCTTTAATGTTTACTGCAATATTCACATCAGCTAATCCAATATTTACTGGAAGAATTTCATTCTTATTAGTATTCAATTCTCCTAGCATTAAATTAACAATACTCAATTGCAGTTCAGCATCTGTAAGCGATTGTTTAGTACTCATACTATTATCTGCAAATAATCTGCTTTCATCAACAATACTATAAACCTTATTTGTCGTTTTATATTTCTCTAAATCAGATTCTACTCCAGATAGTTCAGTACTAATAACACCTAATCTATCTTGAATAAAAGCATAAGTTTTTTCGGATATTATTTTTTTAGAGAGAATATCATTATTAAAATATTCTTGTACAACATTATTTAAAATATCTTTTGCTTTATTTTCATTAGAAGACTTTATAGATAAATTAATAGCATTTGAAACTTTAGATGATTTAATGGCTTGTTCTACAATTAAACTTTCTTGTAAATACATTAATGTAGCAGTAATTGGATTCAACGTAATAGTATATTCGTCCCCTTCAACTGCCTGAGGTAAATCTTTTTTTAGAATTAATTTAAAAGTTACTAACTCAGGAATCTGCAAGGATTTCCCAAATGGATATTTATATGATTTATCATTGTATGTCAATTCATAGTTTTCTAAGTCAATGATTTCAATTTTAAAAACTATTGGAGCTTTTATATCTCCATTCTGATATTTCCTTTCAATTATAAATGGTTTATTGTCATAAACTCCGACTGTCTTTTGGGTATATTTTGTTTTTCTAGTTACCTTAATATCTAAAAGTAAATTATCCACAACCTTCATTAATACAGGAAGCGACTTTACCACTAACATCTGATCTTCGACCACCTTGTTACCTCCAAATAAATCTTCGATAGAAGAAAAGTCAACCATTAAAGATTGATTTTCCTTTTCGATTAAGATAGAGCTTGTCGCTTGGTAAACAGGAATAGAATATTTTAAATATAAGTATGCTCCGATAGAGAAAATAATAATAAAAACAAGATACAATGGCCAATATCTTAAATATTGGTCTAAAATCAGACGTAAATTTATTTCTTCATCTGAAAATTTATCATTTGAAAATAACGGTTCTTTCTCCACTTCTTTTATTTTTTCCGAACTAATAAAAATACTCCAGTAAAAGTTGATACTAATAAAGAAGCAATAGACACAAAAATAGGGGTATTCCTATTAAACGCAGATGATTGTATTTGAGCTTTATTCGGCGATACGATAATTACATCGTTTTGTTTTAAATAAAACACTTCAGATTCAAATAAATTTTTATTGGTTAAATCTATTTTATAATATTTTTGTTTACCATTCGTTTCTCTCACTAACATTATATTATCTCTCCTTCCATAAATAGTTAAATCTCCAGCTGTTCCTAATGCATCTAAAATACTTACTCGCTCACTTGTTGAACGATATAAACCAGGTACTCTAACTTCTCCTAAGACAGTATATTTAAAATTCAACCATTCAATAACAACAACAGGTTCATTTATATAAGGCTTAAGTTGTTCTTTAAAATATTCTATTGTTTCTAATATAGTTTTACCTGCAATTTCTATTTTTCCTAAAACTGGAAATTCTATTGTGCTGTCTTGTCTAATAATATAATTCATTAATTTTGGCTGTGTCCCCATATTGGTACTTCCAACATTCCCTGCCATAGATGTTATATTAAATGGAGCTGTTCCTAAATTATCTTTTGACGAAATAATGATATTTAATACATCATCAGGCTGTAATTTAGTTGTATATTTCTGACTTATATCTCTTTCTTTTCCTGCTTCGAAATCTTGGAAATACAATATTTCTTTTGGCGAAGCACATGAAGTGATTAATATAATAAGTAGAAGATATAGGAAATTTGTTTTTTTCAAGTAATAGTTTTTAATCATAGTTTGTTTCATTAAACTTATCAACTCTATAGGTTGACAAGTATTCATACAATATTTAAGAACTTCCAAAAATACAATTTTATTTTTTATCCATTTAAAAATAAATAAAAATTCATTAATTATTTCAATATATTAACACCGTATTAACGATATTTTTAATAAATATTAAAATATAAAACAAAAAGGATAGCATAAAGCTATCCTCTTCAGTATAGTATTTAGATAATGATTAGTAACTTGTTGTTGTAGTCTCCTCTTTAGATTCAACTACGTCATTAGTATTTGTAACTTCTTTAGTTATTACTTGATTCTCATTTTCTGCTACAGCTTGTCCATCAGCCGAACAACAAGCTGCTTTTTCTGAATGAGTCTCACTTATTTCTACCATTTCTGTATGACAACAAGCACCTTGAGTCCCATCTACATTTAACAATCCGCCAACTGTTATATATGGTGCAATCACTAAAGAAACAATAGACATCAATTTAATTAAAATATTCATTGATGGACCAGATGTATCTTTAAATGGATCACCAACGGTATCACCAGTTACCGCAGCTTTATGTGGTTCTGATTTTTTATAATAGATTTCACCATTAATATCTACCCCTTTTTCAAAAGATTTTTTTGCATTATCCCAAGCTCCACCAGCATTGGATTGGAACATTCCCATTAAAACACCTGAAACGGTAACGCCCGCCAAAACACCTCCTAAAACTTCAGGACCAAATAAAAATCCTACAAGAATAGGTGTTACTAAAGCAATCGCACCAGGTAAAATCATCTCACGAATAGATGCCTGTGTTGAAATTGCTACACATTTCTCATATTCTGGTTTAGCTTTATATTCCATTATCCCTGGAATTTCTCTAAATTGACGACGCACTTCATTCACCATATCCATGGCAGCACGACCAACCGCAGAAATCGCCAAAGCAGAGAAAATAAATGGAATCATTCCTCCGACAAATAAACCTGCCAAAACTGGAGCCTTGTAAATATCAATTGCTTCTATACCAGAAACACCCACAAATGCAGCAAATAAAGCCAAAGATGTTAATGCAGCTGATGCAATAGCAAATCCTTTACCAGTAGCTGCTGTTGTATTTCCAACTGCATCTAAAATATCTGTTCTTCCACGAACTTCTTCCGGCAACTGACTCATTTCTGCAATTCCGCCTGCATTATCTGCAATTGGTCCAAAAGCATCAATTGCTAATTGCATTGCAGTAGTTGCCATCATACCAGCTGCGGCAATTGCAACACCATATAAACCTGCACATAAGAAAGAGCCAAATATCCCTGCGGCTAAAACTAAAATTGGCAATACTGTACTTTCCATACCTACAGCCAAACCACCAATAATATTTGTTGCATGACCTGTTGAAGATTGTCTAACGATTGATAATACTGGACGCTTACCCATTGCAGTATAATATTCAGTGATGATGGACATTAAAGCACCTACTACTAAGCCTACAATTATAGCCCCGAAAACACCTGTTGAAGTAAATGTGTTGCCTCTCAACACCATTTCAGTAGGCAATAAATATTTTACTAAGAAGAAAGAGGCAATACCAGTTAATACAATAGCTCCCCAATTTCCTAAATTTAATGCCCCTTGAACATCTCCATTTTCGCTATTTACTTTTACAAAGAAAGTACCTAACCAAGAAAATATTATACCCACACCAGCAATTGCCATAGGCAATAAAATTGGTGCTAAACCACCGAAATTATCATTAGAAATTGTCTCTTGACCTAAAACCATAGTTGCTAAAACAGTTGCTACATAAGAACCAAATAAATCCGCTCCCATACCAGCCACATCGCCCACATTATCGCCCACATTATCTGCAATAGTTGCAGGGTTTCTAACATCATCTTCTGGTATTCCAGCCTCTACTTTTCCTACTAAATCTGCACCAACGTCAGCTGCTTTTGTATAAATACCTCCACCAACACGAGCAAATAATGCAATTGATTCTGCTCCCAATGAAAAACCAGTTAATACCTCAATAGCTTTTAATAAACCATGGCTGTTTGCTGCGGCTCCACCATCTGTAAACATAAAGAAGAATACAATAAATAAACCTCCCAAGCCAAATACTGCTAAACCAGCAACTCCTAAACCCATTACAGTTCCTCCAGTAAAAGACACTTTTAATGCTTGTGCTAAACTTGTTCTAGCGGCTTGTGTTGTTCTAACGTTTGCTAAAGTAGCTACTTTCATGCCCACATACCCAGCAAATGCAGAAAATATAGCCCCAATTAAAAATGCAATTGCAATTACTGGACTTGAGTTTTCTCCTTTCCAACCTAAAAATGCCAACAAAATGGCTGCAATAATTCCATAATAAGAAAGTACCTTCCATTCTGCTTTTAAGAATGCAATGGCTCCATCTGCAATATATCCAGATAACTCTTTCATATTTGAATCACCAGCATCTTGCTTCTTTACCCAAGCAAACTTTATTGCTGTGATAACTAGTCCGAATATTCCTAAAAATGGGACCACGTAAAATAAACTATTCATTTTCCTCTATTTTGATTTATTAACAATTTTATAAAAGAGAGCAAAGGTAAGTGTTTTTTTTATAACTAATCTATTTTCTGCTATTAAACATAAAAAAAGCCTGAGTGAACTCAGGCTTTTATAAAATATAGGACTATTTTACTATTTAATTTGTACTGTGGTTTCTTCCTCTATCCAGCATTTTACAGTATATGGTGCTCCAACTGTCAGTTTTTTTGCTGCAACATCAGCTTTGGTTGGCAAATATTGTTTGTATAAATCTAACATTTTTTGTGCTTCTATTTTAATGTCTTCTTCACCATACTCAACGGCTTTCTTAAAATTATCAAATGCTGGCCAAAGTACGATTTGTGCTTGGAAACCTACGCCACTTGCTGAACATAATTTTCCACTTGATGCATATAAATAACCAATTAAGAAATATGCTCTTGCATTGGTTGAATCTAAAGCTAAAGCTTTTCTTGCCAACTCTCTAGACTCTGGAAATAAATCTTTATCAGCTTTCATATTGGCTAACAATAAATACAAATCTGACTTATTAGAAGCATCAGGTTCGTGTGCTATAGCATTTTCATATAACAAATAAGCTTCATCTAATTTATTGGCTTTAATATAAATATTGGCTAATCGAACAGCATAACTGTAACTAGGGTTTAATTGATTTAACTTTTGTAATAACTCAACATTCAATGCACTATCGGCACAGCCTCTTGTTTTTTCATATACATTTTGTACCGTAGTGGGGTCGTTTGGATTTGCTTGGTATTGCTTTAAATAAATTGCTAATAATTTTGCACAAACTTCAGGATTACTTTTATCCGCAAAATTTTGAATGTATGCATTTTCAATTGCCGTTTTGGCATCTTTATAACTACTCACATATTGACCATTTTTAGCAATATTTTTATCTAATTTTGCTATCAAAACATCATATTTTGCAGTAATTGTATCTCCAGAAATTTGACCATTTTGATATTGATAATTCAATAGGTTGAAATAAGTTTGCATGACAACGGGATATTTGTCGGATAATTCTAATGAGCGTTCTAATGATATTTTTGCTCCACTGATATCATTTTTATATTGAATTTGAGCTTGTGCTTTCTTTGTTCCTAAAATATAATCATCATTACCATGACATTTTACCCATTTATCGTATAATTGAATTAGCGTATCTTGATAAGCTGATTGCAAAGCTGGATTGTCTTTTGTTTTTTCAATTTTATCCTTTAAAATTTCCTCGCCATCATAAAAAATGATTGATGAAAGCCCTGGTGCTTTGTCATAGAGTGTTCTCCAAAATGGATATGCTTTTTCGAAATCTTTCTTTTTAATGTACTGGCTATAATAGAAATAAACTGGAGCCGTTTTTAAACTATCTCCTTCAATATGGCGTGGGCAATCTTGAGCCTTTACCATTCCAATAGATGCGAAAAATAAAAAAGAAAAAAGCGTAATCAATTGTTTCATTCTTTCAAAAAATTTAATTAATAATATTTGCGTTTAACAAACCATTTATCATTTAAAGAGAATCCAATTCTAAATCTTACAAAATTTTCTTGAATTAGATTATCAGCCATTGTTCCTCTTTTTCCAATTTGCAAACCTATATTAAATGGATAAGTAATATAAGATTGCATAAACCCTTCATCACTTGAGAATCGGTTAAACATCGGAATACCTACTCCAAAGTCTATGCCAAACTCATTAATATCATTGTTTCTAATGCTGATATTAGTTTTAGAATAATAGAATCCTGCTCTATATTTTAACTTAGAAAATAATTTATTGTATTTCTTAATATTCGGTAAAATTTCTCCTCCAATACCAATTCGCCAACTGTTATTCAAATCAGCGGTTGTATTTTGTTCAAAGCCTTTGAAGTTCTTCCACATTTGATATCTAAAATCTATCCCTACTTTAAATTTATAATCGCGAGAGAAAACAATTCCAATATTATAAGCAGGAATTGCTTTCATTCCTGAAAGATGATTGGTTTGTGTTTTAAAGGTGTCAGGAGCAAATGTCGTCCAATCTTTACCTGAATAAAATTGCTGTAAATAGGAAGCATTTTCTACTTTATCATTAATAAAATCAGATAAGGTTTCGTCAGAGGCTCTGCTAACTAAAATTTCATTATAGAATGATTTTAATTGATTGGAGTATTGTTGTCCATTTAAGAAAAATGGAGTGTTTACTGCAAAACCAAAGACCATTCGATATGGACTTGTTGTATCTTTTTTATTTTTTAGGTTTAATTGATATTGTACACCTAAGTCAACATTTAATGCTTTTGCTTTATACGTTCCTTTTTGATAAGAAGTATAACTGGTTAAATCTGCAATCCCGTTAGTTTGTGTTGTTGTTGCAGAAATATTATCAATCCTTCCGAAAATATAACCCAAGCCTAACCCAACAGAAACATCTTTTATTTTAAACCCATTATTCCAAAATACTTGATTTAAACTTCCATTTCCATTTGTTTCCAATAAATAAGAAGAGCTACTGTCTAATTGATTATATTTTGTTACTTCATAATCTTTTTTTGAAAACGGCATTAAACCTACGGACATTGACCAGAATTTCTTAACTGGAACAGCTATTGAAAGATAATCTAAATTGAAGCTATTTTGTTTTGCTTTTAAATTAGACGTTTTTAAGTTTTGGAAAGTTCCAGAAATCCCAATATCAAAAGAAACTAAACTAACCGCAGAAAGTGAAGCTGGATTGATATAACTTTGTCCTTCTAAAGAACGATAAGCAGTTCCCAAGCCTCCCATCATATTGGTTGCAGTATTATTATGATTAGCCATTATTCCCAATCCGTATCTACTATAAACAGAACTCTCCTGTGCTGTAATAAAATTGTTTACAATTATAAGTTGTAACAATAAGAAAATTATTTTTTTATGCATTGTATTCTAAAATGTGATTTAGTCCAACTAAAGTTAAATTGGGGTGTACAAATATCTTATTTTTAAGTAAAGAAACCAAAAAATCTGCATCTCCACCTGTAATTATTGTATTTAATTTTGAAAAATTAACGTCATATTCAGATATCATCGCATTTATTTCCATTGATGTGGCTAAAGCGGTTCCAATTGTAAGGTTCTCTTCAGTTGATTTTCCAACAAAATTTTTAGGCTTATTCAAATCTATTAATGGCAATTTTTTGGTAAATGTATGCATTGCTTTCAAACGCATTTTCAAGCCAGGATGAATACTTCCTCCTATAAACTCATTCTTTTCACTGATAAAATTAAAAGTAATACAAGTGCCACAACCAATAACCAAATTATTTTGACTTGGATACTTAGCCTGAATGCCAGCAATTAATGCAATTCTATCATAACCAAGCGTCTTTGGTGTGGCATACTTATTTTTAAAAGGCAATTTGGTTTGGTCGTCTAAAATGATATACTTCGTTTGTGATTTTAATAACGCTAATAATTTATCTGGAATTACTTTTGTACTTGAAACAATAGAATTTTGTATTTTGTATTTTTTAATCATTTCACGAACTTTTACAATACTCAATCTTTCAATACTCCATTCTTCCATAAGTTGCATTTCAGCAAAAATGCCAACTTTGGTTCTTGTGTTTCCGATATCTATGACTAAATTCAAATTGATTTTCAATATAAACCGCCAAAAATACAAAAAAAATGCATTTTGATAAAGTGTAATTTGCATGTAGAAATAATTCGATAATTGTATTAATATTTTTTGAGTAGTAGAATTATAGATTAAATTTGAAAATTTTGGCTAAAAAACATAAATTTGAATCCTAATGAATTAAGAAATGAGTATAAAAACTGGCCTTTTAGGAGAATTAAATTATGAAATTGAAGGTACAAGGAAACTTTTAGCGGTTGTACCAATTGAAAAAAGTGATTGGAAACCACATGTAAAATCTATGGATTTAGGTAATTTGACAGCACATACCGTAGAACTATTTTTATGGGTGGCTGCGGTTATTGAGGAGAAAGAATTAGATTTTGCCAACTACCAGCACCCACCAAAAATTAATAATACAGAAGAGTTGTTAGCCTATTTCGATAAAGCTATTGAAAAAAGTAAACTTGCTTTACAAGAAGCTAGTGATGAAATATTTATGGAGAATTGGACACTTAGAATTGGTGAACAAATCATATTTACTTTACCAAAAATTGCTGCCATTAGAACTTTTGTATTAAATCATCTATACCATCATCGAGGTCAATTAACGGTATATCTTCGATTATTAGATGTAAAATTACCTGGACTCTATGGTCCATCAGCGGATTCTGTAAGCTAATTATTATGGCAATTCAATTTTATTTTGATGACGTAAAAAAACCTAAAGCGTTTAAGACTAAAAACTTTAAACTTTGGATAAAAACAATTGGGAATCATTATCAAACAACAATAGTTGATTTGTCTTATATTTTTGTAAGTGATGAAGAATTATTTAAAACCAATTTGCAGTTTTTAAATCACGACACCTACACTGATATTATAACATTTGATTTATCTGATGATGAAGATTCTGTTTTTGGTGAAATTTACATAAGCATAGATAGAGTTTTGGATAATGCGAAACGCTTTGAAGTTTCTATTTTAGATGAATTATTGCGAGTTATTTCCCACGGTTTATTACATTTAATTGGCTATGATGATAAAACAAAGGCAAAAAAAACAATAATGACCGAACAAGAAAATATTTGTATCCAGTTATATCACTCTATAATTATTGAAAAGAAGATTACTTAGCTATACTGCAATAAAATCTGAGCAACTTTTTCAGCACTCTTATCCCAGCTAAATAAATCTTTACGTTCAAGTCCTGCTTGTTTTAATTGATTGTACAAAACTTTATTTTCTACTAAGTTATGCATCGTTTCAGCTATCTGATGAATATTGTTGGGTTCACAATAAACTGCTGCATTTTCTGCAATTTCAGGAATGGCACTTTTATTTGATGCAATGATTGGAACACCAAATTCCATTGCCTCCACCAAAGGAATACCAAATCCTTCAAACTCGCTCAAATAGGTTAGTGCAAAAGCATTCTTCAATAAAAATAAAAGGTTAGCTCTTTCTATCTTTTGTATCCAAATAATATCTTTTTGAAAATCAGATGCATGAATTCTATTTTTTAAATCCTGATTGTGCCAAGCATCTCTACCAATTAGAACCAATTTAAAACTCAAAGCATTTTTTCTTTTAAACAGTTCAAAAGCTTGTATTAAATGCAATATGTTTTTACGTGGATGTATTGCTCCAACAAAAATAAAATAGGGAGTTTCAATTTTAATCTTATAATCTTGGTTATTATTTTCAGCGTCAAAAAAGGCATTATAAACTACCTCAATTTTTGCTTTATCTGTCTTATAATTTTGAATAATATCTTGTTTTGAAAATTCTGAAACAGTAATAACTTTAGCGGCTTTTGTTATATATTTTGGGGTATAATATTGCATATATTTTGCATGCAGAAATGGAATATATTGTGGGAAATAATGAAAAGCAATATCGTGAATTGTCAGAATTTGAGGAATATTTGTATTCAAAGAACAATAGCCATCTGTAGAGAAAAAAACATCAATTTTATCTTTTCCCATTTGCTTGGGTAACGCATAATCAAACCACCATTTCCATAAAATTGGATGCCTAGTTGGAGGATAAACTTTTTTTCCAATTATATTTTCTGAATATATAAAACTTTGGTCAAAATCTCTATCAAAATAAAAATAGAAAGTATGTTCCGGCATCAATTTTACTAAGCGTTTGCATATTTCATTTGTAAAAGTGCCAATGCCTTCCATTCTATCTTTTAATAAAAAACGAGCATTGATTCCTATTCGCATTACTCAAAAATATAGAATATTTTTATATTTGCATTAATGTATTTACACAATACCACTTTTAAAGTGGCTTTAAACCACAATAATGATTTCATTTATTTTATAAAAGATGAAATTATTCCACAGTTTCAAGAAGAAATGGAGCTTTTGGATATTATACTATTAGAATTACTGAATGTTGATATGGAAGATGGCAAAACTTATTGCTTACATATTGTTTTTAAAGATTTACAAGGCTATAATGAGTATAAAATATACAAAGAGGGAAAACTCCTTAAATCTATTTTTGACAAATACAATGAAGATGTTTTATTTTTTAGTAGTATCCTTAAAAAAGTAGATTAATTGTATTTCAAAGCAACCAATTCTACTAATTCAGCAAGCCTGTTCGCATATCCATATTCATTATCGTACCAGCCTACAATTTTTGTCAACCCACCATTTTGTTGTGTTAATCCTGCATCGAAAATACAAGAATATGGATTATGAATAATATCACTTGAAACAATCGGATCTTCAGTATATTGCAAAATACCTTTAAATTTTTCTTTAGACGCTTTATGAAATACTTCATTAATTTCTTGAATTGATGCTTGCTTTTCTAACTGCACATACAATTCGGTTGTAGAGCCAGCAATAACAGGAACACGAACTGCCCCGCCAATAATTTTCCCTTTAATTTCTGGCATAACCCATTCTAATGCTTTACTAGCATTTGTTGTGGTCGGCACAATATTTTGTGCGGCAGCTCTTGCACGTCTAAAATCTGTTGGATGTATAGAATCGTGTAATTTTTGGTCTTGTGTATAGGCATGAATTGTATTCATCATACCCGAAATAATACCAAAATTATCATACAATACTTTGACCATTGGGGCTAAACAATTCGTTGTACAAGAAGCATTTGAAAGAATTAAATCTTCATTAGAAATTGTATGGTCATTAATACCCCAAACAATTGTTTTTACTTCATTGTCAGCAGGTGCTGAAATAATAACTTTTTTTGCACCTGCATCAATATGTTCTGCTAATTTGTCTTTTGTTCGATATCTTCCGCTACACTCGACTACGATATCAATACCTAAATCTTTCCAAGGTAATTGGTTGATGTTACCAAAAGAAGTAGATTGAATTGCTCTTCCTTCAATATAAAATTTATCATCTATCTCTTTTATTTCTTTATCCCACTTTCCTTGAGCTGTATCATACTTTAATAAATAAACTAAAGCAGCATCAGGAGCGATATCATTAATTGCAACGATATCCACTAAATTTTTATCAAAAAGGATTTGAAAAACCAATCTTCCAATTCTTCCCAATCCGTTAATAGCAATTCTAGGTCGTCTCATTAGGTGTATTTTTCATAAAATTACGATAGAAAAACAAAAAAGCAATAATAATTTTATGTAAACTATTGTGAGATAGAAAAAATGGTTGTATATTTGCACTCGCTTTAGAGAACGGCCCGTTCGTCTAGGGGTCAGGACAGGAGATTTTCATTCTTCAAACAGGGGTTCGATTCCCCTACGGGCTACAAAAGAAACCGCAATTTAAAAGTTGCGGTTTTTTTATTATATCAAAATCAATTGTTCTTAATTTTTCTTATAATAAATGACCAAAAATTTAGTTCCGTCTTTACTTTAAATTTGACAGAAATATTAAGATTAGAAATAAATAGCTACTATTACAATCTTTCTAATTGTATCTTAGATTTTTTTGCAATATTGATAGGAACTTTCTCAATACGCACATTGGTTCGCTCTAAGCCAAAATCAACTTCAACTGGCACACTTAATGATTTTATCATCGCATAAGCATCCATTGCTAATTTATTAAATGCATTCAATTCATTATCAGCAGATACACTTGATGTAATA
The DNA here is from genome assembly GCA_964472755.1 of uncultured Chitinophagales bacterium. GTDB lineage: Bacteria > Bacteroidota > Bacteroidia > Chitinophagales > JADIYW01 > JADJSS01. The sequence goes on along the minus strand of CAYYMF010000018.1, from coordinate 3,501 downwards.
AGTACAAATTTAAAATCTGCTGGATAATTGTGCTTTCTTAAAGATGGATAATGACTGAGTGTATCTATTTCTCCATTTTTACCCATTTCTTCTACGATTTTCATAAACATCGCATGTACTTTATGTTCTACTTTAAAGCCAAATTGTAATTTAACAAAGAAACATTTCTCTGGAATAATTGTATCTACAGAATAAACAGCACCATAAGGTTCGTTAGTAATATCTACATGCACAAACCAATAAGCATCAGCTCTTTTAGGTTTCTTTCTAAACAAAGAATAAATAATATTTGAATCTATTTTTCTTTTATCATTAGAATTTACCAAATAAACTAAATTCGTCGCTTCTCTTGGAATTGTTATGTCGTTTTGTAAATCAATCAATTGAGGCAGTAAATCGTCCATTTCAACAAATTCTAAATGACGGTTTCGAATTTTTCTACCTTCATTGAATAAATACATTGACCCAAAAATTACAATTGCGATGACAACTGTAAACCAACCTCCATGAGCAAATTTTAATATACTAGATAAGAAAAATGAGCCTTCTATCGAAATAAATAAAATAAGAATACCATAAACCATCCACTTTGACTTTCTTTTTATTAATAAATAATAAGCTAAAAGTGCAGTTGTCATTAGCATATTTATTGTGATAGCCAAACCATAAGCTGCTTCCATTTTACTGGATTCTCTAAAAACCAGAACCACTGCGGTACAACCAAAAAACAATAACCAATTAATAGATGGAATATAAATTTGACCTTGTTCTTCAGTAGGATAATTAACTATCATATTTGGCCAAAGTCTCAATTTCATTGCTTCATTCACCAAGGTAAAAGCTCCAGAAATTAAAGCTTGTGATGCAATAATTGCAGCAGCTGTTGCAATAGCGATACCATAAGGCAAAAACTCACGAGGCATTAATGCATAAAATGGAGCCGTTTCTAACCAATTAAATTCGCCATTATTATGGCTTAAAATAAAAGATGCTTGGCCGAAATAATTAAGCACTAAGCAAATTTTAACAAAAGTCCAACTTGCTCTGATATTTGATTTCCCACAATGTCCTAAATCCGAGTATAATGCTTCTGCTCCAGTTGTACATAATAATACAGCACCTAAAAACCAAAACCCACCATCATAATTGAAAATTAGATTAAATGCATATATTGGATTGATTGCTTTTAAAACAAATGGCATTTTAATTACATTGATAAATCCAAAAACACCTATCATTACAAACCATATAAACATGATGGGTCCGAATAATTTTCCAACAGTATCTGTTCCTGAACGTTGTATCATAAACATAAAGGCAATAATAACTAATACGATAGGCACTGTATGTAATTCTGGATATAGTATAGTTAAACCTTCAACGGCTGAAGAAATAGAAATCGGTGGTGTTACAAAACCATCTGCCATAAGTGCAGCACAACCAATTAGTGCAGGTACAATCGTCCATTTTGCTTTATACCTGCGGACTAATGCATACAATGCAAAAATTCCTCCTTCTCCTTTATTATCTGCATTTAATGCTAGATATATATACTTGAAAGATGTTATAATCGTCAATGTCCAAAATATACAAGAAACGCCTCCTAATATCAATTCTTCAGTAACTGCATGGTTGCCTTCTATGGACATGCCCATAATTGCCTTGAGTGTATAGAGTGTAGAAGTTCCAATATCGCCATAGACAATACCAAGTGTAATTAAACTTCCTGCGATACTAAGTTTGTCTAACTTATTGTTTTCTGACATAAAATTTGTTTGCGTTGAGTTGCAAAGCTAATTTTTTTGATAAATAATGCAATATTATTTTTGTCTTTTTTTTGCCTCAACGCTTAATGTCGCATGCGGAACTGCTCTTAGTCTATCTTTAGGAATAAGCTGACCCGTTTCTCTACATATACCATAAGTTTTATTCTGAATTCTGGATAAGGCATTATCCAAGTGTGCAATTAGCTTTTGTTGTCGTGCTATCGTTTGATTCAGAGATTCTTTTTCAGATGTAAAAGCACCATCTTCCATTCCAGTAGATTTTGTGTCATTATCCGCTGCATTTTTAATTTGCTCTTGATAGAAACTTATTTCTTCTTGTGC
>CAYYMF010000018.1:0-1293 GCA_964472755.1 uncultured Chitinophagales bacterium | reverse complement strand
CATTATCCGCTGCATTTTTAATTTGCTCTTGATAGAAACTTATTTCTTCTTGTGCCTTTGCCAATTTACTTTCAATTAAAGTCTTAAACTCTTGTAAATCTTCGTCATTATACCTTACCAATCTTCCTTGTGGTTTTGTCTGATCTTTATCTTTATGAACATACGTTTCCGTTGTCATAGTTGGTGTCGGTTGTGTAGAAACGTGTGCTTTTGTTTTAGATTTTTCTAAAGCACTTAATTTAGTTTTAACTGCAACTTTTTTAACTGTTGCTGATGTTTTGACTGGACTTGCTTTAGTTTCAGCTTTTTTAGTAACTATTTTGGTTGCTGGTTTAGTTGCAACAACCTTCTTTGTTGGAGATTTTACTGTACTTGCTTTTGCCGCTGTTACTTTTGAAGCCACACTTGCTTTTTTAACTGGCGCTTTTGTTGCGGTTTTCTTTGCAGCTACTTTTGAAGATTCAACTTTAGTTGCAACCTTTTTAGTTGCTGCTTTTGCAACAACTTTTGCAGCAGTTGTTTTTGGAGTTGTCTTTTTTATTGCAGCTTTTTTTGCTGGAACTGCAGCTTTTTTTGCAGGTGCTTTCTCTACTGTTTTTTTAGCTGGAGTTGAAGTCTTCTTAGTTGGGGCTTTTGCTACTACTTTTTTTGCTGGAGCTGCCGCTTTTTTTGCAGGTGCTTTTGCAACTGCTTTTTTCGCTGGTGAAACAACTTTTTTTGCGGTGCTTTTTTTTGTTGGGGCTGTTGTCTTTGCCATATTTATATTTTTTTTATGGTCATTAATAAAGTTTCATCATTAATATCAAAAGATTTTGCATCAGCTAAGTTATCGCTAAAATCTATCGATTCACACAATGTTTCATTACAAATATAATCTTTAAATTTATCTATAACATTATTGAGTACCAAATGGTTTTGCACATTTATTTGAATTTTATCAGCAACGTTGAAATTTTGTTCTTTCCTGTCACTTTGTATTTTATTGACAATTTCTCTAGCAAAACCTTCATTTTTTAAATTTTCAGTGATGGTGATATCTAAAGCAACTGTAATACCTCTCTCACTTGCAACCAACCAACCTTGAATATCATCAGAGATTATTTCTACTTCCTCTAATAAGATTTCATAAGTTGAGCCTTCAACTGTTATATCAATCTTTTTATTATGTTCTAATGTAGTAATTTCGTTGTGTCCAAATTGAGTAATTTCATCTGCAACTAATTTCATTTTGCCACCTAATTTTTTACCTAATAGTTTAAAATTTGGCTTAACTTTTTTAGAAATAATGCCTGA
>CAYYMF010000017.1:0-47426 GCA_964472755.1 uncultured Chitinophagales bacterium | reverse complement strand
AAAACTCTAAATGAAAAAAATTACTAAAAATAGCTTGTTTTTGTCATAGAAATCAAAGGCGAGGAATTTCCAATGCCTCCATAAGCAGAATATTATTTTCATTTTATTTTTTTAGTTCTATCAACCTTATAGCAGGCTGATATTTTCTATCTTTATTAATAACCACTTTAAATGTTTTATTATTTTTAATTACAACTCTTTTAGATTCAAATAAAACAATATTTTTCCTATAAATCTTATTCCATGGTTTAATAATAACTTTACCTTTCTTTATATAGAAAATTATTGTTTGCCCAGCATCCATAATAGCATCTTGAATTTCAAATCTTTCTGTTGCCTTTACATATTCTTTATAAAATAAAATACTATCTTCTTTACTCAATTGATCTGGGAATGGATTGTCAAGTAAAATAATTATACTATCATAATCTTTAGTATCAAATCTTATATCATAATTATTCTTGTTTAAGTTGATTTGTCTAAAAAAAAAAGGTTCATTAATATAGTTATGTAATTTATATGTAAAAAATATAATAATTATAAGCAGTAATATTATTTTTATTCCTTTCATATTATTTTTTTAATAGGTTTAATAACTCTAAAAATCTATTTAAAGACAATTTATTAAAAACAGGCTTGCCCAATGTACGATTCTCATAATAAAACCCTGTACTATACATTAATGACAAAGCATTTATGCTAATTTGATTTATTGTCATATAATTACAGAGTTATCACTAAAACCATATTCTTTATTTATCCCGTTCTTGTCTTTTACTAAAAATTTTTGTGGTGGAAGCAAATAAACATAAGGATTGAAAAATTGTCTTGTTGGTATTATTTCAAGATATGATTCACTCTCTGTTACAAAATTATCTCCAAATGGAATTAATCGTTGATTATCTAATAGCAAATTATTATTTCCATTTGATAAATCATAATCATAAGTAATTCCATCATAGTATTGTTTATACTTATCATTTTTTATTGCACTCAGTCCGCTTAAACTCCAGCCATAACCCAATAAACCATTGCCCGCCTGTGAGTTGTAAGTAATGGCTAATTGTGGTGTCATGCCGTTTATACCTTCGGGAATTTCTATCGGGATTGTATAAGTGGCGGCGCCGGTTTGTGTAGTGGCGTGGAAACCTTTTATACTGCCTACATCTTTACTTTGGTCTATTTGGCGTACATCAAATTGTGCATCAGTCAATAGCGGAACATACTGCACTTGCTGTGCATTACCATAAAATGCATATAAAAACAAAATTATAATATATAATTTAATTTGTTCCTTCATTTTTTATGACTATATCTTTACAATTTTCTTACTGTATGTTTTGCCGTCTTCCAAGCGGATATTCAAAATATAAATACCTGACGACAATAAACTTATATCTATCTAAAACTCGATACCGTATAACTGCTGCGTATGCAGAAGTACACCTTTGGTATCCAATAAATCCAATCTGCCGTTTTTGATATATGCACTAAACTGCACCACAAAATTTCCTTTGGTAGGATTGGGATATACGTTTTTTAACTCCGCAGGTGCAAAACCGTATTTATCTGTTTCGTTATTCAATTTTTCTGTTGCAGTTTCAGGCAGTTCTATTATTTCCTGCTGTGCAATGGCAAACAAAGAGTCTGCCTGCAAACTGTTTTTTGCCATTCTTGCGTTTTCACATACAGCAACATACTCCCTTTGTGTTCTGTTGCCTGCAGCATCATAGTTGTATATAAATTTAGGACACTGGGCTTTTACCCCGTCTATAAGTACAATAATAAATAAACAACAGAAAATATTTTTCATATATCTTATTACTTCAAACATACAGGTTTATATTTAAAAATCTGAATATTATTATATAATTGCAAGGTTTGCTAAGTTTGATTTTCTTTTTTTAATAAAACACTCTTTACTTCTCAAAAACACAATTTCCAACCACCAAAATATCCATTCCGGTTTTGGTAAAACAGTGATAAGCATCTATTGGTGTACAAACAATGGGTTCATCTTTAACATTAAAACTAGTATTAATCAGCACACTGCAACCTGTCAGTTTTTTGAAAGAGGTTAAAAGTTTATAAATCTTAGGGTGTGTGTGTTTATTAATGGTTTGAATTCGTGCAGTTCCATCAACGTGCGTAACTGCAGGAATACTTGATTTAATCGTATATAATTTTTCTTTGATATTAAAAGATGAGTAATTTTCAGGCAAAGGTTTTAGGTTTTCTTGGTTCACGTGATGCACTTGTAACATATACGGAGAAGTGCCTTTAATATCAAAATATTGTGCAATATCTTCTTCTAAAACTATAGGAGCAAAAGGACGAAAACTTTCTCTGTTTTTAATTTTCAAGTTGAGATGTAATTGCATATTTTCATTTCTTGCATCAGCAATAATACTACGATTGCCTAAGGCTCGTGGCCCGAATTCCATTTTGTCTTGAAACCACCCAATTACTTTTCCTTCAGAAATATATTGAGCGGTTGCTTTACATAATTCATCAAAATTATTAAACTCAATAAATTGTTGATGCCTTTGCTTTATTTCATTTAATTCCTCCACAGAAAATGAATTCCCCAACAAACTATTTTGCATTGAATCAGGTTTTTCTATTTTTCTTTCATTTCCAAAATATTGATAATAAACGGAATGTGCGGCACCCAAAGCTCCACCAGCATCGCCACTTGCCGGTTGAATAAAAATCTGTTCAAATATTTTTTTGTCTTTAATTATTCCATTGATGACACAATTTAAGGCAACCCCACCAGCCAAACATAAATTCTCACTTTGTGTTAGTTTTTTTATTGCATGACATAAATTCAAAACAGCTTTTTCAGTAACCTTTTGAAAGGCATAAGCCAAATTACAATGCTCTTGTGATAATTCTTCGTTAGGTTGGCGTTTTTTTATTCCGAATAATTTTTCCCAAATTGCATCATCAACCATCGTTAGTCCATAATGAAATTTAAAGTTTTCTATATGCAAATAATAACTACCATCATCATTCAAATGAATTAATTGTTGCTCGATGATTTGTATATATTTTTGTATTTTTTCATCTTCAAAATTTCCATAAGCAGCCAAACCCATAACTTTGTATTCATCACTATTGACTTTAAATCCTAAGAAATAAGTTATAGCAGAATATAATAAGCCAATAGAATGTGGATAGTGAATTTCTTTTAGAATAGTGATTTGATTGTCTTTGCCATAAGCCAAAGAAGTTGTTGCATATTCGCCTACGCCATCAATGGTTAAAATTGCAGCATTTTCGAAAGAAGAAGGATAAAAGGCCGATGCTGCATGCGACAAATGATGTTCGGTAAACAGCATTTTAATATCCTTTTTATTGAAATTTTGATCTATTTTTTTTAGTGCTTTATAGATATTTTGTTTGATAAATAGTTTCTCTTTTGTCCAAACATGCATAGCTTGCAGAAACGATTGAAACCCACGTGGTGCAACATCTAAATAGTTTTCTAAAATTCTTTCTAACTTCAAAAAAGGTTTTTCATAATAAACAATCGTATCTATGTCATTTAAAGAAATTTGAAGTTCAGACATACAATTTTGAATAGCTAAGATTGGAAAATTCTCATCATTTTTAATCCTCGAAAATCTTTCTTCTTGTGCTGCATATAAAATTTTTCCGTCTTCTATTAAACAAATAGCCGAATCGTGATAATATGCTGAAATACCAAGTATTTTCATTTGTTCAAAAATAGTCAATCAAATTCATAAAAAACTAAAGTTTCAGAATATATTTTATAATTGCTTATTTTTACAAAAAAACAACAAGAATGAAAACTTTTATTATTGGTGCGTCAGGTTTAGTGGGTGGAAATTGTTTGGAATATTTTAATGCTAAGAATTGGAAAAATATCGGAACTTATTTTTCATTTAAAACTGATAATACTGTTTTTTTTGATACTTTAAATCTAGACAATCCTGATAATTTTGATGTAAAAAAATTTCAGCCTGATGTTATTGTACATTGTGGTGCTTTAACGCATGTGGATTATTGCGAAACTAATGAGCAAGAAAGCTATGAAAAGACGGTTTTGTCCACAAAAAACATTGTTGATTTAGCCAAAAAATTAAATGCAAAATTAGTTTTTATTTCAACAGATTATGTTTTTGATGGTGCAAATGGTCCTTATGAGGAAGCAGACAAACCCAATCCAATTTCAATTTATGGCAAACATAAATTAGAAGCTGAAAATTATGTATTACAAGAATTAAAAGATGCACTTATATTGCGAATCACAAATGTTTATGGTGATGAAATTCGTGGTAAAAATTTTGTTTCAAGGATTGTAGAACAAGCAAAAAACAAGCAAAATCTTACTTTAAAACTACCTATCGACCAATATGCAACACCAATTAATGCAGCAGATATTGCACGTTGTTTATATTTGTTATTAAACGACAAACAAAATGGCATTTTCAATATTTCTTCTACAGATTATATGAACAGAGTTCAGCTTGCTCTACGGATTTTAAATTATTTTCCTAATGCAAGTTATGATTTGATTCCATTAAGCACCGCTGAACTAAATCAACCAGCATCTCGACCATTGCAAGGTGGATTGAAAAATGGAAAATTTGCAACTTTGTATCCAGATTTTGTTTTCTCAACAGTTGATGAATATGTAAACAAAAATAAATAAGGAAAGATTATGTCAAAAATGCCTGCACAATATTATATTCAATTAGAAGAAAGATTTGGAGCTCATAATTATCACCCTTTGCCAGTTGTGCTTTCCAAAGGAAAAGATATTTTTGTTTGGGATACTGATGGTAAAAAGTATTATGATTTTTTATCTGCTTATTCTGCAGTCAATCAAGGACATTGCCACCCAAAAATCATTGCTGCATTAACTAAACAAGCACAAACTTTAACATTAACATCGAGAGCTTTTTATAATGATGCTTTGGGAATTGCAGAAGAATTTATTACCAATCTTTTTGGCTATGACAAAGTATTGATGATGAATACTGGCGTAGAAGGTGGTGAAACTGCCATTAAATTAGCAAGAAAATGGGCATATGAGATAAAAGGAGTTGAACACAATAAAGCTAAAATTATTTTTGCAGAAAATAATTTTATGGGTCGAACAATTGCAGCAGTTTCTGCCTCAACAGACCCAAGTTCTTACAATAATTTTGGACCTTTTGTACCTGAATTTTATAAAGTTCCATATAATGATATTTCAGCTTTAGAAATCGCATTGCAAGATAAAAATGTAGCAGCTTTTTTCTTTGAACCTATTCAAGGTGAAGCTGGTGTAATGGTACCTGATGATGGCTATTTACAGCAAGTTAGAATAATCTGTTCTAAAAATAATGTATTGATGATTACTGATGAAGTGCAGACAGGAATTGCTAGAACAGGTAAAATGTTGGCTTGTGATTATGAAAGTATAAAACCAGATATTTTAATTTTAGGCAAAGCTTTGAGTGGTGGTGTTTTGCCAGTCAGTGCTGTTTTGGCAAATAATGAAATTATGCTGACCATAAAACCTGGTGAACATGGTTCAACATTTGGAGGCAACCCTCTGGCTTGTAAAGTAGCAGTTGCCGCATTACAAGTCATTTTAGAAGAAAATCTAGCGGATAATGCTATGAAAATGGGTGAGCTATTTAGAAATAAATTGGCAAACTTTGAACATCATTTAATCAAAGAAGTTAGAGGAAAAGGATTATTAAATGCAATAGAAATTAATCAAAATAACAAAGAAGATTTGGCTTGGGAAATTTGTATGACTATGAAAGAAAATGGCTTGTTAGCGAAGCCGACTCACGGAAATATAATTCGTTTTGCTCCGCCACTAACGATTCAAGAAAATGATTTGGAACAAGCAATCAATATCATAAAAAAATCTTTAGGATAGTAAATTAAGAATTGAATTTATAAGTTTTGAAGACAATTCCTGTTTAAGAAAAAACAATTACCCGTTTTTCTATCATAATTTTAGTTTTATTATTAAAATAAAACAATAAATATAGATATTTTTGAAACATTAAGTTTTGATATGAAAAATAAAATAGCAGCTTCGATAATTATTGTATTACTTGTATTGTGTTCTTGGTTTTTCTACAAATGGAAAACCTCTGTTCCAATAAGTGAAGTGAATAGCACAGTGATGCTCAACAAGATTGAGAAAGTTATGAAAATGGTGAACATTGAAGCTAATTTTTCTGAATTATTAACTTATGAAGATTACGATTATATAGATTTTCCAGGTTTTAGAAAAAAAGCCATTATCAAAGTTGATGCAAAAGTTTTAGCAGGTTTTGACATGAATAAAATGAAGTTTGAAACTGATGAAAGTAATAAAATAATCAGAATAAAAAACATACCTAAATCCGAAGTTTTGGCTATTGACCATCAACTGTCATATTATGATATGCAACAAGGAATTTTTAATGCTTTTGATGAAAAAACATTGACATCTTTACAAGAAAAGGCAAAAACATTGATTGCTAAAAAAGTACAAGAAACTGATATTTTACAACAAGCTGATGCTCAAAAACTAGAGATTTTTAGTTTGATTTATTATTTAGCAAAAAGTACTGGTTGGAAAATAGAAATAGAAGGCAAGGAACTGAAAGAAACCAATGGAATTATAAATTACAATTAGATGGGAGTTACATTAATCATAACAATAGGAATTATATTATTGGTAATTGGATTAGCGAGTTGCGTTTTACCTCCACTTCCTGGACCTCCAATTGCTTTTATAGCACTATTATTAGCTCGTTTTGGTTTAGATAAAACCCAAGAATTACCCAATTGGATATTAATTTTATATGCTGCAATTATCATCATCGTATTGATAATTGACAATTTTATTCCGATTTGGGGAACTAAAAAGTTTGGTGGGACAAAAGCTGGAATTAGAGGAAGTTTTATAGGGATTTTGGTTGGAATTTTCTTAGCCCCTTTTGGTGGTATTTCAATTATTATTTGTCCATTTTTAGGTGCTATTATTGGAGAATTAATAGCTGGCGAGAACTTTACACTTGCCGTAAAATCGGGCATTGGTTCTTTTGTTGGTTTCTTACTAACGAGTGGTATAAAAATTATATTAGTAGTTGCTATTGGATTTCATTTTATTAAAGTTACACTTTTTTAAAAAAACATGAAGAATTGGTATTTTATAAAATTATATAAAGCCAACAAATACATCTTTATTGTTGTTATTTTCTTCTGTTTTGGACAAGTATTTTTTAGTCAAAAAAGAATCATAAATTTTCCTTGGTACACGTATGATATGTACTCACGACCTTATAATTTAGACACGGCTAAAGATGTTGTATTTTTATATATCAATGACACTTTGTACAATCAAGAAAACTTACCTATTTGGAAAGAATCTGTCATCTTTAATACTGCAAAAATGTATAATTGTCTTTCAGAACATCAATTTAGTGACCCAGCTATTCCAACCACATATCTAGTTTTTAGAAATATGCCTGAAAGCTTTAAACAATATGCTGTAAAGCACATCAATAATCAAGTGAGCAATCCTGAAGAATATAAAAATTGGTTGGTTCATTATATTAAAACCAATACACATTCCATTCCTAAAAAAATAGATTTCAGGCGAGTGCATTTCAGATTAGAAGGTAATCAATATGTTTACCAATACAATTATCCATTTCTAACTATCCTATAAAATGCTAGAAAAAAGATGGCTATATAATCAAAAAATGTATGCTTATAGCATCTTAATTTTATTTCTATTTTTATATGGCTATCGAATCTATTCAGGAAGAATGATAAGTGATTTATATGGACAGCCACTGCAAGCTCCTGGATTAGCTTATACCTATTGGTTATTACTTTTAGTACAAATTCCTCAATATATTCAACAGCATTATTATATTGGAATATTTATAGATGTTTCAATTTTATTAATTGCTATTGTTTTATTTTTCAAATGCGACAATAAATATTTAGCTGTACTATTTTTGATTTTATTATTTATTCAAAACAGCACAGTTGAAATATATGCCAATATGCACAACAAAATGCCTGTTGCAATATTCATCGCCATTTTTCCACTTTGTTTCAATAAAAAATATTTTGAAATTACTTTAGAATTTTCAAGGTATTTTTTAGCTTTTGTATTACTATCTGCAGCTTATCATAAATTTCACAATGGAGCTGCTTATACATTTATGCATTATTATAATGTATTAATAAATCAACATATCGATTTATCTTTAGGAAATCCTAATCACATAAGCTATCAAATTAGTCGATTCTTATTACAATCACCTTATTACACTTTTATTGCATTTAGTCTATTAATTTTTACACAAGGTGTTTTTATAATTGCATTTTTTACAAAAAAATTAGATACTATTCTATTCGTATTTTTCTTTTTATTTGTTTTGCTTGGCTATCTAATTATGAGAATTTGGACTATAGATTTGTTAATTCTTGCCCCAACACTTTTATATAAATATACACAAAATAAAAAGAGCTATTCTTCAGAATAGCTCTCACATTAAATATAAAATTGATTATACAAATTTCAAAAACTCATCTTGAATATTGCGTACTTTAAAATTAGCTACATCTAAAAGATAGTTTTGCTTTAATTTCCAAGGATATTCTTTTCCTTGACTAGGCAAAGCACCTGCTTGAATGGCTCTTTGAACATAACCTGCACCAAAATTTAAAGCTGGTTCTTTTTCAATAGGTTTATCAGATTTTACAATGAAAACTTTTTTGTTTTTCTTTTCTGTTTCATTAATTAACTTACAGAAATACTCTCCTATCATATCTGATTTTAATGTCCAAGAAGAATTGGTATAACCCAAAACAAATGCAAAATTCGGCACATCTTTTATCATTGCACCTTTATAGATAACACCATCAGAAGATTTAAACTCTTTACCATCTATAAAAGTTTTCATACCTCCCAGCATTTGTAATTCTAAACCAGTTGCTGTAATTATGATATCTGCTTTCAATTTTTTTCCTGATTCTAAAAGAATACCATCTTCTACAAATTTATCAATATGATCGGTAACTACTTCTGCTTTTCCTGAACGAATAGCTTTAAATAAATCGCCATTTGGAACAGCACATAACCTTTCATCCCAAGGATTATATTTTGGTGTGAAATGTTTGTCAATATCATATCCTTTAGGCAATTGCTTTTTTACATGTTGTCTAAAATACATCTTCATTAACTCAGGTTGATTCTGACAAAGATTATAGCTTGAGACTTGCAAACCAATTTGTGCTGCTCTATTCAAATCATATTTCACTCTTTCAGGTAGATTTTTCAATACTGCTTGAGGAATCAAACTTCTGTTTGGAATACTAGCAATATAAGTTGGAGAACGTTGCAACATTGTTACATGCTTTGCTTTATCAGTCATTGCTGGCACCAAAGTAACCGCAGTTGCTCCACTACCAATTATTACAACTTCCTTGCCTGAATAATCATAATTTTCAGGCCAAAATTGAGGATGCAAAATCTCGCCTTTAAAGTTTTTCACACCATTAAATTTAGGTGTATGACCTTTTTCATAATTATAATAGCCAAGACAAGAAATAACATACTTTGCGGTATAAGTTACCGTTTTTTTGGTTTTATTATCATGGCAAGTTACTGTCCAAGTATTCGTTGAGCTATCCCAATTCGCTTCATTAATTTTTGTATTGAATTTGATATTTTTATCAATTCCATTTTCACTAGCCGCTTCTTTTAGATATTCTAAAATCAAACTACCATCAGCAATTGGTTCACTATGATTCCAAGGTTTAAAACTAAAGCCAAGTGTAAACATATCTGAATCTGAGCGAATGCCTGGGTAGCGGAATAAATCCCAAGTCCCACCAAGATTTGGTCTATTTTCTAAAACAACATAAGATTTACCTTTACAATTCTTTTGGAGATGATAAGCCGTTCCAATGCCAGAAAGACCTGCTCCCATAATTATTACATCAAAAGTATTTTTTTCCATTTTCAAGAAATTTAATTAATCAAATATAAAAGTCTATTTTAAGAAAATCACTTTACGAACGATAATTTATAGATAGAACGAATTTAATACACTTTTGTTTAGTGATTAGGAACACAAAAGGCATTTGTACTACTGTATTTTTTTGAGAATACTGCAAATAAGAAAACCGTTCCAAAAGGAACGGTTCTTCATCTTATCTATTATTAAAAACTATTTTACTTTATTTACAACAGCTTCAAACGCTTCAGGATTATTTAAAGCTAAATCAGCTAATGCTTTTCTGTTTAATTCAACTCCAGCTTTGTTTAATTTATTGATGAATACAGAATAAGACATTCCGTAATTTCTTACAGCAGCATTAATTCTAACAATCCATAAACTTCTGAAATCTCTTTTCTTTAGTTTTCTACCTACGTAAGCGTAAGCTAAACCTTTTTCAACAGCATTTTTGGTTACTGTCCACACATTTTTTCTTCTACCAAAATAGCCTTTCGCTAATTTATAGACCTTCTTTTTTCTTGCTTTTGCAGCTACTGAATTTACTGACCGTGGCATGGCTTTTTAATTTAATTGGTTAATAATAATTTAAAAAATAGTCATCGGTGCTTGCCCTACCTTATACTATTTATATTTTATTTTAGATTAAAGCTAATAATTTCTTAGCGTTATTCATATCTGAAGGATGTACTAAAGCAGCTTTTCCTAATCTCTTCTTTTGTTTAGTCGTTTTCTTAGTTAAAATGTGTCTTTTGTAAGCCTTAGCTCTTTTGATTTTTCCAGAACCTGTTACTTTAAAACGCTTTTTCGCACTTGAGTTTGTTTTTTGCTTTGGCATTTCTACTTAATTTATATCTTTTAATGAATATTTTTAATATTTCCTTTTACAAAGGTTTGCAAAGATACACTAATTTTATGAAAAAAGGAATATCAAGTTTAAATTCTATGTAAAATTTTAGTGTTCTACATAATCTAAGTCTTTTCCATAAGTTTCTTCCAATTGTGTCCAAGCATACAAAGCCAATCCTACACAAATAATTCCAGTCAGAATATTTGCAGTAATCGTTGATGAAGTTATATCTTTGAAAGAAATATACATAAAATTAATAACTACAACAAAACCTCTCACAAAATTTGGAACTGTATTACTTACCGTTGAGCGAATATTGGTTCCAAATGCCTCAGAAGCTGTTGTAACAAAAACTGCCCAATAGCCAATGCCTAAGCCCATTAAAAATATCATACCATAAAAGACTACGAAACTAATTTTTGCCACAAACCAAAACACTACAATCAAACCTACTAAAAATGATAAATAAGTAATGATTGCTTTTTTTCTACTTTTTACCCAATTAGAGTAAAAACCACAAGCTACATCGCCAAAAGTTAATCCAGTATAAATTGCCATAATTGCATATACGGCAACTTCTTTTTTATTTTCAACATGCAAACCTAGTGCTTCTGCCAACTCGGGTGCATATTTTGAATACAATTGAACAACATACCAAATTGGAACCGCGATAAAAATAATTGCTAAGTATTTTTTTAAATTCTTTTTATTACCAAACAACAATCTTAAATCGCCTAATTGTGAAGTTTTGTGTTTTACATTCTGATACATTCCAGATTCAAAAACACTAATTCTTAATACTAACAATGCAACACCCATACCACCACCAATCATATAACACATACGCCAATCTCCAACTTCTAATACAAGCATTGCTCCAAATACAGCACCCAAAACACCAAATCCAGCCACAAAAGCAGCTGCTAAACCTCGTTTTTCTTTTGATAATGTTTCATTGATTAAGGTAATTCCAGCACCAAGTTCTCCAGCCAAACCAAAACCAGCTATTAATCTCAAAACAGCATACTGTTCCACACTATTGATATGTGCATTTAAAAAGTTAGCAATGGAATAAGTAAGTATAGAACCAAATAAAACCGAAAGTCGCCCTTTCTTATCGCCAATAATTCCCCAAATCAAACCACCTAAAAGCATACCAATCATTTGTAAATTGTCTAATTGCATACCTACACTTTCCAAATCAGCTTCAGGAACGCCCAAATCTCGCAAGCTTCCAATTCGTACCATACCAAAAAGTAACAAGTCAAAAACATCAACAAAATAGCCGAGTGCAGCTACTATTACTAACATTATTTTGCTTTTGTTATTAGAATTCAGAATGGTCATAATCAAGTAATTTTATATTCTACTCCACTTTCATTAATATAGTTTATGAAGAATAATTGATGCTAAAGATAAGAAAATAGAAATAATACTTTCTTAGTTTTTTTGATGCGAGATGTGAGAGATGAGATTTTGAGAAATGAGAAATGAGAAATTAATTTAATAATTCAACAATTAAGTAATTTAATAATTTACAAACCACTATAAAAATCTTGAAAATCATTAAATCTTCTGGATAGAGAGTAGAAAGTATTAAGTATTGAGAATCAATATTTTTAGAGTCAATAGCCAAAACTTTGTGCAACTCTGTGTTATCAAAACTTAGTGTTCTTTGTGGTTGAAAAATAGTATTGAGTAGTGAGAGATGAGATGTGAGAGTTACGTACTTACTATTCACCATTTACTTTATATAATCAAATTTTATCCTAAAATCAGTATTGAAGTTCCTTTACTAAAATGGTATAATTCCAAATAGTTTCACCATTTCTTCCTTTTAACGAAATGATACACTTTCTATCTTGCCCTATTCCAGAAAAGCTAATTTTGGCATAATTATTTTTGTTATAATAAGTGCCTTCAATATTAGGATTGCTCATTCGTTCACTTGCTTTCTTCTTTAAAGGATACATACTGATAGGAGAAGTGGTAAAGTCATGCAATGGATAGCCGATAATACTATCCATTTTTACCAATTCAGCAAAATGCCTATCTCCAGTTATAAAGAAAATACCATTGATTTTATATTGATTGATAGATAGCATTAATTTATCAAATTCCTCTTTGGCATTATACAAACATTCGTGCGTACCACTTTTATTCAGTGCCTGTGTTCCAATAGCAATGATTTTAAAAGTGGCATCTGATTGGCGTAAATGATATATCAACCAATCTAATTGCTGACGACCTAAGGCTAGAGTATCATCTTTATAAAATCTATCATCAAGCATAAAAAACTGAACATCTTCTTTTTGGAAAGTGTAATAATTCAATTGCTCATGGATAGGATTAGGCCAAAACTGTTGAAAGACATTCAAAGATGAATTTTTATGTTTGAAATCTGCACTACTATTATTGGAGCCATAATCATGGTCATCCCAAATGGCATATTGCTCTTTACTATTCAAAAAGGTACTCATCTTCTTATTAAGCCTAACTTGAATATTTCGTTTTAATTGTCTTTTTGGAGAGTTTTTCTCAAAAACATAATAAATATTATCTCCTAACCACAACATATAATTTGCTGAATCTTGAGCCATCGATTCTAGAATTTTTAAATTATTGAATGGCTTTACCATTCTATTGAAAGAGGTGCCGACAAAAGCACAAGAGCCAGTTAAAAACGAAAAATCTTGTATTGCATCATCTTCAGTTTGCAGTTGAATTAGTTCATGTTTTTGATGATTGATTAGATATTGTATGGTATATTTTGTATTGGGCGTTAAGTTTTCAAAATTCAGAATAATAGGAAAGTATTGCTTAAAAGCTTCTTTCTTATTGAATATCTTAGATTGCGTTGCTATGATTTTTTGTTGTTCATCTTCAATAGTAAAATGAATTGTATCAGCATTTTTGAACAAACACCAAACTTTTACAGATTGATGGTCTTTTGCACCAACAAAAGGTTTAGAAACTAATTTTTGAGCATTACCAATTAGAGGAACTAAAATTAAGCCTAATATTAAAAATATTTTTAAAGGCTTTAGGTGCATCTTAAAAATTTATCTCACGGATATAAGTATCTAAATCTTTATCTCCTCTTCCAGATAAATTAAGGACTACAACATCATCTTTAGTTAAATTAATTTTCTCTAAAGCAGCAATAGCATGAGCACTTTCTAGTGCAGGTATAATTCCTTCTGTTCTTGCTAACAAGGCAACTGCATCTAAGGCTTCTTTATCTGTTGCAGATAAGAATTTAGCTCTTCCTACATCAAATAAATGAGCGTGAATGGGGCCAATTCCCGGATAATCTAAACCAGCAGAAATTGAGTGAGGCTCAACAACCTGTCCATCTTCAGTTTGCATAAATAGGGTTTTACTACTATGCAAAACACCAGGTTTTCCAAGTGCTGTTGTTGCCGCACTTTTGCCAGAATGTACGCCTTCGCCTGCGGCTTCTACTGCAATTAATTCAACTTCAGGATTGTCTAAATAATGATAAAAAGCACCAGCAGCATTACTACCTCCACCTACACAAGCAATTACTTTAGTTGGATTTTCATTGCCTGTTTTTTCTTTCAGTTGCTTTTTAATTTCTTCTGAAATAACGCTCTGAAAACGAGCCACCATATCCGGAAAAGGATGTGGACCAACGACGCTTCCAATGATATAATGCGTATCTGTTGGATGAGCAATCCAATCTCTCATAGCTTCATTGGTCGCATCTTTTAAAGTTTTGCTTCCACTCGTTGCTGGTCGTACTTCCGCTCCTAAAAGTTGCATACGTTTCACATTCGGTGCTTGACGAGCGATGTCAATTTCACCCATATAAACCACACAAGGCAAATCCATCAAAGCACAAACAGTAGCAGTTGCAACACCGTGTTGTCCTGCACCAGTTTCGGCAATAATTCTTTTTTTGCCTAATTTCTTTGCCAATAAAATTTGACCTATTGTATTATTGATTTTATGAGCACCAGTATGGCATAAATCTTCTCTTTTCAGGTAAATCGTTGTATTGTACTTTTTACTTAAACGTTTAGCAAAATACAAGGGAGTTGGTCTGCCGACATAATCTTGCAATAGTTGTAAAAATTCCTTTTGAAAACTATCTTCGTAAATAATATCTAAATACTTTTCTTGTAATTCTTCAATATTACGGTGCAACATTTCAGGAATATAGGCACCTCCAAATTGACCATAATAGCCGTGTTCATCAGGTTTTGTAAAGGAATTTTCCATACTCATAAATCCAATTCATTAATTTAAGCAAGTTAGTAATAAAATAAGTAAGTGTTCAAATTCTATTATCAACTTTATATTATCTAGTATTTTTTAATTGTATTTGTTAAAAATATCATTAGCAATTTGCATAGCATCAGCAAATGCTTCTTCATTCAATTGATGCTCAATATTTCTATCTTTGAAATAAGATAATAAATTTTCAGTGGGCATATTTCCAGTTAGTTTATCTTTTGCCATTGGACAACCACCAAATCCTTTCATCGCACCATCAAATCTATTACAACCAGCATTCCAAGCCGTTTCTACTTTTTCTTGCCAAGTATCTGATGTGGTATGAAAATGAGCACCAAAGCCAATTTCAGGATAATCATTTTTCAATAATCCAAATAAATCAGTAATCAATTCAGGTGTTGCACAGCCAATAGTATCAGAAATTGAAAAACGTGTAATATCAAGTTCAATTAAGCGCTCTATCCAATGTTCTACAATTGCAATATCATATAAATCTCCATAAGGATTTCCGAACGCCATTGAAATATAAGCAACAAACTTTTTACCTTGACAATCCGCAATATTTTTAATCTCTTCTACTCTTTGCAAAGATTCCTCAATAGAACAATTAGTATTGCGTTGCTGAAAAGTTTCAGAAACAGAGAAAGGATAACCAATATATGTAATTTCATCAAACTCACAAGCTTGCTCAGCACCTCTTTTATTGGCAATTATCACGGATAATTTAGTATCTGTATCTTTTAAATCTAATTGAGGAATGACAGCAAAGGTATCTGCCATTTGTGGAATAGATTGTGGCGAAACAAAACTTCCGCAATCTAATGTATTAAACCCAACTTTTAAAAGAGAATTTAAGTATTCAATTTTCAGATTAGTAGGAATAAATTTTTTAATTCCTTGCATCGCATCTCTCGGACACTCAATAATATTTACTTTATTATTCATTTTATAAAAATAAAAAAAAACGTTTAAATTTTATGTTGAAATATTAAATAAAAAAAGGAGCTTAAAAAAGCTCCTTAAAAATTTATTTCAATCCTATATTATTTTTTCTTTCTATTTGGGATTGCCACAGTTTCTTCTTTTTTCTTATTAAATCTGCTGGTTTCATAATCGTACATAATACCTGATGCAATAAAAATTGATGAATAAACACCAAAAAATACGCCAATTAACATTGCAAAGGAGAATGTTTTTAATACTGAACCACCAAATAAGAACAATATAATAACCACAATAAATACTGTAACTGCGGTATTAAATGTTCTTGATAAAGTACTATTAATCGCAGCATTCATCGTTGATCTCATATCCGCTTTTGGATTATCTTTTAAATATTCTCTTAATCTATCAAAGATAATTACAGTATCATTTATGGAGTATCCAATAATGGTTAAGATTGCCGCAATAAAAGTCTGATCCACTTCTAATGGGAATGGTAAAATACCATGTAATAAAGTAAATAATGCAATAATAATTAAAGCATCGTGTAAAGTTGCAACAACTGCTCCAATTGAATAACCCATTGTTCTAAATCTTATTAAAATATATAAGAAAATTGCGATTAGAGAAAGTACAGTTGCCATTATGGAACTATTTCTAAAATCGACAGATACCGATGGATCTACTTTTGTTGAACTCAATAAATAAACTTCTTTAAAATTATCCAATGTAACATTTGGCAAATATTTTTTCAAACCATTGTATAGGGACTCTACTGCTTTATCATCGGCTTCTTTAGAAGTTTCATGAATCATAAATTTCGTGGTTATTTTAACTTGAGTAGAAGAACCAATTTGTTTAACAATCGTACCATCTCCAATAACCGCATTCAAATCGTTTCTAACATCAGATACATTTACAGGTTGTTCAAATCGTACTCTATATTCACGTCCACCTTCAAAATCAACGCCTAAATCAAAACCTCTTACAAAAATTGAGATAAAACCTAAAACGATAATTATACCCGAAAATGCATAAAATTTAGTTCTTAAACCAATAAAATCTATATTCTTTCCTTTTAAGAAAAATTCAGTTTGTTTAGTAAAGAATTTATACGTTTTACCTTGCTCTGCACGGAAATCAACATAAACTTTTGTCAATAATAATGCAGTAAATAGGGTAGTAAAAATACCAATACATAAAGTAACCGCAAATCCAGTTACAGGACCCATTCCCACCATACCTAGAATTAGTCCAGTAATTAAGGTAGTTAAGTTTCCATCAATAATTGCTGCTAATGAATGCTTGAAACCATCTTGCATTGCTGCAAGGGCTGTTTTTCCGTGATGTAATTCTTCTTTAATTCTTTCATAGATAATTACGTTAGCATCAACTGCCATACCGAGTGTCAATACTAAACCTGCGATTCCTGGTAAAGTAAGTGTAAATCCAAAAGGTAAACCTGCCATTAACCCAATGATTAAGAATAAGTTCAAAATCATCATTAAACTTGCTATCAAACCAGCAGCAGAATAAAAGAACATCATAAATGCAAATATTAAAACAATACTTACAACTAATGATAACAAACCTGATTTAATTGAAGCTTCTCCTAATGATGGTCCAATTAATTCTTCTTCAATAATTTTTGCTGATGCTGGTAATTTACCGATTTTCAACATATTTGATAAATCTTGTGCTTCTTCTTGAGTGAATCCACCTTGAATTACTGAATTTCCACCATCAATTTGTGTATTCACAACTGGAGCTGAAACAATTTGATTATCAACAGCAATTGCAATAAAATTACCAATATTTCTTTTGGTTAAATCACTCCAAGTTCTTGCTCCTTCATGGTTCATTGACATACTCACAACAACTTGTCCTGATTGGTCTATATCTTTTCTAGAGTTCGTTATAGCAGCACCATCTAATGGAGCTTCGCCGTCAGTAGAACCCATTTTGATTGCATACAATGCATATACTTTAGTTTTATTTTTAGGGTCATTCTCGTCACCAACAGATTTCATTCCATACATAAATTTGATATCTCTAGGGAATGCATCTAAAACTTCAGGATAACTTAAATATCTATTTACAGTTGCAGTATCTAATGCTCTTACATAACCAATTATTGGACTTTCGGTATATCTATTATTATTATCAACAGAAGGATACATTACACTAAATAATGGATTATCATTTTTGTATTCTTCCATCTTAGCTTCTTGCGAAGTATCTGTTTTTGATTTATTGGCTAAATTTCCTAAAATATCTTTTGCGGTATCTTTAACTTCTGTTGTTTTAGATTTTGTGTCAGTAGTACCTTGAGTTAAAATATTATCATTTGTGGCTAATGGAGCTGTAACTTTATCACCAGATTTTTCATTGTCCAAAACTACTTTTAAAGCATCATTTGCTTTATTTAATGAATTTCCAATTTCATTTGTTTTATAGGTTTCCCAAAACTCTAAATCTGCAGTTGCTTGTAATAGTTTTCTAACACGAGCTGGATTATCAACACCAGCAATTTCAACTGAAATACGACCTCTGCCTAAATCTAAACTTACTGTTGGTTGTTTAGTACCAAATTGGTCAATTCTTGAAGTAATGATACTATAAGTTCTTTGAACAGCAGAAGTTGATTCTTCTCTTATTATTTTTAAAACGTCTTTATCACTTGAATTAAAATTAATTCTATCTGCATATTGACGAGTTGCAAATAAAGATGCTAATTTCCCATTTGGATTAATTTCTTTAAATGCTTTTGCGAATAAAGTAATATAATCATCTTGTGAAGTTTGCATTTGTTTTTCTGCTTGATCTAAAGCCTTAATAAAATTTGGGTCTTTAGAATTATCAGACATAGAAGTCAATAATTCTCTAAGCGAAACTTGTAACACGACACTCATTCCACCTTGTAAATCCAAACCTAAATTCAATTGTTGTTCTTTGGCTTTTTTATAAGTTACGCCTAAGAAAACTTTTTCATTTTGAATAGAATCCAAGTATCTATTTTTGAAATTAATTTGCTCTTGACGGATGGTATCTTGATACAAATATTGTAGTAATTTATTATTTGGATAGCGTTTTTCAGGAGCCTCCATTTTCACTTTTTCTTCTGCAATTTTTGCAACATTTTTTTCAATAGAATTTACCTTAAATGTGAAAGATAAATAATAAATACAAAGCAGTACGATTAGTGCAGTAAAGGTAACAATATAGATTCTAGTAGTTTTACTCATGATAATTTTTTAAACAAGGTGCAAATATACTATTTTAACGGAAAAAAAACAGAAAATTCCCAAATATTAAAAATATGTTATTATCAACAATTAACTTATTAAAAATCAAAGTGTTAATTATTAAATTTGATTAGCAAGATAAAAATGGATTACTTTACAAAAGCACCATTAGAAAAATGTAACATATTCAGGTAAGCATTATCATAATATTGTAGCTCCCCTTTTGTATTATTGATTGGAACAAAATTAAAATCCTGCTGTATAAATTCATTATAAATTGAAGTTGAATTCGTTTGCAAAGTCTCATTTTTATCTATTTTATAGAATAACAACTTCATAAGATCATAACCTAAGTATGATAATTCAGTTGGATCTTTAACGAATTTATCTATATATTTTTGTTTAAACAATTTAGCTTGTTCATTATTTGCGTCATAAGCAGCTGGACAATAAATACGTTGCTTGTAGTTTTTTACTGTAACCAAGTTTTTACTGTAACGAACAGATGAATTAATATAAATATCTAATAAATTTTTTACACTTCCCATTTGATTAAGTATCGGTTTAATGTAATTAAGATTACTAGAATATAACAATACAACTCTTTTACTTACAGTATCTTTTGAATACAATTGTTGAGCAACATTTGTAGTTGAAATCAAATCATAGTATTGGATATTTACATCTGAACCATTTTTTATATTTTGAGTAATAATATTTTTCAGCAAACTAATATTTTCAGAAATAGTATCTGTAGAACTATAAACGACTTCAATTGTTGTATTTGGAGATACTTCTTTAATCTTATCCAAAATGAATTGATATTGGCTATTCAAAGTAGGATTGACACTATAATAATATGGATTATCTCTTGTTATATAAATTGAATTAATGGTAGGTGATAAAACTATTTTTTGATTGTCTTTTCCAAATTCTGCTAATATTTTTACTTGTTCAGCATCAAATGGAGCAATGATATAATCTGATTTATCAAAGATACTTCCGTCTAATAATCCTATTAAATCTGTTGAGTTATTGTTATCATCGAGAAAATAAACATTTAATTTTTTGCTATAATTATTAATTTCCTCATAAGCTAATTTACAGCCTAAATAAAAATCCATTGCATTTTTAGAATCGGGCAGCAATTGCTTTGTCGTATCGTTTACATATACGCCACTCAATGGAATTTGCTTTAAAACAAACGGCAATACAACTGAAATTCTATATTTATCTTTTAATATTTCAGGAGTAATTTGCGGTGTTATAGGCTTTATCTCTTCTTTAATTTCAACTTTTGCAGTATCTTTAATTTCTTCAATAACATCAAACGGGATAACTTCTTTATGAAGAGTATCTTTTCTTAGATTAGGCTCTACAATTTCAGTAACGATTGCACCATTTGAACTACTGCCTTTTTTTCCAGCAGCACAAGATGTAAATAGCACAATTATAAATAGAAACAATACTATTTTATTATTCCCACTCAATCGTTGCAGGTGGTTTAGAACTGATATCATAGACAACTCGATTTATTCCTCTTACGTTATTAATAATTTTATTAGATACTTTTGCCAAAAATTCATAAGGAAGATGACACCAATCTGCGGTCATACCATCGACAGAACTCACTGCACGAAGTGCCACCACTTGCTCATATGTACGCTCATCACCCATCACACCAACAGATTGAATAGGCAATAAAACTACTCCTGCCTGCCAGACTTCGTTGTATAAATTATCTTCTTTTAAGCTATTGATAAAAATATCATCTGCCAACTGTAACATTTCCACCTTTTCTTTGGTAATATCTCCCAAGATTCGGATACCTAAGCCCGGGCCAGGAAATGGATGACGATTTAAAATATTTTCTGGCAATTCTAAAGCTTTTCCTACTCTTCTTACTTCGTCTTTAAATAATTTTCTCAATGGCTCTACAATTTTCAAATGCATTTTTTCTGGCAAACCACCAACATTATGGTGTGATTTTATTTTTGCCGAAGGTCCATGAACAGAAACAGATTCTATCACATCTGGATAGATTGTACCTTGAGCTAAATATTTTACATTTTCCAATTGATTGGCTTCTCTTTGAAATATATCTATAAAAACCTTGCCAATTATTTTTCTCTTAGCTTCTGGTTCAGAAGTTCCAGCTAATTCTGTATAGAAATCATTAGATGCATCAACACCTATAATATTCAATCCCAATTGTTTATAGGATTCTAAAACTGAATCATATTCTTTGTATCTTAACAATCCATTATTGACAAAAATACAATACAATTGCTGTCCGATGGCTTTATGTAATAATAATGCAGCCACACTAGAATCCACACCTCCACTTAAACCTAAAACAACTTTTTCATTTCCAATGGTTTGTTTTAACTCTTGAACTGTTTCGTCTATAAATGACAATTCAGACCAATCTTGCTGACAACCACAGATATCTACAGCAAAATTCTTCAACAAAGTTTTTCCATCAGTGGAATGAGTTACTTCAGGGTGAAATTGAATACCATAAATATTTTTATCCTTCCACTTAAAAGCCGCCACAGGAATATCATCAGTTGAGGCTAATAATTCAAAATTTTCAGGCAACTGAATAATAGAATCGCCGTGCGACATCCATACTTGACTTTTCTGAGGAATACCTTTTAATAAGTCAGTTCCTTGAAGAATATTAATATTTGCACGTCCATATTCTCTTTTAGAAGATTTTTCTACTGCGCCATTCATTGTTTTTGCCAAATATTGAGCACCATAACAAACTCCTAAAACGGGTAAATTATACTTTTCTATAAATGTTAATACTGGAAATTCCAAAGCATTTTCTTGTAATACAGAAAATGGGCTGCCCGATAAAACAATACCTTTAATATTCTCAGACATTAAATCTTGATATTTTGCATTGTAAGGAACAATTTCGCAATATACATTTAACTCTCTAATTCTTCGAGCGATAAGTTGTGTAAACTGAGAACCAAAATCAAAAATAAGGATTTTATTGTGTAGCATGGACAAATTTAAGACTATTTTATCTTAGCCTATAATTTTTGTGTATTAATTATTTATTTTATTCTGTAAAAGGAAAAATTTTAATTTCCCAATGAAAACACATAAGCAGTATCAGAAGAGCTTTTGCTTTTTATCTTTTCTCCTATAAACTCAGACACTTGATTTGCACCATAAATATTTAAATGTGTATAATCGTGCATCACTTGTTTATCTTGATTTAGATAAACAGTATCAATATTAATTATATTTAATATCTTATAGAAATCATTATATACATTACTTAGAGTATCTTTGATAATAGAATTTTGCCTTATACTATCTAATTTAGAATAATAGGGAAATTTGATAAAATAAACATTACATTTTTTTTGAATTAAAGTACTAAGTCCTATATTAATAATATTAGCCTTGTCTATCAAATATTCAGGTTGATTTTCATAAGAACTCTTAATCCCTTTTATATCAGTATTATTAACAATTACATTTGATGAATATTTAAACATATTTGAATTATTAGAAAATATAGGCTTAACTATTTTATTTTTTTTGATAATTTCTTTCAATTCTAGCATTGTGTATTTATTATCATATAATGTTTTAAGAACAGAATATAAAAGAGGGCTATAATTTCTATCTCGATTTTTTCTACGTAAAAGAGCAGGTTCTGATATTGATATTAAAACCGTTGATTCTTGTGGTACTTTTTGAGTAAAAACAAGGAAATCATAAACTCCAGCACCATCTTTAGCAGCTGAATTAATTTTCTTTTTTGTTATATTATGAAGAATATCAAAATTCAGTCCACGATAAGTTTGTGAATCTCCCCAAATATACAATGCATTATCACCTTGTTTATTATTAAATATATAATCTAATGAATTATAAACTAGGAAAAATACTACTGGAGTTAAAATTATAAAAATCAAGAATTTAATAATAAAGTACTTCATTGCTTAAAATTGAAAGTAAATAAATTGTTGTTCTTTACCAGCATATACATATATTAAATACATCATTAGATAATACATCAAAAATCGAATTGGGCTCCACCATTTTAAACCTAATTTCTGAATAGCAAACTCATTTTCTCTTCCTATCCATTCAACTACCATAAATATTCCTACCAATAAAATAATAACTTTAGGAAATATTAAAACACCTGTGCCATTTTCTTTTAAATAAGGAAAGGCAAATAGTGATTCTGTAAAAATATTTTTAATAAAAAAGAAAGCATGATGAATGTCTTCTGCTCTAAAAAATATCCATGCAAAAACTGCTAAAGAAAAAGTAAAAGTAATTTGAAAAATTTCTTTAATACTTGGAAAAAACTTTCCTTGTGCGACAATGTCTAAATTCGTTCTATTGGTTTTCATAATAATAGATGGCATAATAAACAGTGCATTTAATGCACCCCAAGCAATAAAAGTCCAATTGGCTCCGTGCCAAAACCCACTAACAACAAATATGATAAATGTATTTCTGATACGCATCCAGTTTCCACCTTTACTTCCACCTAATGGAATATACAAATAATCTCTAAACCAAGTAGATAGTGAAATATGCCATCTTCTCCAAAATTCTGCAATATCTCTTGAAAAGTATGGAAAAGCAAAGTTTCTCAATAAATCCATTCCAAATAATCTTGCTGTTCCTATCGCAATGTCAGAATATCCTGAGAAATCACCATATATTTGAAATGTGAAAAATAAAGCTCCAAGAACTAAAGTACTACCAGAATAATCCGAGGAATTATTGAAAATAACATTAGCATATTCAGCACAATTGTCAGCAATTACAACCTTTTTAAATAAACCCCATAGAATTTGTCGTAAACCATCAACAGCTTTTGAATAGTCAAAAATTCTTTCTTTTTTAATTTGTGGTAATAAGTGAGTAGCTCTTTCTATTGGTCCTGCCACTAATAGCGGGAAAAAGCTAACAAAAACAGCGTAATCTATAAAATTCCTTTCTGCTTTAATACGTTCTTTATAAATATCAATTACATAAGATAATCCGTGAAAAGTATAAAAAGAAATACCAACTGGAAGAATTACCTTTATCGTCCAAGGATTAACTTTTAATCCAATTTGAGCTACTGCCTCAGCAAATGATTCTACAAAAAAGTTATAGTATTTGAAAATCCCTAAGAAACCAAGATTTATAATAACACTTAGTAAAAACCAAAATTTCCGTTTAGATTTTGTTTGGGAATCGCACATTTTAATTCCCGTAAAATAATCCAAAAGAGTAGAGAACATGAGTAGGAATAAAAAACGCCAATCCCAACATGCATAGAAATAATAACTTGCTACGAGCAATAAAGCATTTTGAGTTCTTAGTTTCTTAATAAAAACAAACCAATAAAGAATAAAAACTATTGGTAAAAAAATAGCAAAATCAAGCGTATTAAACAGCATTTTTTCTCATTCAGAATTAGTTTGCTAAAATATAAATATTATTTGTTTTTTATCTACGCTCTAAGATTTCTTTCAAAACTGCTTGTGCCGCATATTCTCGATTTCCTGCCTGTTCAATAACCAAAGACTTATCGCTATCCAAAACAGTATCGCTCACAACAACATTTCGTCTAACAGGCAAACAGTGCAAAAACTTTCCATTATTGGTTAATTGCATTTTTGCATCATCTATTATCCAATGACTAAAATCTCCTTCTATTAATTGACCATAATTTTCATAAGAACTCCAATTTTTAGCGTAGATAAAGTCTGCACCTTCAAATGCTTCTTCTTGATTATAGACAATTGGGGCATCGCCAGTAAATTGCTTTGAAAGTTCATAACCTTTGGGTTGTGTAACAACAAATTCAACATCTGCTCTATTCATCCATTCTGCAAATGAATTGGAAACACATTGCGGTAATTTTCTGATATGTGGTGCCCAAGTCAATACCACTTTTGGACGTTTTTTTGTTGTATTTTCTCGAATCGTCATTAAATCTGTCAATGATTGCAAAGGATGTACTGTCGCACTTTCCATATTCACAATTGGAACATTGACATTTTCTAAAAACTTTTTTAATATATATTCAGAATAATCTTTTTCTCTATCTGTCAAACTTGGAAAAGAGCGAAGTCCGATAATATCAGCATATTGAGCAATGACTGCTGCTCCTTCTTTAATATGTTCTGCCTTATCAGAATTCATAATAACGCCATCATCAAATTCCATTTGCCAACTATCTTGAGTAAGATTTAAAACGATAGGATTCATACCTAGATTTTGAGCAGCTTTTTGAGTGCTTAGCCTTGTTCTTAAAGATGAATTTAAGAAAATCAAAACCATAGTTTTGTTTTTTCCTAAGTCTTGATATGCAAATTTATTTTGCTTTAACTGAATAGCTTTTTGTGCTAATGCTTCAACATCTTCAACATCTTTTACAGAAAGGAAATTATACATTTTGTATGTAAGTTTTATTTATAAAAATTAATTTTTCAAATTTCAAGAATTTATTTCTCTTCTCATAATTTTCATAGCTTTCAAATGCTACTAATATAAAAAAATCACAACCTTGTTCTTTTGAGCTGCGTATCTCTTTGATGCCTATTGATAGCTAATTGA
Organism: uncultured Chitinophagales bacterium; assembly: GCA_964472755.1. Taxonomy (GTDB): domain Bacteria; phylum Bacteroidota; class Bacteroidia; order Chitinophagales; family JADIYW01; genus JADJSS01. The sequence continues at coordinate 21,534 of CAYYMF010000017.1, read as the reverse complement.
ATTAATTTTTCAATTAAATCAGGATAACTTAATCCAGATTTTTCCCATAATTTAGGGTACATACTTACTGATGTAAACCCTGGCAAAGTATTAGGTTCATTAATAATTACTTCATCATCTTCAGTCAAAAAAACATCGATTCTACTTAATCCTTCTATATCTAGAGCTTTATAAGCTGCCAATGCGGTATTTCTAATTTTATCAATCTGAGCGTCTGTCAAACCTTCAGCTGGAATATGCAATTGAGCTGCTTTATCATTCAAATATTTATTTTCAAAATCGTAAATACCATAATTCATTATAATTTCGCCAACTGTACTTGCTTTTGCATTTTCATTACCCAAAACAGCACATTCAATTTCCCTACCAACAACTCCTTTTTCAATCAAAACTTTTCTGTCAAATATAAATGCTTCATCTAATGCATTTTCAAATTCCTCTTTATTGGAAACCTTACTTACGCCAACTGAAGAACCCATATTACAAGGCTTAACAAACATTACATCACCTAATTCTGCTTTTAAGGTTTCATAGTTTGTGTTATATCTATCCTCTTTATATAAAGTTACGCCTTTGGCATGACCAATGCCAGCATCTTTCAAAATACGTTTGGTAAAATCTTTGTCCATACAAACTGAAGATGATAATACTGATGGTCCTACAAAAGGAATATCTAAATGTACAAAAACACCTTGCAATGAACCGTCTTCGCCATTGGGGCCATGCGTTATTAAAAACGCAGCATCTATTGTAGGTAAATAAGTTTTGTTTGCAATATTAAAAAATGCTTTTTCAGGATTGCCAAATTGGACACATAAAGTTTCATTATCTTTTCCAATTACACAATTTTTATCTTGAAGGTTAACTTTGTTTTCTAAAAACCATTGTCCATTTGGGTTTATACCAATTAATTGTATCTCAAATTTAGTTTTATCGATAGCATCATAAATATTTCTAGCAGAAATAATAGACACTTCATGTTCAGGCGATTTTCCACCAAAAACAATAGCAATATTTAATTTTTCAGACATTAAAAAAACGATTTGCAACAAAAGTACGAGTAATTTGTGCAATCTTATTTACTTATACACAATTAATTAAGATTTTTTTTGAACTTACTACAAGTTAAATATATATATTTGAGGTTTATTTTAGATACTTTTAATGAATAAATATATCCTCAATCTATTATATGTTATTGCACTTAGCTTTGTATTGCTATTTGTTACACTAACTTTTTTAAAATGGTACACAAAACATGGCGAGAGTATTACCGTTCCAAATGTTGAAGGCAAATCATTTTACGAAGCCATTAATATACTAAAAAATAACGACTTAGATTATATGGTCATCGACTCTACTTTTGATGCAAAGAAACCACCATTAGCTATTTTATACCAAAATCCATTGGAAGGTGCAAAGGTAAAAACTGGTCGAAAAATTTATGTAACGATGAATGCTGCCTATCCTCCGAGTGTAAAAATACCTACGATTATTGATAATTCTCTCAGACAAGCAGAAATTATTTTAAACAGTTGGGGCATCAATATTGGTCAGTTAATTTATATTCCAGATTTAGCTAAGAATGCTGTCTTAGGTATCAAATACAAAGGCGAGGATGTAAAGCCAGGAAAAGTTATACCAAAAGGAAGTAGCATTGATTTAGTTTTAGGCGATGGTATTGGTAGTGTCGTTACAGAAGTACCACCATTGGTTGGATTAACAGTTATAGAAGCTAAAGCAGTTTTGGAAGCTGTACATATCCCAATGGGCGAACTGATTGCTGACGGACCTATTAAAGATACGATGCAAGCTTTTATTTATAATCAGGATCCAATGTATGGTTCTTTAGGTAAATTAAATGAAGGCAATACCGTTAAATTATTTATTTCAGATACTCCTGTTGAGTTTAAACAACCGTAAATTTAATTTATTCTAATGAGGCAGATTTTATACATAGCATTATGCTCAATTATTTTCACAATGTCTGCTCAAGAAAGCTTAATGCCTTTTCCTAAATATGGGCAACTGAGCGAATCTTCTAATAAAAAATATATACAACAAAAACAAAACCAAAGAATAGCAGCTTTAAATTTACCATTTATCGAAGATTTTTATCAAAGTGCTATTTATCCAGATGCTACAAAATGGCAAGATAATTTTGTCTATATCAATCAAACTTTTGATTTACATCCTGTTTCTATTGGAATGGCAATTTTTGATGGATTAGATGCAAGTGGACAACCATACAGTAATGTGCCTAACTCTACTGGAATTGCTGACCAACTAACTTCTCAAACTATAGATTTATCAGGATTAACCAATACAGATAATATATTGATGAGTTTTTTTTATGCCTATAACACATTAGGTGAAAGACCAGAATACAATAACGATTTCTTTTATTTACAATTTTTAGATGAACGAAACGAATGGCAAACAGTATGGCAAAAAACACCGGAAAAAAATGAAGATTCAACAAATTTTAAACAAATATTTATAGCTATTGACACACCTTATTTGCATAATAATTTCCAATTTAAGTTTTATAGTGTTGGTAGTTTATATGGTTTGAGTGATATTTGGGCATTAGATTATATTAGAATTGATAAAGATAGAGATTCTATTTTTGATAGAAATCTAAAAGATATGGCTTTTCAGTATCCTGCATCAAGTCTATTAAAACGCTATTACAGTATGCCTTATCAACATTTTGATAGTACGCAAATGGCCGATACTATTTTACTTTCTGTAAAAAACAATTTCATCAGTCCAACTACAGATTTTGTGGATAGATACACGGCTAAGGTATTGAATGATGGAGCAACACTTAATATTTACAATGGTCCATCACGAGATTTCCTACCTCAAACTGAAAACAAAATTCCATATCCATTATTTAAAATACCAGAAACATACACTGACGATACAATAATTGTAGAAACTAACTTTTCTTTTGATGTAACAGCTGAAGATATAAGCATTCCTGAAATTACGAACAATAATAAACTAAAACAAACACAAATTTTTTCTAATTATTTTGCTTACGATGATGGCTCTCCTGAACGAGCATATTGGGTTCGAGATGTGGACAATTATAAAATGGCTGTAAAATATGAACTCAAAGTGCCTGACACATTACGAGCTATAAAATATCAATTTACACAAGTAAAAAGCGATATAAAAAATGCATTGTTTAGTGTTGTAGTTTGGAAAAATGTCGAATTTAATTCAACAAACGAACACATTATTTACAAAGAAGATAATTTAAAAATGGAAAACTTAGTCAAAGAATTTGGTTTTGACACTATTAATGGTTTGTTATATTACAATATTAAGCCTGAATATATTGTTGATAATAACTATACCTTTCCTTTAGTATTAACCGATTCTTTTTTAGTGGGTGTGATTGTACAAGATAGAAATACATTAAGTGTTGGATTTGATAAAAATAATAACAAGAGACAATACAATTACTTCGTCAGTACAGTTGGTGATTATGCAAACAAGTGGCTAAATTCTGATTTTGATGGCACTATGATAATGAATCCAGTTTTTGGAAAAGAATTGCCTTGGCAATTAACACCAATTAAAAACAATACCACTTACGATATTAAAATTTACCCCAATCCTGCTCAAAAATATCTACATTTATCAGGAATAAAAGACAAAACAAATGTACAGATTACTGACATTCAAGGCAAACTCATTCAATCTTTTGAAACCAATATTGACAGAATCATCAATATTGAAAATCTACCTTCGTCTTTATATATTATCAATGTTCGTAATCTTCAGACACAAGCATTTGGAACTATAAAGTTTATTAAAAACTAATTAATATAAACTTTCAATTTCTTTGCTGTATTTGTCAGCGATAAACTTACGTTTCAATTTCATTGTAGGTGTTAATTCGCCAGATTCTTGTGTCCAATCATTTGGCAACAAAGTAAACTTTTTAATTTGTTCCCATTGACCAAAATTGACATTTAATTGTTTGGTTTCTTTATCAAACAATTCCATCACTTTAGGATTGCTTACTAATGCATTATTTGAAACATCAGTAATACCATTTTCTTTTGCCCAAGCTGTCAATTGTATATATGACGGTATAATTAATGCCGACACATATTTTTTATCATCACCACCTACAACCATAATTTGCTCTATAAAGTTGCTTTCTTTAAACTTATTTTCTATGGCTTGAGGTGCAATATATTTACCTCCAGCAGTTTTAAACAATTCTTTTTTTCTATCTGTAATTTTCAAAAATTCATTTCCGTTTCGTTTTATCCAAGTGCCAATATCTCCAGTATGAAACCAACCATTTTTGTCAATCACTTCATCAGTTAAATCTTGACGACCATAATAACCTTTCATCACACTATCTCCTTTTACAATAATTTCGCCATCTTCTGCTAATTTCACTTCCACATTAGGGATTGGAATACCAACCGTGCCAATACATCTTTTGGTCTCCTCTACCAAATTACAAGAAATTACTGGAGAGGTTTCTGTTAATCCGTAACCTTCAATAACATTCACTCCAGCAGCAGTAAATAAAGTAATTAAACGTGGTTGCATAGCTGCAGCACCCGTGATAATAAACTTCACATTACCACCCAATGCTTCTTGCCATTTTGTAAATACTAATTTTCTAGCAATTTCCAATTGAATATTATACCAAAATCCTTTATTTTTTCCTAATTCATATTCTGAAGCAATAGCCATCGACCAATCAAATAAATTCTTTTTAAAGCCTGTTAAATCAGCACCTTTTGCCATTATTTTCTCATAAACTTTCTCTAATAAACGAGGTACTGTAGTAAAGCAATAGGGTTTTACTTCTTGTAAATTATCTGCAATTTTTTCTAAACTTTCAGCGTAATGAACATGAATACCAAAACTTAAATAGGCATAAAAAACCATTCTTTCAAAACTATGACAGAGTGGTAAAAAACTCAATGATTTTTCGCCATAGCCAAAATGAACTACTTGTTTTACACCTTCAATATTCGAAACGATATTTTTGTGCGTAAGCATCACACCTTTGGGATTGCCTGTTGTTCCTGAAGTATAAATAATGGTTGCTAAATCTTCTTCATTGATAGTATCCTTAATCTTTTGAATTGCTGTTTCATCTACATCTTTAGGTAAGGCATCCCAAAAATTAGTAGCTCCATTTTCCTTATCAAAAATATATATCCCTTTCAATGATTTACTCTTTTCCAATAATGGTTGTACTTTTTTCAAAATAGAAACATCTCCAACAAAAGCATATTGAATCCCAGCATCATTAAAAATATACTCATAATCATGTTCAGAAATTGTAGGATACATCGGAACAGCTGTAACGCCTAATTGTTGAGCACCCAAATCTGTAAAATTCCATTCTGGTCTATTTGATGCTATAATCGCAATTTTATCATCTTTTTTCAATCCAAGATTCAATAATAATTGACTGACTTGATTGGCATAAAATTGTGTTTCTGTAAAACTATAATCTTTCCATACACCATCTACCTTTGCAGACAGGAATTTATTATTAGGATTTTTTTCTAATTGTTCTGAAAGGATGTCAAATAAACGTTTTGTCGCCATGATTTGCTTAGTTTTCTATTTTATTAATTTACTAATTGATTTGAATTGTTCTGTTCCTGCTTCATCTATTAATTGAAACAAAACCATTTCTGTACTTACAATAAATGCACCAACTTGTCTTAATCTATCTAATGCAATTTGTTTATTTTCAGGTGTTCTGGATGAAACTGCATCTGCCACGATATGCACTTCAAAGCCTAATTTCAAAGCATCTAAAGCAGTTTTCAAAACACAAATATGCGTTTCTACACCACAAATAATTAAGGACTTACGTTCTAATTGTTCCAACTGTCCCAAAACTTGTTCTGAAAGCATACAACTAAAACACATTTTTTCAAAAACTGCAGGTAATTCAGGCAATTCAATTTCTGCACATGTATTTCCTAATCCTTTTGGGTATTGTTCCGTAACGACAATAGGCACATTCAACATTTCAGCACCTTTTATCAATCTATTAGCATTTGCAAAAATTTGCTCTGCATTATGAATAACAGGCATTAAACGCTCTTGAATATCGACCACTAAAAGTGTGGTATTATCTCTTTTTAAAATTCCAAGATTACTCATAACAATATCTTTTTTAAATTAAACTGAAATTGAACCTTTTCTAAATTCTGTTCTTCCGATGATAGCATTTAAAGTATAAGGAATACCATTTCTACTTTTTTCTAATGCATCTTTAACTGCATTTTTAAATTCAGCAATATTTTCAACTCTTGCTCCATCAGCACCAAATGCTTTTCCTATCATTTCATAATTAGAATGTGCTAAATTCAAAGCACAATCACTGCCTAAGAAATCTACTTGATCACGTGCAATTTGAGACCAACAAGCATCATTTCCAATCAATGAAATTATTGGTAAATTATGACGTACATAAGTATCATTTTCCATCAAACTATAACCAGCACTTCCATCGCCATAAATAATCCAAACATCTTTTTCAGGATAAACTAATTTTGCACCCAATGCAAAACCTGCACCAACACCTAACGTTCCAAAAACGCCTGGATCTAACCAAGAAAGTGGTGAGCGAGCTTTTAAAGTATAAGCTGCAGTACCAACAAAATCTCCACCATCGGCAATTAAAATAGTATCCTCACTCAACATCGGATCCATTTCTCTAAATAATTGAACAGGATTCATTCCATTCACTTTCCCAGTTGCTTGTTCGTCAATATTTTTTTCTCGAGCATTATCTCTTTCTTTTAATTTTGACAACCAAGTATTATTATTTTTAACTTGATAATTATTAGCTAATTCAATAAGAAAATCTTGAGGATCAGCATTAATACCTAATGTTGGTTTTTTATTTTTGTTCAAATCTTCAGTACTTCTATTAATAGAAATAAAAGGACGATGACCAATATGATTACCATAGTCTAATCTAAAATCATTGGGTACACCAGCTAATATAATCAAATCAGCGTCTTTTATAGCTTCCTTACGCTTATGTCTTAATTGCAAAACACCATCTTTGCCTAACAAACCTCTTCCCATTCCACTTAAATAAGTTGGAATACCTAATTTATTAACCGCATCAGCTAATTGTTGTGCTTTTTGAGGCTGCATCATTGCACCACTTCCTAAAACCAAAAGTGGATTTTTAGCTTTTTTCAAATAATCTACCGCATTATTTATATCCGAACTGTTGTGATTAGGATAGTAAACAGGGCGTGGTTTTCCAAAAGTTACTTTGTCTTTATCTTCAAAAATTCTTTGTGCATGCCAATTGATATACCATTGAATAGCACGTTCTTGAATGTTTTTAGGTGGAACGTCTTTGCTCTTTGCACCATACCATTCTCGCACTAATTCTTCTCCGTATAAAATATCTATTGGACATTCTACAAAAACTGGACCTGGCACCCCTCTTTGTGCCACTTCAAATGCTTTTTCTAATGTAGGAACAATATCTTTTACTTTAGAAATTGTTGCTGCCCATTTTACATTTGGACGCATAATACTCATTTGATTAATATCTTGCAAAGAGCCTCTTCCTTTTAGAATGGTAGCTGCTGCACCACCTAACAATACCAAAGGCGATTGTGCTAAATATGCATTTTTAACCGCAGTAATCGTATTCGTTAAACCTGGACCTGCCGTAACAGTAGCAACACCTGGAATTCCTGTTAGTCTTGAAACTGCATCAGCAGCAAAAACCGCATTGGCTTCGTGGCGTGTATCAATTACACGAATACCAATATTTTCAGCACTTACAAATATTGGTGAAATATGTCCACCACATAAAGTGAATAGGTATTTGACGCCATGATTTTGTAGTACTTTAGCAATAATTTCTCCTCCGTTCATAATTATTTATTTATTGTTGATTAATATTATTTTCAATTTTTAAAAAAGTCAAGCCATCTTTTAGGCTATCAGACATTTCATTAATTCCAGTTTGTTCTAACACTTTACGAATACTAGCTTTTATAGGTTTATATTTATGATGAACCGGACAAGGATATTGTTCAGTACAGTCTTTTAAACCGAATGCACAATTGGTATAAATACCATCACCATCAATAGCTAATACGATATCTGCTAACTTTAAGTTACTAATTTTGTCTTTAGAAATTTCAAAACCACCATTGATGCCTTTTATAGACATCACAATATTGCTCTTTACCAATTGTTGCAATATTTTAGCAGTAAAAGCCTCAGGCGAAGCAATTTCTTTAGCAATCTCTTTTAAAATTGCTCTGTTACCTTGCTTAGATTGGTCTGCAATATAAACTGTAGCTCTAATTCCGTATTCACAAGCTTTTGAAAACATATAGATAAAGATATTAAATCGGACAAAACTATCCAATTTTAATTTAAAAAAATATATTATCAAATCATTATGAAAAAATCTTTCTAATTAACTAAAAAAAATGTAGTTATGAAATTATATTTTAAAAAAAATCATTTGGAATATTGTAGTTCATATTTTAGTATTTAAATCCGAAATATGCAATAGATATTCTATTGCATATTGACAATTGGCGTTTACCAACATTAATCCAATAGATTAAGATATACTTTAAATGAAAAGTTTTATCTTTCGGTAAAAAATGCAGAAAGGAAATGGCTTTTGGCTCAATAAATTTATTGGAGAAAGTGGGCTTTGTTCTCGTAGAGAAGCCGATAAATTAATTGAGCGTGGTGTTGTATTTATCAATAAAAAGAAAGCTCAAAAAGGTGATCAAGTTTTTGCTGGAGATATTGTAAAAGTAAATGGTCAAGAATTAGAACCTTTGGAAAAAGAAAATATAATTTTTATTGCACTCAATAAGCCTGTTGGAATTGTATCAACTACAGAAAAAGGTGTTAAGAATAATATTATTGATTACGTAAATTATGGGGAACGAATTTTTCCAATTGGCAGATTAGATAAAGATTCTCAAGGCTTAATATTTTTGACTAATGATGGTGATATGGTCAATAGGATTTTGCGTGCTGGAAATAATCATGAAAAAGAATATGTTGTAACTGTAAATAAACCACTCACTGATGCTGCAATTAAAGGAATGTCGCAAGGTGTACCAATGCTTGGCGTAAACACTAAAAAATGTAAAATCGTAAAAGAAAGTCCAAAGACATTTAGGATATTTTTAGTTCAGGGCTTAAATAGACAAATTCGTAGAATGTGTGAATTTTACAATTATGAAGTAACCAAATTGGAACGAGTTCGCATTATGAATATCACTTTGAAAGGCTTACCTGTCGGAGAATGGCGAACGCTTGAAGAAGATGAAATGAATGAAATTTATAAATTAACAGAAGGTTCTATTTCGGAAGAAAAGAAAATTTCAAATTCAGAAAAATCAGTGTCTTCAAATAATAAAACTAACAAAACTGATCGAAATAAAAACACAATAAAAACAAGTAATTCGACCAAACCTCAAAAAGGTACAAACAACAAATTTGCTTCAAAAAATGAGAAATCTGTAAATCCTCGCAATTCCTCAAAAACAAACGTTAGTTCACGAACAGCAAAGCCAAAATCATCGAATACCAAAGCTGCAAAAAATACGAATGGAAGAAAAACAAGAAGATAAAGTAAAAGTAGATTCCTGCAATTTAAAGAAATACTAAAATTGCTATTTATAAAATAATATCTTTGCAAAATGAATGATATACTTACGTTTGAGCCTTTATATCTAGCTCCAATTTCCTTTTATCAAAATATTGTACATCAAAATATTGCACTAACTACGAATGCCATTTATACTAAGAAAACTTTAAAGAACAGAACTTATATTTTAGGTGCAAATGGCATTTTGAGGTTAAGTATTCCATTACAACACCAACAAAATGAAAGAAGAAAATATGCTGATGTAAAAATTTCTTATGCTGAAAAATGGCAAAAAGACCATTGGAATAGCATTATATCTGCTTATCGACGTTCGCCCTATTTTGAATATTACGAAGAAGAATTAAAATACTTCTATGACAATCAGTTTGATAGTTTAAGTACTTTTAATATAGAATTACATCAATGGATTTTAAAGAAATTACAAATTGAAAAAGCAATTGTATTTAATAATGAAGCAACTAAAATTCAAATAGAAAATACTTACGAGCCGATTACTTATCTACAAGTTTTTTCAGATAGATTTGAGTTTCAGCCTAATTTAAGTATTATAGATGCCTTATTTAATCTAGGCGGCAAAGGATTATCTAAGCTATTATCAAAATAATTTCTAAGCTAAAAATACTTGTTCTAATTGTAAAGGTTCTATATATTTCCCATTTTTATAAACACGCATATTTCCTCCTGAAATCTCATCAATTAGCATAACATTTCCTTGAATATCAAGACCAAATTCCAATTTAATATCGTATAAATCTAAGTTTTTTGTAGCTAATTCATCTTTGATAATAGTACAAATATGAATGGTATTTTGTTTGATTACCTGGTATTCATTTGCTTTCAAAATACCTAATATTTCTAAGGCATCTTTAGAAATAGTTGGATCACCTCTTTCATCATCTTTAATTGTAAATTCGACAAAAGCTCCCAAATCCTGTGTTTCTTTACAATAATCACCGTATCTTCTAAAAAAACTTCCTACTGCTTTAAAGCGACAAATAACTTCTAATCCTTTCCCAAAAACAGTGCCTTTTTTTACGGTCATCGATACATTTTCAATATCTGAATCAACAAAATGGGTGGCTATTCCTTTTGCATTTAAAAGCTTATAAAAATAGGTCGTCATTTTCAAACCAGACTTTCCCGCACCTTCAATAGACAAACCAACCGTGTTTGCTCCTGGATCAAAAACGCCATCTGTACCAGTTACATCATCTTTAAATTTCAATAAATATTGATTTGTTTCTTCTGTTGAGTAAACATCTTTAGTTTTTCCTTTATAAACTAATTGCATAAGTTCTTAAATTTTAGTGGCTCAAAAATATCATAAAATAAATAAAGTGGCACCATTTTAAAGCAAAATCTACATTTTATTTACTCAAAATATTGCTGATAAGTGCTATTAGATTGTTGCAATAGTTGAATAATTTTATTGGCTTCAGTTGTATCTTTTGCTTTTCCTAATGCATCTACTAATTCCAAATGAGGATGTAACCATTTATGCAATTCATCATGGCTTTTGCCTTTCATCGTACAACTTTTAATCAATTGATTATTTTCTAGTCTAATCTTTTCTGCTAATTTTTTATAATCCTCATCTTTAGTTTCAACATAAGCATTGACCAAATCTACTCCATTTTTAATAAAAGGTTTCATCGCTTCACTTACTTGCCATTTTTTACCATTATCAGTTTCAATAACTTCGTGATTCGTATGTCCTTGTTTACAAGCAACAAAAATTAAACAAGCAACAAAAAAGTATAATATTTTTTTCATATCTATAAATTTATTAATGCCAAATCTACAAGTTAAATTAGATATGTTAAAATATAGAAGTTTAAATACCTATAATGAAGCATAGAAAAAAGGATATTTAACATTTGAGTCTAAAAATTACCTTTGGATTATTTTATTAAAATAGACATAGCTCCATATTTAAAAATAAAATAAATGAACTATCTTAGCCACATGAGTTCAAGTAATCAAAAGTTAGAAGAATTATATCAAAAAGAGCAAGAAGCTTTATTGGGTGGCGGTCAAAAGCGTATCGATGCTCAACATAAAAGAGGCAAATTAACAGCTCGTGAAAGGATTGAATTATTGGTAGATAAAGGTACTTTTGAAGAATTAGATAAATTTGTTGTACATAGAAGTACCGATTTTGGTTTAGATAAAGAACAATATTTAGGCGATGGTGTGATAACAGGATATGGAAAAGTAAACAATCGATTGGTTTATATATTCTCACAAGATTTTACTGTTTTTGGAGGCTCACTTTCAGAAACGTATGCTGAGAAAATTTGTAAAATTATGGATTTAGCAACTAAAGTTGGAGCTCCAGTGATTGGTTTAAATGATTCTGGTGGGGCAAGAATCCAAGAAGGTGTTGTTTCATTGGGTGGATACGCCGATATTTTCCATAGAAATGTGCAAGCATCAGGTGTTATTCCTCAGATTTCAGCAATTTTAGGACCTTGTGCTGGTGGAGCAGTTTATTCTCCTGCAATGACTGATTTTACAATGATGGTAGAGCATACTTCATATATGTTTGTAACAGGACCAAATGTCGTTAAAACAGTTACGCACGAAATTGTAAGCAGCGAAGAACTCGGTGGTGCAATGACACATGCCACCAAATCTGGCGTAACACATTTTACTGCTAAAAATGAAGTGGAATGTATTATGCAGCTCAAACAATTACTAAGTTATTTACCTCAGAATAACCAAGAGAAAACCCCAAAATTTGACTATCTACAAAAAGCATCAGAGAAAATTGAAGCTTTAAAAAATATACTACCCGAAAACCCAAATCAGCCTTATGATATGAGAGATGTAATTTCGAGTACTGTAGATGACGAAAGTTTCTTTGAAGTGCATAAAGATTTTGCTGAAAATATAGTAGTCGGTTTTGCTAGAATTGCAGGTAGAAGTATTGGTATTGTTGCCAACCAACCAGCTTATTTGGCAGGTGTTTTAGATATTAATAGTTCAAGAAAAGGTGCAAGATTTACCCGATTTTGTGATGCCTTTAATATTCCTTTGTTAGTATTGGTAGATGTTCCAGGATTTTTGCCAGGTACAGATCAAGAGTGGAATGGTATAATTGTAAATGGTGCAAAATTGTTATTTGCATTAAGCGAAGCTACCGTTCCAAAAGTTACAGTAATTACTAGAAAAGCGTATGGCGGTGCTTATGATGTGATGAATTCTAAACATATAGGTGCCGATATGAATTATGCTTGGCCAAGTGCTGAAATTGCGGTTATGGGTGCAAAAGGTGCTGCTGAAATTATATTTAAAAATGAAATTGCTAAAGCTGAAAATCCAGAAGCAAAATTGCAAGAAAAAGTAGATGAGTACACTAAAAAATTTGCCAATCCATATAAAGCTGCAGCTCGTGGTTATATTGATGAAGTGATTTTGCCTGAAGACACACGTTTAAAATTAATTCGTGCTTTTGATATGTTGGAAAACAAACACATTGACCAACCAAAACGTAAACATGGAAATATTCCTTTGTAATTACAAATGTTCCTTATTCAAATGATTCATTTGAATTTGATAGATATTTTGCAAGAAATAACGATGTTTTCCTTTTTCAATATCATATTCTGGTTTATATAATTTTACCTCAAAAAAATCAATCGGGAATATATATTTATCCCAATTATCAATTTTGGCAATTCCTGTCAATTCTTGAAATTCATTAGAAATAGATAGATTTTCAAATTCATCTAATGGAATGTCAATCGTTTTTACAAATTCAATAACATAACCAATTTTACGAACAACATTAACGAACTCACTTAAATCAGCTACATCATAATGATAAGCTTTGTTAATCTTATTAATTTCACTATCAATTTTTCGTTGTACTAACCAACTACTTGAAATTCTTCGAAACAAATCTTTGATATAAATTTCACCACCAGGTTTTAATACTTTCCACATGGCTTTCAACAATTTTTCTTTATCTGTTGAATGTCCGAAAGATTCTAAAAAATAAATTTTATCAAAATTTTCTTTTAGAAACAACTTATCTACTTCATGGTAATCATACTGATGAACTGAAATTTTATCTTGTAAATTTTCCTTTTCTATATATGCTTTCGCACTTTGTACTTGCGTAGCAGAAACAGATACAGCATCAATTGAACAACCTATATTTTTTGCAAAATAACGTGCAGGACCACATACACCACAACCTGCATCTAAAATTTTATATTCAGGTTTCAATCCAATTTGTTGAATTTGATAGTTCAAAATTGAATCTAAATTATTTGTTCTAAATGCCTGAATAACTTCACCATAAACTTGAATAAAAGCACTATGATTCTTATCATAAAAACTACCGACATTCAATGCATGACTTGCCGTATTTTTTTTATTTTTTTTACTTTTGTTAAAAGGCCACATAATAATCGTATTTTGTAGCCGAAAGTAATCATTTTTATACAAAATAATAAGTTATGAGAAATGTATTTAAAGATGCCACATTAGAATCACAATTTCAAAAAGATGGCTATGTTATTATTCCTTTTCTAAATCAAGATGAAGTTGAGTTTTTAAAAAATAAATACTTTGAAACTTTAGAACAAAGTGGTGGAAATATTGGTGAGCAAGATGCCAACTTGAAAGAGAGAATCACTTATGACTTTACATTTATCAATAAAAATATTGATTACAAAAGAATGGTGTACAACCTTATTTCAGATAAATTCAAACCACATTACGATAAATATTTAGATAATTATCGCCCAGTAATTGCTAATTTTATTAGAAAACAATCCAATGATGGCGAAGTGCCTTTGCATCAAAATTGGGCTTTTGTTGATGAAAGAAAAGTAACCAGCGTTTCTATTTGGTGTCCTTTAGTGGATAGCAATAGTCAAAACGGTACTTTGGAAGTTACACCTGGCTCACACAAAAGATTTGGAGAAGTTAGAGGGCCAATGATTCCTTGGGAATTGGAAAACATCAAACATGACATCATTAATAAACACATGATTCCAATGAATGTAAAAGCTGGACAAGCTGTTGTTTTAGATGATAGTTTGGTACATTATTCCAATATCAACCAAACTGATGGTTTGCGTTTGGCAATTCAATTAATTTTAATTCCAGCAGAAGAAAAATCAATACATTACCACATGAATCCTCAAAAAAGTTCAAGCAAAGTCGATGTTTTGGAAGTTGATGTTGATTTTTATATGGAATTTAATCCTTGGAAACAACCAGAAAATGCAAAAGTACTTAGAACTTTCAATTACAAGCCATTCAATTTAAGTTTAAAAGAATACGAAAAAGGTTTGTTTAATACAAGAATTGATGAAAAACCAGCCATTGAAGAAAAGCCATCTTTTTTTGAAAAAATAAAAGCTGTATTCAACTAATGTTAGATGTTAAAGATTCATATCACCAAAAATTATTGGAGATAAATGGCTATTTCACCCAACAATTATTGGATAATGGTTTAGCAGAAAAAATTAAGTCTATTTATTATGCAAATTTTGATGATAAGATAACCACTTTTTATTCCACTTCATTCTATCCAGACTTTGAATTAAAACAAAAAGTAAACCAAGAAATATTAGATTTAATACAGCCTATTTTAGATAAAAACTTTGCTGATTATAAAATTTTAGGTTCATCATTTTTAAGGAAATTACCAAATCAAAATAATCCATTACCACTACATCAAGATTGGACAGTAACCGATGAAAAAAAATATGGTTCTTACACTATTTGGATTCCATTACAAGATACCAACCAAACAAATGGTGCAATCAGAGTTATTGATAGAAGCCACCAAATAGATGATGCGATGCGAGCACCAAGCTTAGCAGTTTCATTTGAGAAAGAAAGGTCTGCATTCGATAAATATTTAAAAACTTTAGCACTCAAAACAGGCGAAGCATTTATCTTTAATCAAAAATTAATGCATGCATCGTGGCCTAATCAAAGTAATGAAGAACGGTTAGCATTAACTATTGGATTAGTTCCAAAAGAGGCAAATTTATTTATGTTGTACTTTGATAAAAACAAAGGAGAAATACAACAATATAGTATGCCTGATGATTTATTTCTGCATTATCCTAAAATTATTCAACAACCTTTGATTGGTCAATTAGAAAAAACATTTTCTTATCAAGTTCCTCTATTAAGCGAAAAACAATTTATTCAAAATATAAAAGCTCACTGCCAAAAATATTCAATTATGGAACCATTATTTAGCGATGAAACACATCAACAATTTTTTGAACAAAATGGCTATATAAAACTACCTGCATTAGAGCAAACTGAAATAAAAGCATTAACTGATTTTCTATACAATTCGGGCATAAAGAAAGAAAATGATTTTGGTTTTTATGTTGGTATGGACCATGAAGACAAGGCTTTGGTTGCAAAAATGATGCATACAATTGAAACTATTGCAATGCCAAAAATTGCTCCTTATTTATGTAATTATCAATTAATAACAGCGAGCTATGTTTTGAAAGATCCCAATCCAAAAGGCGTAGTGCCTCCACATCAAGATTGGAGTTTTGTGGAAGATGAATCTCGCCATTGTTCGGTAACCTGCTGGATTGCATTGGTAGATACAGATATGGAAAATGGTTGCTTAGGCGTAATTAAAGGCAGTAATAAATTTTTCAATAGTGTACGACCATCACCTTCGCCACAAGTACCTTCGCCATTGGCAAAACACATGTTCTCGATGTTTCCATACTTTCAATTATTGCCAATGAAAGCTGGCGAAGCACTCATTTTTGACAATAGAACCTTTCATGCTTCTCCACCGAATATTACAAACAATACACGATTAGCAGTTGGATTAAGCTTTACACAAAAAAATGCAGAACTTAGACATTATTATTTAAAACCAGGAACAAAAGATAGGCTTTTAAAATACAAAGTTGATCCTAATTTCTTTATGAAATATGACAACGGAACTTTATCTAAAATGTATGATGCTGGAAAACTTATTGAAGGTTATGAATTAATGGAAGAAATTCCTTACAAATGGCAGGATTTAAGTAAAAAAGAAATGAAAGAAATGATTTTATCCGCTGACAATTCGCATAATAAAGAATTGACACAACACATGACTAAACTTTTTGGAAATTATATGAAAGATAATGTCCGAGATAAAATAAAAAATATTATTCATACTTTTAACCCACTAAGGTTTTTAAAATAATTTATGTTAGATACCAACTCGCTAAAAGAAAAATTTCTTACACATTTTGGCTATACCGCAACAGATACTTTTTTTTCACCAGGTAGAATAAATTTAATAGGCGAACACATCGATTATAGTGGTGGCTATGTTTTACCAGCTGCAATTTCTTTAGGCATTACTGCAATCGTTGAAAAGAGAAAGGATAATATTATTAACGTGTATGCTCAAAACTTTGAAGAAGCATTTAGCATTGACTTGAATCATCCGTTAAATCTAAGCAAAGAAGTAGGTTGGGCAAGATATGTTACATCAACATTGCAAGTTTTACAAGATAAAAACACACCATTATTTGGAGCTGATATTTTAATTGATAGTGATTTACCATTAGGTACAGGACTCTCCTCCTCTGCTGCATTAGAATGTTTAATTGCTTATATTTTCAATGAAAAGTATTATAATCAAAATAGAACAGAATTAGCTATTGATGCTCAAGATGCAGAAGTAAAATACGTTGGTGTAAACTGTGGTATCATGGATCAATTTGCAGTTGCCAATGGTAAAAAAAATCATGCCATTTTATTGAATTGTGATTCTTTAGATTTTGAACATATTCCTTTAGATTTTGGGGATCATCAATTAGTTATTATAAATTCTAATACACCAAGAGTATTAACAGAATCCAAATACAATGAGCGTCGAAGTGAGTGTGATGCTGCATTCCAAATTTTAAAACAATTTGATGTTGCTGAAAATTTATGTCAGGTACATGGAATTTCTCTTGCTTATCTTGATGATGATATTTTATACAGACGTGCTAAACATGCCGTTGCCGAAAACAATAGAGTATTATTAGCAACTGATGCTCTTGCACAAAATGAACTCGAAATCTTTGGTGATTTATTAAAGCAATCACATCATTCATTGAGTAAAGATTATGAAGTTTCGTGTAAAGAAATTGATGATTTAGTGCATATAATAGAGCATTTTTCTAGTAGCTTAGGAGCGAGAATGATTGGTGGCGGATTTGGTGGTTGTGTGATTGCTTTAGTTGAAAAAAGTTCATTAGATAAATTTATAGAATACATAAGTGTCAATTACGAAAGAAAAACCAAACTCAAAGCAGAATTTTATCCTTGTCATATTTCAGATGGCATTGCTAGAATTTAATATTTAATGAATTATGGTTAGCTTTTATTGAATTATTTTTCAGATTTTGCACCATGGATAGTTTAGATAGTTTAATTTTAGAAGAAAAAGATTTACCGCATGGTAGGCAAAACGAATTTCTGATTGTTATTTTATTGGCATTTATTACGTATTTATGTACGGTAGATTCCATGTTATTAATGCCTATGATTAATATCGTGATGGATACTTATAAAATTGGTGCAAAGACAGCTACAATTATTGTTTCCATTTATTCATTTGCAGCTTTTATCTCTGGAATATTCTCTTCCTCTTTCATGGATTTATATGATCGAAAAAAATTATTACTAATTACATTTATTGGATTTACAATTGGAACTGGCTTATGTTCTATGTATTCTCATTTCGGATTAATGATTGCCTATCGAGCTTTCACTGGTGTTTTTGGTGGTATCATTGGTGGCATTGCGATTGCCATTGTTAGTGATATTATTCCTTATGAAAGAAGAACGACTGCTATTAGTATTATTTCTTTGTCTTTTGCAATTGCAGCGATTACAGGTATTCCATTTGGCATTTATTTGGCTCAACATTATACTTTATTTACGCCATTTTTATGGTTAACCATTATTTCTATTTGTACAATATTCGCTATTATTATATGGATTCCACCAATGAAAGGGCATATCAACAAAAGCAATAAAAATAGAATTAGCTACTCTAATATAAAAGATGTTTTCAAAGACAGCAATCAAGTTAAAGCTTTGCTTTTGGCGTTTTTCTTAGTGTTCAGTCATCAAGTAGTCGTTATCTTTGTTGTACCTTATTTTGAAAACAATATCGGTTTTGGCGAAGATTGGATACCTATTCTCTATTTAATTGGCGGTATAGTTACAGTAGTAAGTTCTATTATTATTGGAAAATTGTCCGATAAATATGGCAACAAACCCTCATTTTCTATATTAATATTTCTATCTTTTTTCCCAATTATCGTTACCACACATATTGCTAAAGCTAATATTTTTGAAGTAATAATAATTTGTGTATTTTTCTTCATATTTGCTGCAGGTCGTATGATTCCGGCTTATACTATAATGTCGGCGGCAATGGTAAAGGAAAAAAGAGGTGCTTTTATGAGTATGCGTTCAGCCTTTTTGGAATTGGGCACATTTATCGCTTCTGTTTGTAGTAGTTTTGTCGTTACGATTGATAAAAATACAGGCTGGGTACATCATTACGATCGAGTTGGCTATATATCTGTTATTGCTGGAGTTATATGCTGGAAACTCGCCTATCAAATAAAAATTGTCAGTAAAGATTAATTTATTGTTGTGGAATACTTTTTTTTGTAATTTTCTTATATTTTTAATACCTTTGGAAAAAATATTTTTATGGCAAAGCTTACAAAAGTTCTAGGGGCAATTCTTTCATTTGTTGGTTCAGTTATTTTATTATACTCTTTCTTTGTGTATTTGAATACATCTGCACATTTGAATTATAATGTAGCTAAACAACCTTCTATAATTGATGTTCACATGGTTTATCCTTTCTTAATAGGATTCATTACTTTAGTTTTTGGAATACTATTTGCAAATGACAAAGTGTTATCTAACAAACACTAATCTCTCATCTAAATAATAAATAAATAGCTTCCATTAATTTTTAATGAAAGCTATTTTTGTTTTATAAAATAGCATTATGGCAGGAAATTCATTTGGAGAAATATTTAGAATTACGACTTTTGGAGAAAGTCATGGTGTAGCTTTAGGTGTAGTAATTGATGGTTGTCCAGCAGGCATTGAAATGGACACTGCCTTTTTACAAAACGAATTAGACCGTCGTAAGCCTGGACAATCTAGTATTGTAACCCAAAGAAAAGAAAATGATGAATTTGAAATTCTATCTGGTGTTTTTGAAGGCAAAACACAAGGTACGCCTATTGGAATTATTATCAGAAATGAAGACCAAAAATCTAAAGATTACGACCATATAAAAAATGCTTTTCGACCATCGCATGCTGATTTTACTTATCAAGAAAAATATGGCACTCGAGATTATCGTGGTGGCGGACGTTCATCTGCAAGAGAAACTGCTGCAAGAGTAGTTGCTGCTGGAATTGCCAAATTGGTTTTGAGACAATACGGTATCCAAATTCAAGCTTATGTTTCTAAAGTTGGGCATTTACAACTCGAAAAAAATTATACCGAATTAGATTTAAGCAATACAGAAAATAACATTGTTCGCTGTCCTGACAATAATATGGCTGAACAAATGATTGAATACATCAAACAAATCAGAAAAGAGGGCGATACAATTGGCGGGATTGTTTCTTGTGTTATTAAAGGTGTTCCTGTTGGCTTAGGCGAACCAGTTTTTGATAAGTTACATGCAGATTTAGGCAAAGCAATGCTCTCTATCAATGCGTGTAAAGGTTTTGAATATGGAAGTGGCTTTGCTGGATTAAATTTAAAAGGCAGCCAACATAACGACCTATTTTACAAAGAAAATGATACGGTAAAAACCAAAACAAATTATTCTGGTGGCATACAAGGTGGTATCAGTAATGGAATGGATATTTATTTTAATACAGCATTTAAACCTGTAGCAACCATTATGCGAGATCAAGTTTCTATTGATACCGAAGGAAATGAAGCTATTGTATCTGGCAAAGGCAGACACGATCCTTGTGTTTTGCCTAGAGCCGTTCCTATTGTTGAAGCTATGGCTGCCTTAGTTATTGTCGATCATTTATTGAGAAACAAGATTTATCAATAATTTTTATTTATTAAAACTGCTTAATCTACATTGCTAAATTATTACATAGTTTTAAAGCTCCTTATTTTTTGCTAAATTTGCCTTTCTAAAGATTTGTCTTGGAGCGTTTAGTCATATCAATAGCAAGGGTATTATTTTCTAAAAATATTCCTTTTTGTATTTATCGTTTCCCAAACGAACAAAAAATAAATATTGCTATAGATAAATCATTACTAGAAGCAAATTATAGAAAAACATTTTGGTTTGCTCCATTCATAACAAATCATTCTAATGAGGATATTTTTTTCGATGTATTGAATGTCGATGAAATAAATGAATCTTTTTTAAACTATATCCAAAGTTTACCTCTACAAAAAGAAATAAAAAGCAACCTACCTAATCCAACATCAAAAGCACAATATTTCCATAGAATTCAACTGTACTTAGAGGAGATTCATAAAGGCAATTTAGATAAAGCGGTTTTATCACGTGTTATTCTTGAAGATAAGCCACAAGACTTCCATCCTATTGATTTTTTTTTAAAATTAGCCAAAGATTACCCAGATACATTCGTTCATTTTTCTCAACATCCAATATCTGGAATTTGGATAGGAGCAACGCCTGAATTGCTTATCAAAAAGCAAGAAATCAAATTTTATATTATGGCCATCTACAATAAATACAGGACAAAATGGAAAAACAAATACTGATCTCAATTCTATCTTTTAATAATCTTGAATACATCAAAAGTGCGATTCTCGAAATACAG
>CAYYMF010000016.1:0-48780 GCA_964472755.1 uncultured Chitinophagales bacterium | reverse complement strand
AAACCGTTAGCTGTAATTATGACAAACCGACTCGACTCCAATGACTGCCCCTGTTGTTTTAATATTTTTTGGACTAATGATACTTTTGGGTATAGTGATATTTTCTGCACCATCTGTATTGACATTCCTGCTCTACAGACGATTAAAAACTAAAGGTGAAACTAAAAGAAAAATAGGCATTGCGATTTTTTCTATTACTACTTTAGCAATGCTCCTTCTTGTAATTAAAATTATTAATAGCCCCAGCGGTTTTGGACCTGAATACGACACGGCTTTAATAGACCAAAAAATTGGTGGGAAGCTATTTTGCAAATCAGTTTACAATGCAGACATCCATTCATGGCAATTTAACATTGACTATAAATATATCCCAGTAAATGGGGACACTATTGATATGGGGAGTGGCGGTTACTACGGACGAGAATGGAACAAAGACGAGCAACTAATCAAACTTGACAATTGGTTAATATTAAAAACTGGATACATTGATAATGCAGACAAAGTTGTTTTGAAAAACACAGTAACAGACTCTATTTATTATTATAATTTTGACAATGAATTTATCGAAAAAGACAGTTTGTGGAAAACGAAAAACATTAAATCACTATTGAATTGTTGTTGTGCAGAAACATTCATTAAAAACATTTCGGGTGACAAAATACAATTAACGTATAAGTTTAGAACAGACGAAACATTGACAAAAAAGTATGACCAACGAACAATAACATATAGAATTGACCGCAATACGGGACAAATTAAAATGGCATTGAAAGAAGAACGGACTTAGGAACGGAATGGTTTTTTTCAATGGAGTGCCAGAGAAATTAAAAAGCACTATTGCCCAACATTACAAATAGAAAAAAGCCCTGAAAAATTAATCAGCGACACAATTTAGATTTTAGTTATATAGACATTATTTAAACATTTTCAATGGATAATTGTTTTAGTGTAAAGGTTTATATGAAAAAGAACATAGGAAGAACAGATAGAATAATTAGATTTTCAGTTGCTATAGTTATAGCTGCATTGTACTTTTTAGGTTTAATTCCAGGAATTGCTGCAACTATTTTAGGCATATTGGCAGTTATATTCATTATAACTTCTTTTATAAGTTTCTGCCCTTTATATCTTCCATTTGGAATAAGCACTAGACGAAAAGATAGCTAAAAATCTAATTATAAAACAAAAACGACTGGTACATACCAGCCGTTTTTAATTTAATTCAGAAGACTTAAGCTTTAATCAAAGCTCTTTGGCTTAGCAATGTTGATTATAAGCATCCACTAATTTTTGAGCAACTGCTTGAGCTGTATAACCCTCAATATCATGTCTTTCTAAAAAATGTACTAAATTGCCATCTTTAAATAATGCCATACTCGGAGAACTTGGAGGATAAGGCATAGTAAATTCTCTTGCTTTTGCAACTGCTTCACTATCAACACCAGCAAAAACAGTAACTAATTTTGTTGGGTGTTTCTCATTTTTAGAAGATACAATTGCAGCAGGACGTGCATTTGCAGCAGCACAACCACATACAGAATTGATAACTAATAAAGTCGTACCTTCTTTTGATGATAATGCTTCTGTAACTGCATCTGCTGATTTTAACGCTTGGAAACCATTTTGTGTTAATTCTGCTTCCATTGGGTCGGTCATTTGTTTTGGATACATATTCGTCTTAATTTAATAATGAAATAATTGTGTTTGAAAATATTTAAAAACTATAGTTTTCTCGCTATAAAAATCCTAATTCTAATTTAGCTTCCTCAGTCATCATATCTTGATCCCAAGGTGGTTCAAAGGTTACTTCTACTTTTACATTATTTACACCATCAATTTCCTTAGCTTTATCTTCTACTTCTTTAGGCAAACTTTCAGCAACTGGACAATTGGGTGATGTTAATGTCATTACAATATGCACATTATTTTCCATATCTACCTCAGCTTCATACACCAAACCTAAATCAAAGATATTTACAGGAATTTCTGGGTCATAAATTTCATGTAATAATTCAATTACATCGTTTTTAACTTCTATAAATGTTCTATTCATTGTTTCTGTTATCATTTTAATTTATTGCTTGAAATGCGACACCATAAGTTTTAATCTTCTTTATCATACTCACTAATCCATTTGCACGTGTAGGCGACAAATGTTCTTTCAAGCCAATTTTTTCTATAAAATACAAATCACTTTCCGCAATCTCCTCAGGCGTGTGGCCACTTAAAACTTTTATCAATAATCCAATAATACCTTTAGTAATGATGGCATCGCTATCAGCTAAAAAGACAACCTTATCCGCTTGCTTTTCTGCATGCAACCATACTTTGCTCTGACAGCCATTAATTCTTGTTTCTTCTGTCTTGTATTTTTCATCTAAAGTTGATAATGACTTTCCAAAATCAATAAGATATTCATATTTATCCATCCAATCTTCATAGATAGAAAAATCGTCAATAATTTCGTCTTGTATTTCGTTTATCGTTGCCATAATCTATTAACTCAACATTTTTTTAGCTCCCAAAATGCCTTCTACTAAAAAATCAATTTCTTCTTTGGTATTATACAATGCAAATGAAGCTCTACAAGTTCCTGGAATATTAAAATGTTCCATCACAGGTTGAGCACAATGATGACCCGTTCTAATAGCAATACCTTGATTATCCAACAAAACACCCACATCATAAGGATGAATACCATCTAACAAAAATGAAATTACAGAAGACTTATCTTTTGCTGTTCCATAAATGGTCAATCCGTTGATAGCTTGTAACTTTTCAGTAGCATATTCAAGCAAGCTATGTTCATATTCCATAATCTTTTGCAATCCTAAATCTTGTATATATTTAATGGCTACACTCATTGAAATACAACCAGAAATATGTGGTGTTCCAGCCTCAAACTTAAAAGGTAAAGCGTTAAAAGTTGTTTTAGCAAAGGATACATTTTCTATCATATCGCCGCCGCCTTCAAAAGGAGGCATTGCATTTAACAATTCTTCTTTTCCATACAGAATACCAACACCAGTTGGCCCGTACAATTTATGTGCAGAGAATGCCAATAAATCACAATCCAACGCTTGCACATCTATCGGAATATGTTGTATTGCCTGAGCTGCATCTACTAAAACTTTAGCTCCTTTTTGATGTGCTAACTGAATAATTTCTTTAATAGGATTTATGGTGCCTAAAGCATTAGAAACATATACTACTGAAACTAATTTAGTTTTAGATGTAATTAATTTATCTACATCTTCCAATAAGATAGTACCATCTTTTTGCAATGGAATAACTTTTAAAATACAGCCTTTTTCTTCGCAAAGTATTTGCCACGGAACGATATTGGAATGATGTTCCATTTCTGTAACCACGATCTCATCACCTGCTTGGATAAATTTACGTCCATAACTATAGGCTACTAAATTGATAGCATTTGTTGTGCCTTTAGTAAATATAACTTCATAATCATGTTTGGCATTAATAAATTGCTGAACCGTTTTTCTTGATGCTTCGTAAAGATCAGTTCCAATTTGTGATAAATAATGCACACCTCTATGAATATTTGCATATTGATGTTCATAAAAATATTGCTCTGCTTCAATTAAAACTTTTGGTTTTTGAGTAGATGCTCCGTTATCTAAATATACTAATTGTTTTCCTCGAATTTTATCGGAAAGAATAGGAAAATCTGCTCTAATTTTTTGAATATCTAACATTATTGATGCTCTTTTCTAACTATGAATTCCTTTTTCAAACTATTCAACAATTCCAATTGCTTAGCTTGGGATTCAAATAATAATTTTATTTCATTTTCTAACAACAAATCTATCTTTTGATGTAAACTTCTAATTTCCAACTCTGATTTTAGATTAATGATATAATCATTTTCTGCACGTTGTCGGTCTTTTTCTTCCATTCTATTTTGACTCATCATAATAATAGGTGCTTGAAGCGCAGCAAGACAAGACAACACTAAATTCATTAAAATAAAAGGATAGGGATCAAATCTATATTTTGTAATTGCTAAAACATTGAATAATATCCACACAAAAAGTATAAAACAAAATGAGATAATAAAAGTCCAACTACCACCAAATTTTGCAATGGAATCTGTCAATTGTTGTGAACGACTTAGTTGTTCCAAAGACTTATTTTTAAGATTCATCATTATCAAATCCTCTTCCTCGATAGATTTCATAACAATATCGTGTAAAGATTGAATATCTTTTTCTTGAGATTTTAATAATTGTTGAATCTGTTTGGCTCTCATAATTATATATTTATACCTAAAGTAGTAAATATTTTATCTTCCACAAATTGTTTATTTCTATCAGAAAGTTTATCCAATACCTCACCTGCAAAAGCCAATGTTAATAAACTTCTGGACATTTCTTTTCCGATTCCTCTAGCTTGTAAATAAAACAACTCACTATCTTCAATTTGTGAAGATGTTGCACCGTGTGAACATTTTACATCATCAGCAAAAATTTCTAATTGAGGTTTAGTATAAATATTTGCATCATTACTTAAAAGTAAATTTCTGTTACTTTGAAAAGCGTTCGTTTTTTGTGCTTTTTGAGCCACAAATATTTTACCATTAAAAACGCCAGTTGCATGGTCTGCCAAAATACCTTTATACAATTCATTGCTATTGGTATTGGGCTCATTGTGTCGCACTAAAGTTCTATTATCGCAATGATCTTGACCGTGCAACAAATACAAACCATTCATGTGATTTTCGGCATATTCTCCGTTCACATCAATCACTAAATTATTTCTAACAATATTACCTGAAACAGTAATTGTATTAATTGTAAAAACAGATGATTTTTCTTGCCTAACAAAAGTGTTATCTGTCAAATAATATAGTTCTCCGCCATCTTGTATTTTATCCCAAACAACTATTGAATCTTTATCTATATCAATTTGACTTACAGTATTATAATAAGTAGCAATTGTGTTTGGATTGATAAAATATTCAGAGAATTTCACTTGAACATTTTTACCAATTTTTACTTTATTTTTAAGATTATAGACTTGATTAGCTTTTGTTGCAATATAATAAATCCCAATATTTTCTTCCTCAACAAAACCATCTTGAATTTCAATAAAAGCACCATCTGAAACTAATGCATTATTTAGTTCTATCAAAAAGTCTTTGGAGTTTGATTCTGTTACATTATTATTATTCCAAAATGAAAATTTCTGAGATTGAGGAAAGTAAGACAATTCCGCTAAAAATTGTCCATCAACAAATACTAATTTGTACTTTTCTTCTTGAAGTAAAGACACTAATTCAGCATCAATTTTTTGACTTTCATTTTTTGTATCAACAGAAACTTCAAAAGTATTTTGGAAAATTTTATTGTAATAAGTATATTTCCATTCTTCGTGCTTCATTGATGGCGAACCAATATTGATAGCATTCTCCAATGATTGTTGTTGATTTTTATCTTTTAGTTGTATATTTTTTAATATTTCTAAACTCATTTTTTAAATTTGAAATCATTATAGAATTTATTCAAATCATCAAATTAGATGCAATTATTCAGCTAATTCAAATTGCTCGTAACCTTTCGCTTCTAATTCTAAGGCTAAATTTTTGTCACCTGTTTTTACAATTTTACCATCAAACATCACATGTACAAAATCAGGCACAATATATTCTAACAAACGTTGATAGTGTGTAATAACAATAAAAGCATTATCAGGTGTGTGTAATTTATTTACGCCATTTGCAACAATTCTTAATGCATCGATATCTAAACCAGAATCAGTTTCATCTAAAATTGCTAATTGTGGGTTGAGCATCGCCATTTGGAAAATTTCATTTCTTTTCTTTTCACCACCTGAAAATCCTTGATTTACGGAACGAGAAATAAAGTCTTTTTTCATTTCTACCAATTCCATTTTTTCACGCATCATTTTCAAAAACTCTCCCGGAGCAATTGGCTCTAAACCCATCGACTTTCGTTGTTCGTTTACCGCAGCTTTTAAGAAATTGGCATTACTAACACCAGGAATTTCTACTGGATATTGGAATGCTAAAAACAAACCTTTTTGAGCTCTTTCGTGGGCTTCTAATTCTAATAAATCTTCTCCATTGAATAGAATTTCTCCTGCTGTAATTTCATAACCATCTTTTCCTGCCAAAACATTTCCCAAAGTTGATTTTCCAGTTCCATTTGGTCCCATTATTGCATGAATTTCACCTTTATTAATTTCTAAGGAAAAGCCTTTTAAAATTTCTCTTCCTTCAATTGAAACGTGTAAATTTTTTATTTGTAACATATTTTTAAATTTTATTTTTACCACAGAGTTCTCAAAGTTTTACACAAAATACACAAAGATTTTGCTTTGAGAACTTTGTGTAATTACTTGGTGTGCTTTGTGGTTTATTTTTTTCTAAGCTATATTTTCTATTTCAATTCATCATCATCTATTAACATATTAGCTATAAATTGCGTAAATTATAAATCTTACCCAACACTTCCTTCTAAACTTACTTCTAACAATTTTTTAGCCTCCACAGCAAATTCCATTGGCAAATGATCCATTACTTCTTTACAAAATCCGTTAACAATCATTGCAACAGCCGTTTCCTCATCAATACCTCTTTGTTGGAAATAAAACAACATATCTTCACCAATTTTAGAAGTCGTAGCTTCGTGTTCTACTTTTGCTGTTTTATTGCTTACTTCTAAATATGGAAAAGTGTGTGCACCACATTGGTCGCCCATCAACAAAGAATCACATTGAGAAAAATTTCTTGATCTTTCTGCTTTTTTGTGAATCTTTACTAATCCACGATAAGAATTTTGAGATTTTCCAGCACTAATTCCTTTGGAAACGATACGACTTTTGGTATTTTTTCCGATATGAATCATTTTGGTACCAGTATCTGCTTGTTGATATCCATTTGTTACTGCAACAGAATAAAATTCGCCAATACTATTGTCGCCTGCTAAAATACAACTTGGATATTTCCAAGTTATTGCAGAACCAGTTTCTACTTGTGTCCAAGAAATCTTGCTACTATTACCTTTACACATACCACGTTTAGTAACGAAATTATAAACGCCACCTACGCCATCTTTATTACCTGGATACCAATTTTGTACAGTAGAATATTTAATTTCAGCGTTATCAAAAGCAATCAATTCAACAACTGCTGCGTGCAATTGATTTTCATCTCTTTGTGGTGCCGTACAACCTTCTAAATAAGAAACATAAGCACCTTCATCAGCAATTAAAAGTGTGCGTTCAAACTGACCAGAACCAGCTGAATTTATTCTAAAATAAGTACTCAATTCCATTGGACATCTAACACCTTTAGGGATATAACAAAAAGAACCGTCACTAAAAACGGCACTATTTAAAGCTGCATAAAAATTATCTTTTTGAGGCACAACTGTGCCAATATATTTTTTAACTAATTCGCCGTGATTTTTAATAGCATCACTCATAGAACAGAAAATAATACCTTTTTCTTTTAGCGTTTCTTGGAAAGTTGTTTTTACGGAAACGGAATCAAAAACGACATCCATAGCGACACCCGACAAACGTTTTTGCTCATCTAAAGAAATACCTAATTTTTCAAACGTTTTAAGAATTTCTGGGTCTACTTGGTCTAAAGAATCTAACTGAGGTTTAACTTTAGGAGCAGCATAATAAATTATATCTTGAAAATCTACTTTGGGAAAATGTACATTTGCCCAATGTGGTTCAGTCATTTTTTTCCATTCTCTAAATGCTTTCAATCGCCATTCCAACATCCATTCAGGTTCTTCCTTTTTGGCTGAAATAAAACGAACGATATCTTCAGAAAGTCCTTTGGGTGCAAATTCTTGCTCTATATCTGTAACAAAACCATATTTATAATCGGCATTTACTACTTCTTCTAATATATCATCTTGTGTGTTACTCATACTAAAAATGGGTTAATAGGTATACCTAATATTTAGTACAAAGGTAGCTTAAAAATACGTCAAGAACAAATTTTATTTAGATTTATTCCAAATAATTATATTTTATTACTGTTAAGTCTTAATAAATATAAGACTATCCATAAAAACACAAAATAAATTTATTAATCTAAAAGATTGTTTATGATACGTTTAAGTTCTATTTCTGCAATTTTTGAATTGTATCTTGCTAGAATAACATTATACAACGCATCTTCATAACTACTTTGAGCTAGTTTAATATCTAAAGATGTAGATTGGTTTAAACGATACCTTTCCATAGTAATTTGCACGTTCTCGGCAGCAATCTTCACATTCTCCTCATTCAATTGTAACATTTTTTCTGATAGCTCAAAATCTTTGTATGCATTTACAATTCCTGCATCAATATCATGTTTTAATTTATCGTATTGAATTTGTTGTTTGGCGATATTAATACTTGCTGCTTGTAAATCTTTTTTGACCATTCCACCATTAAAAATAGGAATTTTTGCACTCACGCCAACTGTCGGACCATATACACGATTAAACAATTGAAATCCAGCTTTATTATTATTTTGTATAAAATTATAGCCTGAAGTAAGGTTAATTTGAGGCAATCTCTGAGCATTGATTTCCTTACGTTGAAATTGAGCAATTTCAATATTTTTTTTAGCAGCAGCCAATAAATAATTTGATGAAGTTGTTGTATCTCTAATAGATTGCAAATTAGGTTGATAATTTACTTCAATATTATCAATAACCTCAAAAGACTCATCAGCATTTCTTCCAATAATTTGATTCAAACTAATTTTAGCTTGTTCCAAAAGTGTTTCTTGTTTTAATATATTAATTTGTTGTGCAGACAAATCTACTTTTGCTTGCAACAATGGTGTTTTATCACTATATCCAACATCTAATTTCTTTTGTGATAAATTGACACGCTCTTCAGAAATACCAATGAGTTCTTTAGCTGCTTTGATTTGTTGTTTTTGTCGAACAATATTATAATAAGCATTTAAAGTTTGAGCAGCCACATCTTGGATTTGATTTTTTAATTGAATTTCTCCCAATGATTGTAATGCTGCTAATCTATCTTTTGTAGCAAACATTTTCATTCCGTCAAAGATGGTCCAATCCATAGAAATACCAGCATTAAGTGAATTTACAGCCACCCAATTTTGCTTTACATTTTGTCCTGAAGTATATTTTTGATTTAAGTTATTCAGATTAAAAACATCTCCAGTATTCAGATTAATTTTTGGTAACATTCCAGCAGATGCTTTATTATTTAAAACCATTGCAACTTCGGCATCATTTTTTGCTAAAACAATATCAAAATTTTTAGCAACTGCATACGCAACAGCTTCCTCAGGTGTCATTACTTCTTGTGCATAACTTGTAGAAGCACCAAATAATATTAAACTTATCAGTAATTTATGAAATAATTTCATCTATATATATTTTAATTTGATTGATTTTTTAAAACTATATCGGCTTCGTTTTCCTTTTTTTCTCTTGACATAAAACTATATATTGCTGGCACAATAAATAACGTCAAAATTAAAGAAAACACAATTCCGCCAATAATTACTATACCCAAAGACACACGACTTGTTGCGGCTTTACCTAAAGCCACTGCAATTGGAACTGCACCTAATGCCATTGCAAAACTAGTCATTAAAATTGGTCTTAAACGCATTTGTGAAGCATGAATTATAGCTTCTAATTTATTCATACCTTGTTCTCTTAATTGATTTGCAAATTCGACAATTAAAATACCATTCTTCGTGACCAGACCAATAAGCATAATCATACCAATCTGACTAAAGATATTCAAGGTTTGGTCAAAAATCCATAATGACAATAATGCACCAGCTAATGCCAATGGAACGGTCATCATAATAATAAATGGATCGACAAAGCTTTCAAATTGAGCTGCTAATACTAAATAAATTAAAATTAATGCTAAGATTAAAGCATACATTGTATTAGAAGAACTTTCTGCGAAATCTCTTGAAGAACCAGATAAAGCCGTTGAGTAAGTATCATCTAATAATTTTTTAGCAATTTTATTCATTTCATCAATACCATCACCAACCGTATAACCAGGTGCTAATGCCGACGAAATAGTTGCTGATTTATATCTATCATAATGATATAATTGCGGTGGTTTTGCAATTTCACGTACAGTAATAATATTATCTAATGAAATTAAAGCTCCTGTATTATTTCTAACATAAATATCTTTTAAGTTATCTGGTTTATTTCTTAAATCATATAAAGCTTGTCCAATTACTTCATACTGCTTGCCATCTTTTAGGAAATAACCAAAACGACGGCCACTCATAGAAAATTGTAAAGTTTGAGCAATATCTTGCACCGAAACGCCCATACTATAGGCTTTGTCTTTATCAATAATAATATCGACCTCAGGTTTATTAAATTTCAGATTCACATCATAGCCCACAAAGACAGGACTTTTAGCAACTTCATCCATAAATTTTGGAATAATATTTTGAAGTTTTTCGAAATCAAAATTTTTGATAACAAATTGAACTGGCATTCCAAATCTTGCTGAACCCACCGCAATGGTTTGGTCTTGAATAACAAAAGCCCGACCTAAATTAAATTGCGAAAAATTATGTTGTAAATATTGAGCAATATCATTCTGGCTTCTTACTCTTTGATCTTTATCTTTTAAAGCTACACGCATAAATGCACTATTTGCTGCTCCAGAACCCGCAAATGAAGGAGAAGTAACACTCAAAACGATACTTTGTTCAGGAACAGAATCAACAATAAAGTCTGTCATTCTATCTACATAATCTTGCATAGCTGTATAAGAAGTTCCCTCAGGTGCCGAAACCATTACTCTAAATGCTCCCCTATCTTCCATAGGAGCTAATTCAGATTGCAAATTTTTACTAATGAAATAAATCATAGCAAAACATACTCCAATTACCACAACAGCAATCCAACGTATTTTCATAAATGATTCCAACATTTCTTTGTACCCATCATCTAAGCCTTTAAAAAATGGTTCTGTTTTATCGTATAGCCAAGAATTCTTATGCTCCTTTCCTCCTAACCAAACATTCAAAACTGGTGTAAGCGTAAGCGATACAAATGCAGAAATCAAAACTGCACCTGCTACAACAACACCAAATTCCATAAACAAACTACCCACAAAACCTTGCATAAATACAATGGGCAAAAATACTATTGCGAGTGTGATAGATGTGGCTAAAACTGCAAATAGAATTTCTTCAGAACCTTCAATTGCGGCTTTCATTTTAGGCATTCCTTTCTCTAATTTTTTATATATATTTTCTGTTACAACAATACCATCATCGACCACCAAACCAGTTGCCAAAACAATTGCCAATAAGGTCAATACATTTATAGTAAATCCAAAAATATACATTATAAAAAAAGCACCAATTAAGGATACAGGAATATCAAATAATGGGCGTAAAGCCATTACTGTATCTCTAAAGAAAATATATACAATTAAAATTACTAAAACAATTGCAATGATTAAAGTTTCTTTTACTTCTGAAATTGAGTTTTTAATAAAGACTGTATTATCTAATGCAATGTTTAGTTTAATATCTTTTGGGACTTCATTTTTAATCTGCTCCATTCTTTTATAAAATTCATCAGAAATCTCCACATAGTTTGCACCTGGTTGTGGCACAATTGCTAATGCAACCATAGACACAGAAGCTTCTTTCAAACTCGTTTCAAAATTCTCAGCTCCTAATGCAGCATAACCAACATCTTTTAATCTTACCGTTTGTCCACCAACATCTTTAATAATAATATTGTCATATTCTTCAGGTGTGTTAATTCTACCAATTGTATTGACCGTTAATTCTGTATTTTCGCCTGGTAATTTTCCAGAAGGTAATTCCACATTTTCTTTATTCAATGCATTCTGAATATCTACTGCAGTTAAACCATAAGCTGCCAACTTTTGAGGATCAAACCACAAACGCATAGCATACTTTTTTTGTCCCCAAATTTGGATAGTACTCACACCAGGAATGGTTTGTAATCGTTGTTGCAGCACATTGGTTGCATAATCTGTAAGCTCCAAAACATTTTTATCATCGCTCTGAATGGTCATAGAAATTATTGCATCAGAGTTGGCATCAGCCTTTGAAACTACTGGCGAAGCGTCAATATCTTGAGGTAACAAACGAATAGCTTGTGAAACTTTATCCCGTACATCATTAGCAGCAGTTTCTAAATCGGCAGACAATTCAAATTCTACAGTAATATTTGAAGAACCTTGATTACTTGAAGATGAAATATTTTTAATACCTTGCACACCATTGATGGCATTTTCAAGCGGTTCTGTAATTTGTGATTCAATAATATCAGCATTCGCACCTGTATAATTTGTTCTAACATTAATTACTGGTGGATCGATAGCTGGATACTCACGCACACCCAAGAATGTATATCCAATTAATCCAAAAAGAATAATAGCGATATTCATTACAACAGCAAAAACTGGACGGCGAAGACTCAGAGTAGGTAATCCCATTTTATTTTAAATTTTTATTTTAGATAAATTCCTTTTCTTATATAATTAATTTTATTCGATAGTTGAATTAGAAACTGCTTTTCTAATTTTAACTTCCATTCCGGGTCTTACTTGTAATAAACCAGTAGTCAAGACAGTATCACCAAGTTTTAATCCAGATAAAATCTGTACAGAATTTTCGGTACGTACACCAACTTCTACATTTACAAATTGTGCTTTACTACTATCCCCAATAATTACTACTTTTGTAGATTTATCATCTGGAATAATTGCACTGCTAGGAATAACTATACTATTAGGAATTTCCTTTAACTTAACTTCCACTTTTACATAAGAACCTGGAACTATTTTAGCATTAGGACTCAATAAAACCGCACGAACTTTTAGATTTCTTGTCATTTCATCTACAACTGGATCTATCGCAGCAACTTTTGCGAGTACTGGCTCATTAATTCCAGCAATTTTACAAGACATAACATCGCCTAAATGTAATAGACTTGCATATTTTTCAGGTACAGCAACATCAATTTTTAATTGACTTGTATTTTGTAAAGAGGTAACAATTGTCGTTGGCGAAACCATTGCACCCAAACTAATATTACGTAAACCTAATTTTCCACTAAATGGTGCTCTAAGTTCTGTTTTATCAATTTGAGCTTGTAAAATTTGAATGTCAGCTTTTATATTATTCAAAGTATTTTCAGCAGCATCATACTCAGCTTGGGAAACACCCTTTATTTTTAACAACTCAGCTAATCTATTAAAATTCGTTTGTGCAATTTTAACCTGTGTTTTTAATTTAGCTACTTGAGCTTGTAAATCGGCATCATTAATTTTTAATAACAAAGTTCCTTTTGCAACAAAAGCACCTTCCTTAATATTTAGATACGTAACCCTTCCAGAAACCTCAGGTTGCAATTGTACTTCATCTTGAGCTAAGATATTTCCATTAGCACTTATATTATCTGCCAACTTAGAATATTCTACTAAAAATCCATCAACGGCTAATGCAGGCATTTTACCACTCATTCCCATCATTGGGCTTTGCTTAGCTTTTGCTTCCTTATTTTTTCCAATTTTCACATAGGCTAAAATTGCAATGATTGCAAGTATTGATAAGCCAAATATTAATTTCCCTTTTTTCATCTAAATAATAATTATTCGTTTTAATTTTTTATTGAATCAATAAAACGCAGTAATGCATTTTTATAGGATTGATCATTATATCTATCTTTTGATTTAATTTTGTCAATGAGTTTGATGTCGATATATCCGTGAATAATTGCAATATAGTTATCACATAGTTCTAAATTCGTTTGCTTACTTTTCAAAGCACCATCATTCAAACAAGAAAATGCTAACATATATATAGCCAAAATTTCTTCAAGTCTTTGGCATCCATTCTGATTACAAACTACACCTTGTAAACTAAACATAACTTGATACAGTTCAGGATTCGTTTTTGTAAAATTCCACCACACCATTGCATATTCAAAGAGACGTTTTGATGCAATTTTATGTTTTTTATCAACTAACTCAAATTGATGTTTAATTTGACTAAAGCCATCTTCTTGTAAGGCTAACAAAATAGCTTCTTTAGACTCAAAATACTGATAAATAACAGGAGCCGTATAACTAATTTTTTGACAAATCTTTCTTATAGTTAAATTTTGCCAACCATCTTCAATCGCAATAGCTTTAGAAACATCTAAAATAAGCTGTCGCATTTCTACCTTTTCTTTATTTCTTCTGGATTGAACAGTCATTTACTTAACTAAGTTAGATTTTGTAACAAAGTTAGATTATTTATTTTCCCTGATAAAACCTCTTTAGATTATTTAATATTTATTTGAACAAAAATCTTTATTTAATTGACCTAAGTCATTGGGTTAAGCTTAATCCCGAATTATGCAATAGATATTCTATTACTTAATCCGAGTTAAATGATTTTACAAATATTGGATTCAAATTTTGTTTTTTGTACATTTGATAGCAGATGCTCTCTAATATTTATCATAGAATTTACGATAAGGTACAATACAAATTCAGTCTTATTTTTATTGGCATTTATATCGTCATATACAATTATCAAGAAATAGATATTGGTATATTATTTTATCTTTTTATTGCAGTGATTACATCAATCGGAATAGCTGGATTAGGTTATGTTTTTAATGATTATAAAGATTTGGAAGATGATATCAAGAACAACAAACGAAATATTTTTATTCAATTGAATGAAAAAGAAAAAATCATAGTAATCATTTTATTCTTATGTTTGGCTGGTATTCCTTGGCTATATTTTCCTTTTGATATAATTAGTGCATTGCTTATTTTTCTAGAGCTTATTTTATTTTACATCTATGCTTTTCCACCTTTCCGTTTGAAAGAAAAAGGATTTTGGGGTATTCTTTGTGATAGTTTGTATGCACAAGTAATTCCATGTAGTTTAGCAGCTTATACTTTCTATAAAATCCAAACACCCAAACAAAATTTTCAAATTTATTTTATCCTAATCGTTTTAGTTTGGTTATTTATTATTGGTATTAGAAATATCCTTATTCATCAAATTGATGATTTTGAAAATGACCAAAATACAAAAACTAAAACTTTTGCGACCAACATAGGAAAAAAGCAAACCATAAAAATAGTTTATAATAGTATTTTACCTTTGGAAATTATACTTTTTATAATCTTGTTATATCAACTCCCGAAAAATGGAATATTTATTATTGGCTTGTATATTACTTATTGTATAGCCATTTTTCTGATTAATCAAAATAATTTCAGAAAGCACTTTGCTCATTATGTCAATCAAAGATTACTCAATGAGTTTTATGAAATTTATATGCCTGTGCTTTTATTATTCATCTATTATTTATCTGGCATACATTCGGTATATATCCCAATTTTTCATTTTGTACTCTTCGCTCCTATTTATTTCAAAAGTTTTTTAGCATTTATTAAGAAATATTTCTAAAGTTTTGTTTTTATATGATTTATCAAAATCTCGATAGAATGCTCTAAACTCTCTCTAGTTTTATTATTAATAATGATATCACAGTCTGCCTTATACGGGAAAATATATTTTTCAAATGCTGGATAAACATGTTTTTCATAACGATACAACACATCATCTAATGGATAGTTTCGTTCGGCTTGGTCTCTAACAATTCTTCTTGTCAACTCCAAATAAGATGGAATATCAATAAATAATTTTAAATCCATTAAGGCTTCAATTTCTTTAAAATGATAGACAAAAAGTCCTTCAATAATCAATACTTTTGCAGGTTTATAGATTATTTTCTCAGCAGTTGCTCTTTCATTATTAAACGTATATTCCATCAATTCTAAGGTTTCTCCATTGAGTAAACGCTTAACATCTTTCTCAAACTCTTCCTTTCTAAATGAGGTAGGCAAATCAAAATTTTGATGATTATTTTCATCTACTGCTTGTTCTTCTCTTTTTTTATAATAATTATCTTGACTAAGCAAGCAAACTTCATCTTCTGAAAAAAATTTTCTCAAATTTCTGACAAAAGTAGTCTTTCCGCTCCCGCTTCCACCTGAAACGCCAATAACATAAGTTTTTTTCATGTTAGTAATATTACGACCTAAAATTAAAATACAAAAATTATCTTACGTATTTTTGTAAAAAAATATCTCTATGCAATTATTAGATGGGAAGAAGACTGCGGCATCTATCAAAGAAGAAATCAAACAAACTGTTGATGCTATTAAATTACAAAAGAAAAGGGCTCCGCATCTTGCTGCAATTTTGGTTGGAGATAATACTGCCAGTAAA
This sequence comes from uncultured Chitinophagales bacterium, assembly GCA_964472755.1. Classification (GTDB taxonomy): domain Bacteria; phylum Bacteroidota; class Bacteroidia; order Chitinophagales; family JADIYW01; genus JADJSS01. Next base: position 32,477 of record CAYYMF010000016.1, on the reverse strand, counting down.
ACCTATATTAATAATAAAATAAAATCTTGCAAAGAAGTTGGTTTTAAATCCACCTTATTACATTTGGCAAAAGATATAACAGAAAATGAATTAATTGCTCAAATTAACAACCTGAATAATGACAATAGTATCGACGGATTCATTGTTCAATTACCATTGCCCAAACATATCAATGAAGAGCGAGTTTTATTAAGCATTACGCCAGAAAAAGATGTTGATGGTTTTCATCCAATCAACTTAGGAAAAATGATGATTGGCTTACCAGCTTTTATTTCTGCAACACCTAAAGGCATTGTAGAGATTTTAAAAAGATACCATATTCAAACTTCAGGAAAACATTGTGTTGTTGTAGGTAGAAGTAATATTGTAGGCACACCAATTAGTATTTTGTTAGGCAAAAAATCAGAAACTGGCAATGCAACAGTAACATTATGTCATAGTCATACTAAAGATTTAAAAGCATATACATTACAAGCAGACATTATCATTGCAGCGACTGGGAAACCGAATTTAATTACGGCAGATATGGTAAAAGACGGCGTTGTGATTATTGATGTTGGCATCAATAGAATAGATGATAATAGCGAAAGAGGTTATCATTTGGTAGGCGATGTTGATTTTAAAAATGTATCTAAAAAAAGTAGTTACATTACGCCAGTTCCAGGTGGTGTAGGTTTAATGACTGTTGCATCTTTATTACAAAATACATTAGCTGCTTATCAAGCTGAGTATTATCCAAAAGATTTTATTGAAGAAAATTTATTGTAATGAATAAAGATTTAATTTTAAAAAATGCTATCGGTGCTGGACTAATTTATATAATTATGAAAGTAGTAGCTTTAGCTATTGGTATTGAAATGCAATATCCAATGGATTGGGTTATTTTTGCAATTATAGTAGGATTATTTATTTTTTATGGAAAACTTTATAGTCAATCTATTAAAAAGGATAACAAAATAGGTGATATTTTACTGCATGGCTTTATTAGTTCATTAGTCTATATATTTATCATTTCTATATTCACCGTAATCTATGTCAAATATATTGATGTAAATTATTATCAAAAAATATTTGATATGGCAGAAAAAGAGCTACAAAATTATAGTATGGAGCCAGAGAAAATGGAGGCAATGATGGAACTTTCAAAAAAATATATGACAATTCCATATCTCTTGCTTTCTACTTTCCTATCCAATATCATACTTTGTAATTTAGGTAATTTTATTGGAGCTATAATATTTAGAAATAAATAATAAAAACAAAATTCCTATATGAATATACATACACTTGCCTTACAAAACTTTCCTGATTACGAACTAATAGATTGTGGAAACTTCCTAAAGCTAGAAAGATTTGGACAGTACATCACAATCCGCCCAGAACCACAAGCGGTATGGGATTCAAAGTTGAGTTTAGATGAATGGAAAAAACTTGCTCATGTAAGCTTTGTATCTAAATCAAGTTCTTCTGGAGAATGGCAAAAGTTAAAAAATATGCCTGATAATTGGAATATAAAATATCAATTTAGAGATAAAAAATCAATTCAATTCAATTTGGCTTTGACAAAATTCAAACATGTTGGTGTATTTCCTGAGCAGTGTGTGAATTGGGAATTTATTTATGATAGAACTAAACAAATTTTACAACAAAACAATACTTGTAATGTACTTAACTTATTCGCTTACACTGGTGGTGCAAGTTTGGCTGCACGCACAGCAGGTGCTGATGTTTGGCATATAGATGCCATCAAACAAGTTGTGAGTTGGGCAAATAGAAATATGGAAAGTTCTAATCTTGATAACATTCGTTGGGTTGTTGAAGATGCTTTAAAATTTGTAAAAAGAGAAGTAAAGAGAGGCAAAAAATATCACGGTATTATTTTAGACCCACCAGCATTTGGACATGGACCAAATGGCGAAAGTTGGAAATTAGAAAATCAAATAAATGAACTTTTGCACGATGTAATAAAATTACTTGATGTGGAACACCAATTTATGATTTTAAATGTGTATTCTTTGGGCTTTTCTTCATTAATTGTAGAGAATTTAGTTCAGAGTAATTTGGATAAAAATGACGTAAAAATATCTAATATGGAAATAGGCGAAATCTACATTCCATCTCAACAAAAACAGAAACTCCCATTGGGCGTTTATTGTAGATTTTAACTACAATAAACGCCAATTAGATTACTTTGTTGCTTTTTTCTTAGCAGGTGCTTTTGATTTATACTCATCGACAACTGCAACAGCTCTACTAAGGATATTAAATCGCTCAGCATTCAAGGTGTAATAGATTTTTTTACCATCTCTCCTTGTATCCACTGCTTCCACACCTCTTAACATTTTTAAATGTTGTGAAGTAATAGATTGCTCAATTTTCAATGTGTTATAAATCACATTTACATTTACTTCACCCTTTTCGTTGATTAACTTTACAATTTTAAGTCTTAAAGGGTGCGCTACTGCTTTTAGCAACTCAGCAGCCTTTTGGATTTGGTCTGAGTTTAGCTCTAATTTTTCCATAAAATTTAATATAAAAAGAATAATTAATACAACAAATATAGTAAATAAATGCTATTAATAACAAATAAATTTATCAAACGTTAAATGGTCAAAGAAAACAATATGACTTAAATCGCTTTTTTAGTAGAATAAAAAGGTTTTGTATAGCTTGGTTCAAAATACGCAACATCCAAAAAATTAGTTAATTGAAAATAGTGATTCGCTAATTCTATCATATCTTTTGCGGTATATTTAAAATCTTGATAAAAAATAAAATTATGATTTAGTAACTTTTGTTGCAAATAAGTACGAATCTTTTCAGAGGCATTTCCGACAAAAAAGTATTGTTTTCCATTTTCAAAAAAACTTAAAAAATCATCATCTAAAATACTTGGCTGAGCTTTATATAATTCTTCTAAATTGGAATTATAAACGGCAAAGTAAACCTCATCACGACGTGCATCAATATTTGGAACAATCAAAAATTCGGGAATATTTTCTATAATGATTGTTTTATTTGCCATAATTGCTAAAGTTGGGAGTGCTATAATAGGAATGTTTATTGCGTAAGCAATACCTTTTGCAACAGCTGCACCAATTCGTAAGCCAGTATAGGAACCTGGTCCATTGCTTATTGCAATGACTTGCATATCACTCAACTTCAATTTCGCTTGACTTAATGCTTCATTTATCAACTGATTTATTTGTTCTGATGCCGTATTGGGTAATAAATTCTCAGCATAGCCCAACAAATTTGAGCCATTTGCAATCGCAACTGAACAAGTACTTAAAGCAGTATCAATACAAATAATATTAACAGGCATTATTTCTTAGCAGATAAAATTTCTTTGTATTGGATATTGTTTAGTAAAATTTCTTTTGCTTTAGCAACATCGATATCGTTAATTAAGCTATTTGCAATTCTACCTTTTTCAAAATAATAACGAGCAACGATTTCATCTTCCAATAATTTTTTGATTTGTTGTTCATATTTAAAAACATCTTGTTTCTTATCTGCATCAATTTTATCGTGTAGTAAACCTAATGTACTTTTAATTTCAGCAGAATAATTTTCATCTTTTATTAAATCATTCAATTTATCTAATGTTTCTTCAGTTTTTGAAGTATAATCATATTTTTTACCTTCTAGAAACTTCACGAATTGTTTATACTCTTCTTCATTCATACTGAATTTTATACTATCTCTTAGTACTTTGTGGTCATATTTATATTGAGTAGCATAATCAAAAATCAAATTATTTATATATAAAGCTATCGTAATAGGCGACATTACTGGTTCTTCAGTTTTGATATCTGGTTCAATGCCTGCACCATCTTTTACTAATCTACCATTTTTTGTTTTAAAAACACTTCGCAATGAATCAGGCAAGGCACTGGCTTTGCCATTTTCATCACGATGACTATAATCTATACGCTGAATACATCTGCCACTTGGAATATAGTATTTAGAAATTGTCAATTTTAATTTTGATTTATAACCTACAGGTTTAGTTACTTGCACCAAACCTTTCCCATAAGAATTTTGTCCAATGACTATGCCTCTATCTAAATCTTGGATAGAACCTGAAACAATTTCAGATGCAGACGCACTATTTTCATCTATCAAAATAGCTAAAGGAATCTGTAAATCAATTGGTGCATTTTGCGTGGTATAATCATAATTATTTTCAGGCACTTTTCCTTTTGTACTTACCACAATATTTCCTTTATCAATAAAGACGTTGCAAATATTAACTGCCTCCATTAAAAGTCCGCCACCATTACCTCTTAAATCAAAAACTACACCTTTCAAATTTGGATTTTTCTTTAAATTCAACAAAGCATCTTGTACTTCTTTTGATGCATTTTCTGTAAATGAAATCAACTTTATATAACCAATATTATTGTCCAACATTCCAGAATAAGCTACACTATTTATCTTAATTTCTTCTCTATTGAATGTGTAAGTTTTAATTTCATTACTTATAGCTTTTCTTACCTTAACCGTCAAACTAGTGCCTGGTTCTCCTTTCAAAAGTTCACTCACATCTGATGAATTATAATCTCTACAAACTTTTCCATCAATTTCAACAATAACATCACCCGGTTCTAATCCATTTTTTTGAGCAGGAAATCCTTCATAAGGTTCTGTAATCATTACCTCATTATTGATACGACCAATTCTAGCACCTATTCCACCATATTTTCCTGTTGTTTGCATTTTATATTCATCAATATCTGCTCCAGTTATATAATTGGTAAATGGGTCTAAATTTTCTAACATTTTATTGATACCATTAGTCATCAATGTATTTGGGTCAATATCATCAACATACGAGTTGTTTAATTCTTTATATACATTGGTAAATAGCTCAATATTTTTGGCCATATCAAAGTATTTGTTATTCGTTGTTGTGCTAGGCGAATTTTCTTTTGCAAGAATTGAAAAACTTAAGAACAAGCTGAATAGGAGTACAAAAAATCTTTTCATAAATCGGGTATAATTAGAAAACTAAACTAAATAAAAAAAACAGTTTATAAGGTTAAAAAAATTAAATAAAAAAATCAAATACTAAACATCATCTTCATAATCGAAAGTATGTTCTTCCAAAAATTTAGTTGTAAAATTTCCAGCAACAAAATCTTTATTATTCATCAATTTTTGATGGAAAGGAATCGTAGTGTGAATACCTTCAATTTTCATTTCATCTAAAGCACGTTTCATTTTTTCAATCGCTTGTTGGCGATTGGGTGCTTTTACAATCAACTTGGCAATCATAGAATCGTAAAATGGCGGAATACTATAGCCTGAATAAACATGCGTATCAATGCGAACACCAATACCTCCACTTGGAATATAATTAATGATCTTTCCAGCAGACGGTTTAAAATTATCTAATGGATTTTCAGCATTAATTCTACATTCAATAGCATGTCCACTTGGAGCATAGGCACTTTGTTCTATTTTTTCTCCAGCAGCTATTAAAATCTGCAATCGAATCAAATCTAAATTTGTTACTTCTTCCGTAACCGGATGTTCTACTTGAATACGTGTATTCATTTCCATAAAATAGAAATTTTTATGTTTATCAACTAAAAACTCTATCGTTCCAACACCTTCATATCGTATTGCTTTTACCGCATTAACCGCAGCTATTCCCAGTTGTTCTCTTAATTTTTCATCTACAAATGGAGAAGGACTTTCCTCTACCAATTTCTGATGTCTTCTTTGAATAGAGCAATCTCTTTCACTCATGTGGCAAGCATTGCCAAATTGGTCACCAGCAACTTGAACTTCTATATGTCTTGGTTCTTCAATGTATTTTTCCAAATAAACACCATCATTTCCAAAAGAAGCTCCAGCTTCCACTCTTGCTTGTTGCATATTGTGTTCAAACTCTGACTCTTCCCAAACGATACGCATACCTTTTCCGCCTCCGCCAGCAGTTGCTTTTAGAATAATAGGATAACCTACTTTCTTAGCCAATTGAATGCCTTTTTTTACATCTGTAATTAAACCTTCAGAACCTGGAACTACTGGAACTTTAGCTTTAATCATGGTTTCTTTTGCCGTAATTTTATCGCCCATTGATGCAATTTGATCGGGAGTTGGACCAATGAATTTGATATTATTTTCAGCACACTTACGAGCAAAACCTTCATTTTCGGCTAAAAAACCATAACCCGGATGAATTGCATCTGCCTTGGATAGAATCGCTGCTTGAATAATCGCATCTTGATTTAAGTAAGACAATTTACTTTGTGGTGCACCAATACAAAATGATTCATCAGCATTTTTAACGTGTAAACTTTCTTTATCAGCTGTTGAATAAACTGCTACTGTTTTTATCTCCAATTCTTTTGCTGCTCTTATGACTCTCAATGCAATTTCTCCTCGATTGGCAATCAATATTTTTGTAATTTTCATTCTAATATTTTCTAATTAAATTATGCTATAAGTAAGTATAAATTGAAGTTACTCTGCTACCTCAAATATAGAAAAATATATTAAATTTTTAGACTAAAAACTAGCCAATAGCATATCTAATAAAAAAGCCTCACAAAAAGTGAGGCTTTAATCTTTTAATTTAATTTTATTGAATTACATAATTACTAAATTCCATTATTGTACTGGAGAAAGTGTAACCTGAATCACATCTTCTGTTGATAAATACTTAGCAGCTGCTTGTTTTATATCTTCTAAGCTCAATGCATCTACTGCCTGTAAATATTGATTTAATTTATGAATATCCCAATTATATTTATCGGCATAAACCATTTTCCCAATCCAATAATCATTTTCTTTTTGATCCGTTTCAAATTCTCGTTTATAAGTTTCTTTTACTTTATTCAATTTTTCTAATGTTGTACCATTTTTTACAAAATCATCAATTTCATCATACGTAGCTTTTATTAATTCTTGTGCTTTTGGTGGGTCTGCATTAAAAGAAATATTAACTGCATATTTCTCTTTAGGTATTTTACTTACAACACCTTGAACACTTACGCCATAAACACCTCCTTTTTCTTCTCTCAATTCCTCTCTCAAAACAATACTTAAAACTTTTACCATTGCATTAAATTTCAAAGCCTCAGCATCATTATAATTTAAAGTTCCGTGTTCATTGATATTCACAAAAGTTTTAGGCGTATTGCCCATTTTCAAATTAGTTTCTACTTTACCCTTTGGTTTTTCTACATTCGGGTCTTTCCACATTTCTCTTTTTGTAGAATCTCCAGGTAAAGAAGCAATGTATTTAGTAATTAAAGTATCGATTTGTTTTGCATCAATATTTCCAACAAAATAATAAGTAAAATCTGCTGCATTCCAAAATCTTTCATTATAGAATTTGAAAGCATTTGCATAGTTTACTTCGTCCAAAGTTTCTTTAGTTGGCAAGTTTCTTCTAATAGTATTATTGTAATTTATTTCAGATAGTTTTTTCATAAAATAATACTGTGGATTGCTATACAAATTATCATATATTGCGTGTTGTTTTTGCATAAAAGTGGTAAAATCCTCTTCAGATTTTCGAGGTGCCGTTTGATATAAATACAACATTTGGAATAAGGTTTCTAAATCAACTTTTGTAGTACTTCCTTCAAAGCCTTCATCTAACTCGCCGATATATGGACTGATGGCAACTGTTTTTCCTGTTAATAATTTTTGCAAGGTAATTTTATTAAATTTAGAAATACCAGCTTCATCAACAATAGCATTTGAAAAATCTACACTCATATAATCTTTATCGCTGTATAATGATGTTCCTCCATTGCTAAATGCAGAGAAAAATATTTCATCATTCTTAAACTCGGTCGGTTTAATTTTTACAGTTGCACCATTACTCAATTTATACGTAGTAATATTGAAAACTTTATCCGTCGTTTGATTTAAAATTTTTCCTGCTTTAATTTCAGTTCCAATTAGTGGTTCATCTATCACTTCATCTTTATAGGGTTCTAATTTTGCATTATCTGTTTTCGCAACAATTTCCAGCACTTCTTTTTCAGTTGGCAACTTACTTTTTTCTGCACTTGGAGCTGTAAGAACCACCACTCTATTATCGGTAGTAATATAACTTTTAGCAATCTCGTTAATCGTATTCAAATCAATGACTGAAATAATTTGTGCTGCCAATTGACTTTCCACTTCAATTCCTAATGCAGGTGTATTATTCAAGAAATTACTTACCAATTCTCCAATCAAAGAACGAGATTCCATTTTGTCTTTTTCTTTCAAAGCATCATCATAATTTTTTAGCAATTCGATTTTTGCTCTTGCCAATTCTGATGCTGTAAACCCGTGTTGTTTTACTCTATTATTCTCTTCTAAAATACTTACTAAAGCATCTTTATATCTATCTTTTTTTATAAATATAAAATCAGAAAAAGCATCATTTTTTCTTGTTTCTTTATCATAAGCTGCTCCCGCTTGAATAAATGGCGACGAACTTTGTTCCACCAATTCAATCAATCTATTATTAATCATAGAATTGATTAATTGATTAGCAACATGCATCACAAAGCCTTCTGTAGTTGAAATATCTTGCTTATCGTGCTTATAAACCACATAAGCTTGTGTATTACTAGCTTCATCATCAGTTACAATACTGACTAATGTTTCTTTGTGTTTTGGTAATTCATATTCTATTTTTTGTCTTTCAATCGATGGATTTTTTAAATCAGAAAAACGAGCAATAACTTCTTTTTCCATTGAATCCACATTAATACTACCTACAATCATGACTGCCATCAAATCTGGTCTGTACCAATCTTTATAGAAAGTTGTAATTCTTTCGTGAGCACAGTTTTTCAATATTGTAGTATCTCCAATTGGTAATCTTTCAGCATATCTTGATTTATAATAATAAGTAGGTAAAAATTTGTTTAACATTCTCATATCAGGACCTTGACCACTTCTCCACTCAGAAACGACAACACCTCTTTCTTTATTAATTTCCAAACTGTCAAAACTTATTCCAGATGCCCAATCTTCTAATACTAACAATCCTTTATCTAAAACTTCCTTTTTATCGGTCGGCAATTGCAACATATACACTGTTTCATCAAATGATGTATAAGCATTCAAATGTGCTCCAAACTTAATACCCAAGCCTTCTAAGAAATTCACTAAATCATTTTTCTTAAAATTTTTACTTCCATTAAATGCCATGTGTTCTAAAAAATGTGCTAATCCTAATTGGTTGGCATCTTCTTGATTTGAACCCGCATTGACCGCCAATCTTAACTCAACTCTATTTTCTGGTTTATTATTGGCTTTAATATAATATTTCAATCCATTAGGCAAAACACCATAACGAACTGTTTTGTCTAAAGGCAATTTAAACTTTGCTAAATTTTCATTATTGGCATCTTCATCAGTTTTATTTATATTGCTTGATGATGTAGTCGCTTCCTTATTTGTTTCAGTTGCATTTGAGGTACTTTTCTGTGCTGTGGTTTTAGGAGAACATGCTGTGAGCAACAAACCTAAAATCCAAACCAAGTGAAATCTATTCATAAAATATAATTTAATTAAATTTAAACATCAAAAATAATAATTCTTGGCACTTTCTAGTGATTGATTCTACATTTTTCAAGACAATTAATTTCTATAACATAAATTAACCTAAAACCCGAATTATGCAATAGATATTCTATTACAATCGAAAACGCCTGCAAAATATAACGCTACGCTAACTTTTGCTCATTCAACATAGAGATTACTATGTTTCAATCGCAAAAGTTTATATTTTATTGGTATTTTCACTTTTATAGCGAATCCTATTGCATAATTCGGGTTAAAAGTTTTTTTTGATTCTTATGTTTTCAAACTATAAACTTTAACATTTTATATATACCAATCGAAGTACCTTTTTGTATCTTAGTCTAAATATTTAAAGCATTTTCAATATGAATAAAGATTGGTGGAAATGGGGCGACCCTGCGGAATTAAAACACATGAATGATTATCCAAAAGCAAAAGCATTTTTAGAAGATTTATGGAAAACGAATTTTAAACACGAATATTCACCGCCTAATAAATTTACAATTGAGCAACTGACTGAGAAAAAAAAGGATACCTTAAAAGATGTTTTTGCAAGTCTATCATCAAAAAAACTATCTTTTAGAGATGAGGAAAGAATTCGTGTTGCCTTAGGCAAAAGTTATTACGATGTCATTCGCCTTTGTAAAGATGACAAAATCGTTACGCCTGATGTTGTTTTAGCTCCTACAACAAATGAAGATATTGAATATATTATAAAACAAGCAAATGACCATCAAGTAAAATTAATTCCTGTTGGTGGCGGAACAAATGTTGTCGGTGCTTTGACCATGCAAGAAAATAATTCTAAAAATAATTTAAAGGCAACCATCAATTTATTAAACTATAACAAACTCATTCATATTGATGAAGAACATTTGACAGCTACTTTCCAAGCTGGAATATTAGGACCAGCTTTAGAAAAAATATTAAATGCAAGAGGATTTACTTTAGGTCATTTTCCTCAATCATTTGAATATTCTACATTGGGTGGCTGGGTAGTTACTCGAAGTGCTGGTCAGGAATCTTCTTATTATGGAAAAATTGAAGATATTGTTGAACAAATAACAGTAGTAACTCCTATTGGCACACTACATTCAAACGATTATACACACGATGCTTCTGGTGTGAATCTATTGCAATTATTTGTTGGAAGTGAAGGTGTTTTTGGGGTTGTTTCTGAAGTGAAAGTAAAAATAAAAAAACTACCAAAAACTAGTCGTTGGTTGACAGCTTTATTTCCAAGTTTTGAAGCTGGAGCAAATTATCTAAACGAACTCACACAAAATGATTTAAAACCATCAGTAGTAAGATTATCAGATGCAAATGAAACTTTATTATTTGCAAAAATAGGTAGTGAACACAATGAAGTTACCTTTATTGATAATTTGAAAAAAGAAATTCAAAAATTTGTTTTACAATGGAAAAATCTGACAGAACCTTGTGTTATGATAATGCGTTTTGATCAAAATAAATATAGTGTTTCGCCACAGATTTTATACGCAAAAAGTTTAATTGAAAAATATAAAGGAATGGTTGCTCCATCTATCATCGGAGAAAAGTGGGCAATCAATAGATTCAAATCACCTTATATGCGTGATACTTTTGTAGAACACGGAATTTATATCGATACAATGGAAACTTTGGTTCATTGGAAAGATGTACAACAAGTGCATCAGGCATTAACAAAAAACTTAAAAAAATCTAAAGCCTTCAATAAAGAACAAGGTTTATTTATGACACATATATCGCACGTTTATCCAAATGCAGCTTGTATGTATTTTACTTTAGTAACTCCAATGCACAGAGGGCAAGAAATTGAACAATGGCACGAGATTAAAGAATTGGTAAGTCAAACGATTGTTTTGAATGGCGGTACAATTTCACATCATCATAGTATAGGTGCTGACCATCAAAAATGGTATTTAAGAAATGCGGATCCAGTTGGGTTGCAAGTTCTAAAATCCATTAAAAAGATTTTAGATCCAAATGGCATTTTAAATCCTGGAAAATTATTTACATAATTAATGAACAAGCGAGAACAACAATGCCACCGTGCATCAACAGAAGTATTTGACATTGCCATTATTGGAGGTGGAATTACTGGTGCAGGCATTGCCTTGACTGCTGCAAAAAATGGTTGGAAAACAATTATTATAGATAAAAATGATTTTGCATCAGGCACAAGTTCTCGATCTGCAAAAATGGTGCATGGTGGACTTAGATACCTAGAACAATTTCAAATCGGCTTAGTTAAAGAAGCATTACACGAAAGAGAACATTTACTAAAAATTTATCCGCATTTAGTAAAACCACAGCCCTTTTTTATGCCTATCTACAAATCTAATTTTTATAAATTAAAATTAGGTATCGGTTTGACTTTGTATGATAAATTAAGTGGTAAAAAAAGCAAATCTCCCAAACATAAAAGTTTAAATACGACCACTATTCAACAGCGTTTCCCGCAATTGAAAACTGACAAAATGGTGGGTGGATTTATATATTATGATGCCAAAACAAATGATGCTCGTTTAACAAATGAAGTTATTCAAAATGCAGCAAATTTTGTAGCTGTTACGTTAAATTACACAGAATGTATTCGTTTTGAGAAAAACAACAACCAAACACAAAAAATAATTTGTAAAGACAATATATCAAACAATCAATTTTCAATTCAAGCAAAAATTTTCATCATTGCAACTGGTATTTGGACGGACGATACACTCCAAAAATACAACGCCGATGAAATAAAAAAATATATGGCACCGAGCAAAGGTATTCATCTGGTGGTTTCAGCAAATCATTTACCAAAAGATTGCGTAATGATACTACCGACGTCTAATGGTGATGGACGGTTTTTATGGTGTATGCCTTGGGAAGATAATCTGAATATTATTGGCACAACAGATACAGATTATATAGGCAATATTGAAGAAATACAAGTTGAGCAAAATGAAATAAATTATATTTTAGATAGCGTAAATGCACAACTTAAAAATAGTAAACTTACTGAAAATGACATTTTGAGTGTATTTGCAGGAGTCCGACCATTATTGAATGATAATGATGAAGACAAAAAAAGCAACAAACGCTCTCGAGATTATAAAATTTGGTGGAATAATGAAAATACGCTTACAATTTCAGGTGGGAAATTCACTTCTTTCCTATCAATGGCGGAACATTGTTTGGATACTGCAAAAGAAAAACTAAACAATTCATCTAATCAAACTCTAGACAATTTTGATATTTTAATTTCTAAAAACTGGGAACATTTGATAAACAAATACCAAGGAAAATATGGTGATAATAATGCAAAAATAATAACGTCAATTGTTCAAGATTTTAATGATATTGCTCTAAGCAAACAAGATGAAAAATATCCATATTCTGATGCTGAATTTTTATTTTTCATTCGTTTTCAAAATGCACTAAAAATTGATGACCTATTGACTAGAAGAACTTTAATTACTTATCAAATGAAAGATTTTGATGAGGCATTTGTAAACAAAATTGCTACAATTATGGCAAAAGAATTATTTTGGAGTGATACTCAAAAACTTAACGAAATCAATGACTACAAAAATGCTTGGCAATTGATGCACAGTTGGCATTAAGCTATTTATTTTTCTTCTTTTTATCTTTTATACTTTTTACAAATTTAGCCCAAGCAAATGGATCTGTTAAAGAAATACCTGGTCTTTGATTTCCAAATCTATTGTAGTAATAATTTGCCTGTTCACGAGCGTAATAATTGTAATTTTCCGCACCATCGTATTTCATATTCTTATCAAAATTATCGTTCAATATAGAATTTGCAATGGTTTGTTGTGCTAGTTCTGTTAAATCATTAGGAATATCCAAATTCAACACAGCTTGTCTGAGTTGGTTAGGTTCAGGCAACGGTCGAATGGTTACACCTTTCAGTTCATACGCTTCTCGTTCTAATAATAAATCTTTAGAATAACTTGTTCCATCAATATCAGTAGGAATAATCACTGTATAGGTCTTATAGCCAATAGATTTGATTAAAATAGTATCTCCTTTGGCAGCCACAAAATTGTAAAAACCATCGGGATTTGTAATTGTACCTTTATTTTGTTGCTTTATATAAATCGCTGCATAAGGAATTCCTGCTAAGGTTTCATTATCTTTTACATAGCCCGAAAATTGAACTAATTCCTTTGATGAAACAAATAGTGTGGTCCAAGCAAAAATTAGAACCAATATAGATTTAAAAGCATTTGTCATTAATACAAATATACACATTAAATATATCAACACGTTAAAATACCTGACTGTTTAACAATAGATAACATGATAAAAGAATTACAAGCCTGAGCTTGACAACTAATTTATATTAGCCAATAACCATAATGCATCATAAATGAATTAAGAATTTACTTTGTATATTATTCTAAAAAGCTTTACTTTTATGCAAGTACTTTATTATGCATAAAATTATTTTAGCGAGTATATTGTCAATACTTACAATAGTATTGATATATTCTCTCAACAAATCAATAGGTTCTACGCCTCCAATAGGAAATTTTTTATCGCCAACACATGGATTTTGGCAAAATACCAAAGTAGATGACAGAGTAAATTTCTCTTATGAAATTGATTGTCCAAGTGGTAGCAAAGCAACTGTGGTTATTGACAGCATCAAAATTCCACATATTTTTGCAGATAGTGAAGTCGATTTATATTATGCACAAGGATTTGTTCAGGCTCAACTCCGACTTTGGCAAATGGAATTTCAAACACTTTATGCATCTGGAAGATTATCTGAAATAGTTGGAGATAAAGCTTTAGAATTAGATAGATTTAATCGTAGAATTGGAATGGCTAGAGCTGCAAAAATAAGTGTTGAAGAAATGTCAAAAGATGAACAAACTCAAAAAATTGCGAATGCTTTTAGTGATGGAGTAAATGCGTATATTGAAAGTATAAATTATAAAGATTTACCTATAGAGTATAAATTACTGGGCTATCAGCCAGAAGAATGGTCGCCTTACAAATCTGCCTTATTAATGAAATATATGGCTTTTGATTTGACTTATAGAAATTTAGATGTCGAATATACCAATGCATTAAAATTATTTGGCGAAGAAAATTTCAAAACTTTGTATCCAGACTTTCCAATGCCAGAAGATCCGATTATTCCTATTGGTACAAAATGGAATTTTAAAAATATAGATTCTTTTAAAACAACAATTGGCACAAATACGGAAACACTTAAAGCAGAATTATACAAAAATCCAATGTCGAAATATATGCCTAATAAATTCTTAGGCAGTAATAATTGGGCGGTTTCAGGCACTAAAACGAGTAGCGGCAAACCAATTCTTTGCAATGACCCACATTTAGGTTTAAACTTACCTTCCATTTGGTTAGCTATGCAATTAAACAGCAAAAATATGAATGTTATGGGTGTTACAATTCCAGGAGCTCCAGGGATTGTAATTGGCTTTAATGACAGTATTAGTTGGGGTGTTACAAATGCATCACGTGATGTCATCAATACCTATTCCGTAGAATACAAAGACAATCATAAAAAAGCCTATAAATTAGGCAATCAATTTGTAGAATTCACTTATCAAGTAGATACTATAAAAATAAAAGGTAAGAAACCATTTATTGATTCTGTAAGAATTACGGTTGCTGGATCTATTGTCTATGATGAAAATTTTGGAGAGCAAAACGACCGTAAACATTTAGCTGTTTATTGGCGAGCGATTGAGCCTTCAAATGAATTAATGACTTTTTATAAATTGAATCACGCAAAAGGACATCAAGATTATTTAGATGCATTGAATACTTTTGGTTGTCCAGGACAAAATTTTGTCTATGCCGATGTCAATAATAATATCGCTATTAAAGAACAAGGGCATTTTATGTTGAGAACAACCGCTAAAGATGGACGCTTTGTTGAACCTTTGGCAACTATCAACCTAAATAAATTAAAATCATCAATTCCAAACAATCAAAATCCTTATATTCTTAATCCTTCAAGAGGTTTTGTTTCTAGTGCCAATCAAAAACCAGTAGATGGAAACTATCCTTATTCAACTGGAGGCGATTATGAAAACTATAGAAATCGTGTCATCAACGCTGAGCTTAGTGCAATGAAAAACATCAAGCCAAAAGACATGATGGCATTACAAGGCAATAATTTAAGTTTGTTGGCAAAAGAAGTATTGCCCACATTATTGGCAAATTTAGATACTATCAAATTTAAGGATTCAACATCATTAGCTATTTTAAAAACATTTTCAAGATGGAATTATTTCGCTAATTATAGCTATTCGGGACCAAGTTATTTTTACAAATGGTTTGAAACAATAGAGCGATTAACTTGGGATGAGTTTAAAAGTGAAAAGTACAGTTTAGTACAACCTGAAAATTATGTATTAGCCAATCTAATTGTTACATACCCAACTTTTGATTTTTTTAATATTGAAGCAACGACAAAAAATGAAACAGCTAAAGATATAATCAATTTAGCATTTGAAGAAACAACTAAATACTTTAAAGATTTTTACGAACAAAATAAAACCACCAGATGGCAAGTCTATAAAAATACATCTGTAACGCATTTAGCAAAAATCAAGGCTTTTAGTATGACAGAAATCCCAATTGGTGGTTATAGTAATATTGTCAATGCTACTGCAAAAGATGCTGGAGCATCGTGGCGTATGATTGTTGATTTTGCTGGTGGGAAACCTACTGCTTATGGCATTTATCCTGGCGGACAAAGTGGTTCTCCAGCAAGTAAATTTTACAACAATATGATTCCTCTTTGGGCAAATAATGAATATTATCCATTAAGTTTTTATCTCTCAAAACCTGATGCATTAAACAGCTTAAAAAAATAAATTATGTCTATTGTAAAAATTATCGTTATCGCTATTTTGAGTTTTTTATTGAGCTTTATTCTTCCTTGGTATGGATTTGCAATTATTGCTTTTATTGTAGGATTTTTTTTAGCGAAATATGAAGGCAATAGTTTTTTTGCTGGTTTTATTGGTGTTGGTTTGTTTTGGTTGCTCTATATTATTTTCTTAGATACTAAAAATGGCAATCAATTATCAGAAGAAGTCGCACAAATATTTTCAGATAGTTTAGATACTGAAATTTCAGGTGCCTTATTAATTGCTTCAGCTTCAATTTTAGCAGGACTAATTGGTGGCTTAGCTGCTTGGGCTGGAAGTTTATTTGCACAGACGAATAATATCGGAAGACAACATAGCAAATTTAGCAGAAGAACATCAAACAAACGGTTTAAACTCAATATTTAGGCTGTATAGCTAAAGAAAACTATTAAACATAAGCTACATTTTCTTTAGTAGATTTCAACCCATTTAACTTTACAAATCAACAATAATATTATGAGCAAAAAGAGGAAAGTACGCTTTATTGTCAATCCAAAATCTGGTGGAACTTTTGGAGCAAAGTTCAATAGAAGAATGGTCGAACGTAACCTTGATTTAGAACAATTTGACTATGACATTTTCTATACCAAATTTGCTGGCCATGCAATAAAGATAGCTCAACAATCTCTAATTGAAAAATATGATATTATTGCTGTCGTTGGTGGCGATGGCACCCAAAATGAAGTTGGACAAGTATTACTAAATCAATCCATAATATTAGCAAGTATTCCAACTGGCTCAGGTAATGCTAATGCACGAAAAATGCAAATTCCAATTGATGTTGAAAAAGCCATTCAACTAATTAATACAGGCAAATCATTTAAAATTGATGCGTGTATTTTAAATGGACAACCTTTTTTTATGACTGCTGGAATTGGATATGATGCAAAAGTGGTTGAACAGTTTGATAAAATTCCTTTTAGAGGTGTGGGTGCTTATTTAAGTGGTATTTTGAGTACTGCATTTACTTACGACTTAGCAAATTTTAATATAGAAATAGATGAACACCAAATCATCGATACGAAAGCATTTACAGTGCTTATTACCTCAACTGGACAATTAGGTTATAATATTGAATTTAGCCATGAAAGTGTTATTAATGACGGCATTTTTGAAATTGCAATTATTAAAGATTTCAATAGAACAAGAGTTCCACAATTAATTTATGAAGCATTTTGGGGTGATATCGCACAACAAGATTTCATTGAACGTTATCCCGTTACAAAATCTGTAAAAATCAGAACTAATAAAATTGAAAGCATTCAGATGGATGGCGATTATAAAGGAAAAACTAACTATATTGAAGTAACTTGCAAAAAACAAGCTTTAAACTTCTTAGTAGCTTCTAATTTTTCATTAGTTTAAAAAAATAAATTATGAGTAAGCAACAACAAAATTGGAAAGACAGACTAGGCACTGTTTATTCTACAAATCCTGATTTTAATTATCAAACTGATGACGATGATGAAGTAGAAACCTTGCCTAATGAAAAACAAATATTATATATCCAAAAAGATAATAAATTACGCAAAGGAAAAATTGTAACTATTGTATCAAATTTTATTGGGAAGGCTGAAGATTTAGAAATTCTTGCTAAGTTATTAAAGACAAAGTGCGGTGTTGGTGGATCGTCAAAAGATGGCGAAATTATTATTCAAGGAGATTTAAGAACCAAAATAAAAGAGATACTAGAAAAAGAAAGTTATAAAACTAAGTTGCGTTAAAAATCCAAACTACTCCGCTTTCATAAAGTAATTGTTCATATATCTAAAGTGTAGAAAATCATCTGCCGTAATTTTAAAATTGTCATGTTGCACTTGTGCTTTATACATTGCTTCTTGAATAGCAACTTTATACGGTGAATTATTTTTAATATAGCAGAACATATTATAACGACCTATATCTGTATTAAATTTATTGATTAAGGTATAGGAAGAATCCTGCTTTTGGATTATTTTGTACATTATTCCAATATTCGTAATATCTTTTGAAAGCATCTCTTCATTTCTGAAATAGCCAGATAAAATCAATAAATCAGCATCTATTTTATTAAAATAAGCTTCATCTAAATGATGCATAGACAATTGAACATCCGCCAAACCATAAGGGTCATAACATTTAGTATTTGCTAGATAAGGAATTACACCAGCATCACCAATTGCAACCTTAATGTTTGGATTATTTAATGCTGCTAATTGATTACCTATTGTAAAATGTGTTTTTTGCATATAGGCTGTAAATAACATATTGTCCTTAATTCTACCGAATTGTATAGGCATTCTATCAAAAAGTCCTTTATAAAAAATTGCTCCAAGAAAAACAAATATGGCTATCATTACTCGTTTTCTTTCTTTAGATGCTAAATGATTAGCAATTACAATCAGTCCAAAAATTATTGCAGGATAAAACAACTGAAAAGCAAAACGATTCGCATAGTTCATCAATAATGCCGTTGTACCATAAAACACAAAATAAAGGAAAAACACAATTATAAAAAACGATTTTGCTAATGTATTTTTTTTAACTAAATACCAGATAAATCCACCTAACAATAAATATTGCCAAGCCGTAATTGTATTGAAAATTAAACCCAACCAACCCAAATTATTTCCAACTGATTTGTGGTAAAATGAAAGTGGCAATGGTAACCCAAAATACCAAAAACGCCATAAAAAATAAATACCACCTATGGTTGCAAAAAAGAATAAAGATGACCAATGTATTTTTTGTTTTTTTATCCAAAAAATATAGATAAAAATAAACAACGAAAATACAGCACCTTCTGGTCTTGTAAGTGGTAAAAGCAAGGCTAACAACCATAATTTTGTTTGTGCTTTTGAACCTAAATCTTCTTTATATAAAATTCCAAATACTTCTAACAATAAGTAAAACCAAAAAATAGTTTCTAATCCAGCATAGATATGTACATGTGTTTGCCAATTAGCTGTTAATGCCAAGACAACCAACAACGCATAGAATTTATTATTTGTCAATAAATAAATACGTCTAATAATCAATAAGAAAAAAATGAAAGTAATAATTTTAAAAATTATCTGCGGTTGTACATTCAATAATGGCGGGATTACAGAAAGCATCATATAAGTAAAACTAGTATATGCTTCTATCCTATCACTATCAGGATTCCAATTCCAAATACCATATTTCATTAAATTATAACCATAACGAAAACAAATAAAAGAATCATCTACAGTAGTTTGTACAAACAAAATAAAACCACAAAGAATTGAAATTCCAATAACTATTTTAAGTATAATTTGAAAGTTTTTATTTCCTATTTTCATCTAGTTCATTTTTATAAATAAGATAACCCCATTTATCTTTTAGTTGAAATTTTTTCCAACCTAATATTTTGTAGTTATTCATAAAATAATTAAAACTGCTATCTACTTTATTTCTTTTATCTTCAATAATAACATCTGAAATATACATCATATTAATCTGTTGTGCAACAATTAATGAATCATAAAAAGGTTGTTTACTGAAGAATGCATGACCTTTAAAATTCTTTCCTAAATAAACTGGTAAAATTTCAAATGAAAGAAAATTTACAGTTGTATCAATATCCATAGCTCTTATAGTTTGAATATAAGGCAAATAATTTGGTTTTTTATAAGTGTAAAAATTATTATATCGAGTATAAGATTGAACATTTGAAGAAATAAATACCAATAAAATAAATAACCCAAGGGTTGTAAACACTTGAATATTTTGTCGAACTTTAAAATCTTTAAAAATTGGCATAAAAAGTAAATACAACAAATAAACTATAAATACCAACTGCATTATAAAATAATGTTCTCTTGGATAAATCACAAAAGATGCCATTACAGAAGGTAAGGCAAAAGCTAATGCAATAAATATAGATACAAAATGTTCTGAAAAAACAATCTTAAAGTAACGCCAATAATTATTCCACCCAACGATAAAAACCAATCCGATATATACTAAGATAATCAACAACCATTTGATTAAATAATTAAACTTAAAAATTACTTTGGGGAGAAATAATTCTGGAATAAACTCAAAGGTCTGATGAATATAATGTTGAATATTAAAACTTACATGCTTAATGGTCTCTTTTGGATTATTTTTGTACATCTCCAAAAACGTTTTACTATCGCCAAATTGTGCTTTAAAGGTTTCTTCCCAATGCAAAAACTCCTTTCGCTCTTGATGATTCCACAACATTGTATTGAATTTATAATGCTGTCCAAGTGCAAAATACATTCTTCCAGTATTTGTAGTTGGCGATTTCCAAATCAAAAACATACCTAAGAATACAATTAATAAAATAGAAAATGAGAATTTTTCAAATTTTGAAAAAACAATATTTAATTTCTGCTTTTTATATACTTTTGTATATAAAACATACAAAAATAAAAGTCCAATCAAACCATAAGATGTAACTGCCAATTCTGGACGAACATACGCTAAAATTCTTGCCAATAAAATAAAAAATAATAATTGTTTGATTACTTGTTTATTGTAATTTTTAGTAAAAATAAACATCATAAAGATAAAGGCGATAGAATAATGTGCTGTTCTAGACCACCAATCGAATGCTGCAATGTAGGAAGTAAACATAAATGCCCAACTAAAGTAAAAGGCAACAAAATAAGTAACACGCCTACTTCTTAGAAAATAAAATAAAACTACAGAAGGCAACCAAGTGAGTGAGATGATGGCAAAATAATGTAGATTAACAAAGTCATGAATAAATTGGTATAGAATTTTATAACTAATAATATACAACGGACCATAACCACCTGGATACAGGAATGGATTAAAATTCAACAATTCCATATAACCTGTTTCATCTACCATAGAAATGTCTAAAAATTGAGTATAATTTCTAAACATTATAAATAGGAAAACTAAAGAAATTGGAATATACAATAAATCTACAAAAGACTGCTTGGTGAACTTCATACCTTATAAATCTGAAAAGTGTAAAGATACCATTTATTAAGTATTATTCCATTTATGTAGTTCAAATTTTCAACTTGGAATACCCCAACTATGCATATTTGCATTCGCAAAATCAGTTTGATATTTTTCAGGAATTTTTCCATCTAACATAGAACCCACTACAACAGAAGGAAAAATTTCTTCATAGGTCAGCATCTTATTCAAATAAACTCGACGATAAATATGATTACGTGTTAAGTTTTTTGTTTCATCTAATCCTGAAGCTCCCAACATTTCAACAAAACTTTTAATCGTTTCTTCATGGTAATTAGCTACACGCACTTTTTTATCATCAACCACCAAACCAACTGTCAAATTTGGATCTTGTGTAGCAATACCAGTCGGGCATCGATTCGTATTACACAATAATGCTTGAATACAACCTAAAGCCATCATCATGGCACGTGCAGAATTACAAGTATCCGCACCTAAAGCTATGGCTCTTGCAATATGAAATCCAGAAGTAATTTTGCCTGAAGCAATTAGCTTTATATGTTTTCGAATATCTAAACCATTTAGAATATTATGTACAAAAGCCAAGCCATCAATCATTGGAGCTCCAATATAATTTGAAAATTCTTGAGGTGCTGCTCCTGTTCCTCCCTCACCGCCATCAACAGTTATAAAATCAGGGTAAATATCTAAATGAATCATCGCCAAACAAATAGATATAAACTCACTCTTATGACCTATACACAATTTAAAACCAACAGGCTTTCCTCCTGATAAATCTCTCAATTGTTGAATAAATTGAACCATTTCTATCGGCGTGTTAAATGCAGAATGAAAGGGTGGCGACTCAACGATAGTATGTGGTTTTAAATGACGAATTTTTGCTATTTCAACAGTATTTTTAGATGCAGGCAGAATTCCACCATGTCCTGGTTTTGCACCTTGAGAGATTTTAAGTTCAATCATCTTTACATTTTGTAAATTTGATTTTTCTGCAAATAATTCAGGATTAAAAGTCCCATCTTCATTTCTGCAACCAAAATATCCAGTACCGATTTGCCAAATCAAATCACCACCCTGTTTTAAATGATGCTTGCTTATGCTACCTTCTCCAGTATTGTGTGCAAAATTACCTAATTTAGCACCGCCATTTAAAGCTTCAATGGCTCTATCACTCAAGGAGCCATAACTCATTGCTGAAATATTAAAAATACTTGCAGAATACGGTTGCTTACAATCTTTGTTTCCAAAAACAACGCGTGGATTATGATTTAAGGTATTGAACGCTTTAGGAGCCATCGAATGACACATCCACTCATAACCTTCTGCATAAACATCTAATTGAGTTCCAAATGGAATCGTCTGTAGTGTTTTCTTTGAACGTTGATAAATTGTTGATCTATCTACACGATTAATTGGGCGACCATCAATATCTGACTCAATAAAATATTGATACATTTTGGGTCTTAATTCTTCAAAAACATATCGCAATCTACCTACTAAAGGATAAATTCTACGAATTGCTTGTTTTTCTTGAAACATATCAATGTAACCCATAATAGTCAATATCAAAATAATTGCAAATAATACAAACCAATTTTTATCTAAAAATATAGATAAAACAAATGATATGATTAAAAGAGCTGAAGAAACAACGATAAACTTTCGACGCATGACAAATACATTTTAAGTTAGGAAATTGCTTACTTAAAAGTATATTATTTTGTATTAATAAACAAACTATTTTATTTTCAAAGTTAATACTTAAAACAGAAACAGCCACTTAAAAGTGACTGTTTCCAAATACTAATTTAGTTTAATACAACTGTTATTCTTTAATAAATTTAGCTTGATGTTCATTACCATTGAATTGATCAATCAATTTTAAAACATACATTGCCTTAGCAAAACTAAATGCATTCACTTGGATAATATTCATACCTCTTGATACATGTTCAGTTTTACTCAACATATTTTTTCCAAGCATGTCAAAAATCTGCAAATCTAAATTATTGTCTCTACTCGATTGATACTGGATATTCAAATAACCATTAGTTGGATTAGGATAAATTTTTATGATACCATCTTGAACTCCCATATTATCTTCACGTACTTTAATATTTATAATTTCAGAATATTTGAAAGTACCATCACTATCAATCATTTTCAGACGATAATAATTATCTCCAAACTGAGGATTTGGATCAATAAAATTATAACCCAATTCTATAATGCTATTTCCAGCCGCTGGTACCTCACCAATATATTCAAAAGTAGAAGCATCACTAGATTTTTCTATTTCAAATTTAGCTGAATTTCTTTCTGATGCTGTTACCCAATTTAGAACATTCACATCTCCATCATTGTATCCAGTAAACGACAATAATTCAATAGGTAATACCGTTGTTGGCGTATTTCCTCTAACAAATAATATCTGACCAGCAGATGCACAAGCAGCAGTATTGTTATCTCCAATAATTTGAACAATATAATTAGTACAACCTGGCAAAATATAGGTTTGGTTAAAGTTGGTTGAGGTTGTTCCACCTAATACTTCTTGGAATACAGCACAGTTTACTAATATATCTTGAAAATCTGGTGTACAAGGTGTATTGTCAGAAACAATAGACATCGCAGTTTTTCCACAACCTAATTCTGTTAAAGAGAAAATAACTTGAACTGTGTCATTTGGTGTACCATCACAATCTGTTCTGAAAGTAAAATAATTCACAGAATTATTAGTTTCTGACATACAATCATAGTATATAGGCGAGTGATCTACACCATTTGTATTTAAGTTCCAACATTGAGGTTGATCATAACCAATATCAGCTGTAGAATTACATGGAAGTTTTGCTTTACAATCTACAGACAAACAGAATCCAAAGGTAGTTCTACTAGGATTAGCAGGGGCATTAGCATCAAAAACTTGCAAATATAAAGTTTCTCCTGGATAGGCTGCAACGGTCATATCTACATCATTATTAAAACCACCAGATCCACAATTGATTTGTTGTAATGCTCCTCCACAACCACTCGGTGCTCTATATATTCCAATATGTTCATCAGAGTTATTAAACCCAGGCGTTGCTGCATACTCATCATTCCCTTGAATTCTAATTCCACTTGCATCTAATGGAACAGTAAATTTAAACCAATAGTCGTTACAATTCAACTCTCCATTACAACCTATTGCAGTTGCAGTTTTAGTTGCCTGATCTATATCGATTGCTAAATCTGCAATACTATATGTTTCTGTATAGTATTGTCCATCATCGGAACAAGGTCCTAATGCAGCACTTCTTATATGTTGAGTAACATCAATAGCACCGCATGGCTCATCATTTGCTGGTGGAGTATTTGCTGAATATAAATTTGTAATAACAAAATCCCAAGTACCTCTATCAGTAAATGCATCATTACCATCAAACTGTATATAATATGTTTTCCCTGGAGCTAAGCATCTAAAATCTGTTGATGGAGAGATACTAGTGATTAAACTAGCAGATTCATTTGGAATCAAACCATTAAAATGATTAACTGAACAATTATATCCTGTTGGAGCTTCATACAATTGCAAATTCACTGATAGCAATATTGGAATACTAAAATTAGATAAGGACAATCTAACTTCACCAGATGCCGGTGCAACAAATTTATACCATAATGTTTCATCATAAGATTTTCCATCTAATGGTGTTTGTGGATTTGGATCTAAATTTGGTTCATTAGGCTGAGTCGTTGCACAACGGTTGTCCGCTGAATAAGTTGTTCCAATATTTGCAGTTGGTGCAGTACAGATATTATCGGCAGGATTTGTAGTTCCAGCAATAAATTGAACTGAAACATTAAAGTTATTACCCACATCACCACCTAATAAACCATCTATTCCTTGAACTTGGAAATAATAAGTCATTCCTTCTTCAATCTCCCAACATTCTAAATTTAAGGTAACATCATTAGCAACTTTTGCAGAAGAAGTTTCTTTCACTTTGGACATAGCATTCCATGATGTACTTGGACAAACTGGATTTCCATCATCGTTTTGTCTAAATAATCCAATATAACCATTTATAGCATCTGAACCTCCATTATTGGTTATAGAAATATTGTAAGTTCCATCAGTATTACTTGCAACAAATTTATACCATAATGTATGATCATAAGATGGATTAGTAATATCATCTAAAGGTCCATTTGTTTCTGGCTCATTTACTTGTTGTGTTGCACAAGTATTGTTTTGGTTATTAAATGCTTTAGTAGAAGATACATTCCCAATTGTTCCAAAATTTCCGCTAGTTGATGTAGAAGGGAAACTTCCAGGAGTAGCTCCAATACCACAAATATCATCATTCAATGGTGTTGATTGGTTTGAATTTGTCAATTGGATATCAAAATCTCCAATATCATCAACCCCAATCATATTATTACCATCAATCTGAATATAATATCGTTTAGTCGGACTCAAGCATGGCCAAGTTTCATCAATTTCATTTCCAACCAACAAGGTTGAAGAACCATTTGCAATTTCTTTTAGCTGTGACCAAGTAGGGACATTTGCAGGGGAACCTGTACAAGTAATGGTGGCAGTACTTGGCATTTCATATAATCTATAATTAATACCTCCCCACATGCCAGAAGTTACGTCTAATTGCATTCTTACACTTTGAGAAGCCGTTGGAACAAAAGTAAACCAAACTGTCTCATCATAACCATTTGAAGTAACATCATCTCCAGTTCCACCCATATTGCCACTTGTATTAGGTTCGCCAGTTTCCTCCCAAGAACAGTTATTAGTTCTATTTACTGCTGATGCCATATTTGTAGATAAATTTTCTGCACTACAAATCAAATCGTTAGACGGTCCAGGATTTCCTGAATTGTCATCTGATATAGTTACCACAAAATAGCTTTGATCTAAAGTAAATGGCACATTATCATTACCATCCACCTCAATATAATACTTTGTATTTGGTAATAAACAAGTATAAGTTACTGATGTAGATGCTCCTATACCAGAAGAACCAGCTCCTTCTTGTATTAATTTTCTTGAAGGTGCATTTGTTGTTCTAAACTGAGGACTACCCATATTTTGATTATAATAATACAATCTAAACGCAGGTGAGAATGTTCCTGAATGAGCTGGGTCATCAGCGACAGTAACTGTAATCTTACCTGGTTTTGAAGGTGTAGTAAAATAGTACCATACTGTTTCATCTTCAGCATTAAATGCCGCAGTATGACCAGTTTCATTAATACCGCAATAATTGCCATCTTCGCCATCTTCACAAGTAGCACAAATATTATGTCCTTTTCTTGATTTTGTACCACCTGCAGGCAATACATAAGCTGTTGGTGCTGTTATTGTGCTATCCATTGGAAAGGCATTGGCTAAATTATCATTTCCAGCTCTGTTTGAGTAATTTCCTAAATCTCTAACTTGTAAATTAAATGCAAAATTATCAGATGAGCCTGGTAATGTAAAACCAAGTAATGACATATCTATACCATCTACTTGTACATAATACCATGTATTTGGTCTCGCACAAGGTATGCTAACTTTTGCTGAATCTATTTGAACGCCAGCCAATACAACAACACCTGAATTCTCATCTAATTTAGCAAGATTACTAAAAGGATTTGCAGTACATGAGTTATCTGTTCCAACATACCTATAAACTGCAATAGATGGAGCTGCAATATAACTTAATGCTAAAACATCTCTAACTACAATTTCAATATCACCAGGATTAGCACTTGTTCTAAATTTAAACCATACGGTTTCGTCTGCACATGGTTCAGATTGCACACAATTCTGACTTGTATTTGGCTCCCCTTGTTGTTGTGTTGCACAGAAATTATTTCCGAGTTTAGTTATTTGTCCTCCATAAGGCAATGTACCCATATTATCTGCACCACAAATATCATCATTAAAAACATCTAAACCTGGCGTAGCAGACATTGATATAGAAATATCAAAATCGCCCATATTGTCGCCAAACAATGGACAAGCACTAGATCCTGCAATTCTAATCAAATAAGTTGTCATTGGTTTTGGGCAAGTTAACGTAATTCTTTCTGGTCTAATTGATGGTAAATAAGGAATATTAGAACCCTCACCCACTCTATACAATCTATTAAATTTATTCGCACCTAAATTAGTACAACCAGCAGCAGTATAATAGGAATTTAGAGGTCCTGTATATTCATACAAATCCATATCAGGATCAAAGCAAGTGCCACTTGGATTGGTAACATTAATCGTTATTTCTCCTGGTAATAAAGGTGGTAAAATTGGACCCGTATTAAATACATACCAAACAGTAGGTGTATTATCTGAATCAAAAGGATTCAAATCCCAGCCATTCAATTCTGGTTCATTTACTTCAGTAGTAGCACATCTATTGTTATGTCTGAAAGTTATGGTTTCTCCATTTTGTAAATAGGTAGCATTGCTGAAAATATTAATATTTCCAGAAGCACCTCTCACTCTATGTGCTTCACAATAATTATCATTACCACCAAGCAAATCTGGATCAGGAGTATAATCAACATTACTAATATAAGTTGGGTCTGCTGCTAAATGGGTTATTTTTAATTTAAACTGACCAGTTTCGCAATCAGAACCAGTACCACCTACAACACTACGCAATGGATCAGAACATAACATTGTTGTAATGGGTCCACATGTTGTATTTCTATCTCCATCAACTTGAATCCAATACCATCTATTTGGAATTAAACAATATACTTCTAAATCTTCATCTTGCCCTCCTAAAATTGGTGGGTCATAATCTTCAGTAATTGTAAATCCATTTGTTTCTAAACCTCCACATGTTTGATTAGGAATATCATAAACCGCTACACCTAAATCAATATCATCAACTTCTTGTAATGCCTCAATTCTAACTTTGCCTGATGCTGGTGCTTGGAATTTAAACCAAAGAGAGTGTTCAACTGTAAATTCATCAGTAGTTAAATCCGCAGGATTATCTTGGTAAGAACCTCTAATTTTCTCAGCAATTTTACCCGCCCCTTCAATATTAGGTTCAATTGTTGCACAACTATTACTATAAGAACCCGTTGTAATAGAGCCATTCACTGGTAATGTATTTACACCTCCAATTATAGCTGCATCACAAAGCATATCATTTGACGATGAAGGAATTCCTGACAATTCTTGAACTGAAATTCTAAAATCACCCTCTACATCTTCAAAGTCTGCTTGTGAAACATAACTAGCATCTCCATCTATCATAATATAATAAACTTCTCCTGGTTCTAAACAACTTATTGTCATATATTCATCAAATCCACATGTAGGATTTACAACAGGCACACATACCCTAATACCATCATCACTATTCGTTATATCAGTTTCAATACAAGCACCATCAAATCCAAACCCACTTTGTACTTCAGTCAATCTCCATTTATCATAACAGTTAGAGGTTTGGTAAACAGCTAATTGTAGGTTTATATCTTGATGGTAATCATCATCACCTTTTATTTGAGCAATATTCTCAGCACGAATTCTCACTTTTCCTGTAGGTGGAGCAATAAATGTTGCCCATACAGTTTTATCTGTAGAAGTGTTTCTTGCACCCCATTGAGAAGGTAGTGGATCACCAATAGAAGTGGCACATCTATTGGTCATTTTAGTCCAATTTAATGAACCATAATCTAGAGCTGCATTTTGAGCAGTTCCTAAATGATAAGCAAAACAAGGTTCGTCATGCAAATATTCAAAATTCCTAATACCTAATGATGTATAAGGAGAAATTACTGCGGCGGTATTTGCAGGGTTTACTAAACTTAAACCTGCATCTTGAATTTGTAATTTAAAATAACCCATTACGCAATCTCCTGCATCAAATAAGTCGCAAGTTGCATAATCTCCACCATCTACTTGTAGATAATAATATTTATTTGGATCTAAACAAGTAGCAATAAAACTATTGCCCTCATTACAAGTAAAACTTCCACCACAAGTTTTATATATATCATAAGCAAATAGAACATTTGTATTTAAACCAGAACATGCACTAATACTAGCTTCTGTCAATTCACAATCTTTATGATCTTGGGCAATAATTGGTGTCCATAAATAACGTGGGTCTGAACAATGTAAGTTTGTACCATCACCTAATATAGGTTCCCAAATTGCCATTTGCAAATCCAAATCATCATCAATTCCCGGAGAACCTGCTGGAGCAGATTGAGCTGTAATTAATACTGAACCAGAAACAGGTGGTTTAAATCTAAACCAAACATCAGCCTCCAACGGTTGAGAGAAATCGCCTCTCCACTGTAAGTCTGGCGTAGCACAGAAATTATCATATATAGTTGACGGAGCTAAAGTTCCACCATTCGGTACAGAGCCTAGGTCTATAGCATTACAAATACTATCATTAGCAGGTGCTCCTCCTAAAGTAGGTGCTGTCTTAATTCCATAAGTACCATTATCATAAGACCAAACACCTTCAAAACATAGTGAACCAAATCCCATATCTTTTATTTGGACATAATAGGTTGTATTCGGTAATGGACATTTTAATCTAAATAAATCATTATAACATGGCGCTCCAAATCCGATACCTGTTACGGCATCACAAACATCTCCAGGTATATTCATTTCTGGTTGAGCAACCATTTGTGTATGAACTGGACAAGAAGAAGGCGATTCTGGTTTAATAAAAGTTACTTCAGTATTAAAGCCAACTCCACCTCCATAAGGTATAAGCTCTAAACAACCTGTACCTCTATTGGCATCACTTCCTACCCTATCATCATTGTACCAATAAATCCAGTCAGGAACCGTATTCCCAGTTGTAAATTTATACCAAGTGGTAGCAGTATGTGTACCACCACCTGTAATATTAGCTTCTTGTTCATTGTGATTACCAGGATTTGCTACATCATTTTCTCCATTTTCAGCAGCAGTACATTTATTAGTATGTGGTAAAGAAAACATTGGAGCCGCACTCATTTTTCCAGAATTTGTCCAATTTACACCAGTTGGTGTACCTGAAGCAGTACCATCAGCAGTAATTATACCTAAATCAAAAGCATCACAAAGATTGTCTGCAGCACGGAAAGCCGCTTTTTTAATTCTTAGTGAGAAATCAACATATTCTGATGTCCAAGGTGTAGATGCGTGATCAATTTGAATATAATAGGTCGTACTTGGTTTTAAGCATAAATATTCAATTGAGGCATCTCCAAAATCTAAATTTTGAGTATAATCTACTAATGCTAAATTACTAAAACTAGCTGAATTTTCAGGTGTACATACTCTTGAAGTTACAGCTGTTTGTTCATATACTGCGAAAGTTGGCCATGAAGTGGAAGCTGAGCTAGATAATCTATCTACTTCAAAAGTATAAACATGTGGCAATTGAGCTAAAGGATTACCACTTGGATAATAGGCTGCAGGAGTCGTAAATTTGTACCAAACTGTTTTGTCTATACTTTGAGCAGGGAATGGATCTGGTTCGTCGCTAGCTGCTACAGTTGCACAATAGTTAGATTGTTTGTCAATAAATAAATCCACATTTGTAGTATTCGACAAAGGACCGCCATAAGTTGGAACACCTAAATCTAAGGCATCACAAATTTTATCTGGACCAGCAGATACTCCGTTATCTTTTACAGTCATTGTAAAAGAAGATTTATCACAACCTAAACCTTGATTCTCTACTTGAATATAATACGTAGTATTAGGCATAGGACATTTGATATAATACTTTGAAGCGTCGATTGCATCATCACTTCCAGCTTCTGTAATACCATCAAACCAATTTGTGCTAGTTATCCAACCTGCACAATTTATCGGTAAAACTGGTGAGCCATCTGCTTTATAGGCTTTTACCCATCCATAAGACAAGCCACCAATACAATCTAATCCTCCACTTCCATCATTAATAGCATCAACATCTACCGTAATTTCAGTACCTGGGTTAGAACCTGTTGTTACTTTAAACCATACGGTTTCATCATCTTCATCATTATTGGGTTCATCTAGAGCACAAGCTTCTTGACTTGATGCTTGTTTATTATTGAAAGTTGGCACTGAAATAGTTTCTCCTAAATCTAAAATATCATTATTTGCAATCGATTCTGTATGTGCTGCTCCACTTCCACCTGGACTATTAGAAGCACCAACTGTCCATGCATTGCAAAAATTATCGTTTCCATTGTACAAACCACCTTGCATACGAACGGTTAAATCGTATTCTCCATCTACTGGTCCATATAAATTTACACCATCTACTCTAATGTAATAAGTTGTATTTGGCTGGATAACCCCAGTAAGTGTACCTTCTGCATCCCATTCCCCAATACCGAGAGCAGGAACTAATAAGCCGTCCCAATAATTTGCTAATTCATTTAGTTCTCCGGCATTAAGATTTGAACCTGTACAAATTGGAGGATTACATGCTTCGTATATATAAACTTCTGCATCCATGCCATTTGTTTTTGCATCAACTCTAACGAATAATTCACGTCCTACAACATTTCCTGTAGTGAAAGAATACCAAGTTGTTTTTTGTCCTCCACTTGGTTCGTTGGTTTGTGTAGTTGCACATTCATTAGAATGATTGGTACGTGTGAAAGTTAAATTTGTACCTGTATATGTTGCAAAAGTACCTAAATTATCGGCAGAACAGATATTATCCTGACCTGCAGTAGCATTACTTCCTCTTACTCTAAGTTGATAGCGACCTCTTCCACCACACAAACCATCTTGTTCAGGATCAACCATTATGTAATATGTTGTGTTTGGTTCAAGACAAAAACCATTACTTTCTTCCTCTACACCACAAAGATCAGGATCCCAACTGCCAACATAAGATAAAGTTGGCGGACAAGTGCCTCCTGTTTTTTTATACACTTCACCTTCTAAGCCTCCCCAAGTACCAAAATCGCCTATATTATTGAATTTAAAATAATATTGTGCCGGTACAGTTGCAGGTGTCGTAAAATATAACCAGTCTGTACCATTATTTGCTTCTGCATTTGCAGGGTCGCTATAACCACCAGTATTAACTGTTGAAC